>JBDSMX010000227.1:0-6236 GCA_039915645.1 Gemmatimonadales bacterium | reverse complement strand
CGGTCGTCGATGCCCTCGAAGAGCGCGAGCGCCTCGTCGTGGAACGGAATGCCCGACGCGATATCCTCGCCGTTCACATGCCAGTTGCCGACGCGATTGAGACTGCGGGCGATCAGCCGCGGCTCACCAATCGTGCGTGCGACGTCGAGCGCCTCTCGGCGATAGGTACCGGCTCGGGCATAGTCCCGGGCGGCCCAGAGCATCCCCGCGGCATAGAGGGCCTCCCACGTTGCCAGTCCGTCGCCCGCAGCGCGAGCGGCGGCGAGGGCGGCCTCGAAGTCCTCATGCGCGCGCGGGAAGTCGCCGAGCGTCTCGTGTACCCGACCGCGCGCGAGCAGCAGCGCCGGTTCGATCGGCGTCGCGGCAGACCTCGATGCGGTCACCGCCCGGTCGAGCTGAAGCAGCGCCTCGCGAGGCGCGCCGAGCGCCACCGCGTGGGCGGCCGCACGACGGGCATAGCGGATGGCGGAGATCCACGATCCGGCCTCGAATGAGTGATACGCGAGGGTGTCGTCGAGGTCGTCGGTGTGCCCGCCGTGCTGCTGTTCGATGGCCTTCGCGATCGCGCGATGGAGGGTGACCCGCTCCCTGGCGAGCAGTTGCGTGCGCAGTGATTCCCGGCTGAGCGCGTGGCGGAAAGCGAAGCGGTCCGCGCTCTCCTCAACCACCAGCTGCGCGTTCACGAGTTCCTTCATGGCGCCGAGGACGATGCGATCGTCGTACCCGGTCACCGACTGGACCAGGCCGAAATCGAAACGTCGTCCCGCCACCGCGGCGACGGAGGCGACTTCACGCGCCTCGGTGCTGAGACCCGCGAGACGGCGCGTCACGGCCTCGGTGGCCGATCGCGGGATCGGAATCTGGTCGAGCGGTTTGGCGCGCCAGGTCTCGTTGCTCCGCTCCAGATCGCCGGCAACGACGAGCGCCTTGAGCATCTCCTCGACGAAGAAGGGATTCCCTTCAGTCGCTTCGTGCAGGCGGGTCACGAAGGACTGATCGAAGATCGCCTGCGGACCGAAGATCGCTCGCAGCATGCTGGCGCACTCAGTTGCATCGAGCGGACGGAGGGGAACATCGGCGGCGCAGCGGGCGCGATCCAGATCCGCCAGCAACCGGGCGAGATCGGACTCGATCTCGTCGTTGCGGAAGACGAGGGCCAGCACGACCCGGTGGGTCACCAGTTGCCGCGCGAGCGTCCGCAGCAAGTCGAGGGTGGCATCATCGCTCCAGTGGACATCCTCGAAGACGAGGAGCACCGGCTGGGTTCGTGCGAGCTGATGGATCGCGCTGGTCATCGCGTGGTGGAGACGGCGTCGACTCTCTTCGGGATCGCGTGCGGGCGCCGCCGTGGCATCGGGAAAGATCCCCTGCAGTTCCGGGAAGAGCGCCAGCAATTCGGCCGCCGCCGGGCCGAAGCAATGCGCCGCGAGCGCGGGTGATGTCGTGGCCGCGAGCACGTGGACAAGATCGAGGAGGGGCGCGTAGGGCGAGGTGCGATCGGCCTGGAAGCAGGTCCCCACCAGACTGACGAAGCCGAGGGAGCGGGCATGCGCCACGATCTCCCGGACCATGCGCGACTTGCCGATGCCTGCCTCGCCGGAGATCAGCAGCGTGCTGCCGTGCGCGTCGCGTGCCCGACCGAGCGTGTGCTGCGCCGTCGCCAGTGGCGCCGCACGTCCAATCAGCTCGGGACAGACCACACGCTGGTCGGCTGGCACCTTCAACTCCAGTCCAGGGGAACGGCAAATTCTAGTGGTGCCGGCCTCCGGACGGGATGGGGGCCGGGATGGTTCCGCGCCCCGACGCGACAACGGGCGAGTGGCCGGTCCTGCGCCACTCGCCCGTTGAGCGTCATGCCACCGCGACTAGAAGCGCGGCTTGGTCTTCCGCGGGGCGTCGCCGCAGTTGGCGGGCCAGTTCGCGGGCCAGGTACCCGGGGACTTGGCCCGATCGATGAAGGTCGGATCCTCTGAGGCCAGGTAGGCCATCATCGCGGCTAGCGTCGCGTTGTGCTTGAGATCGTCGAACACCAGCTTGTCGTAGGTGTCGCGGTTGGTGTGCCAGGTGTAGTTGCCGTAGTTCCAGCCCACCGCACCCATGCCGATCGAAGGCGTGCCATAGCATGCGAACACCGCGCCGTCGGTGCCGCCGGGGTTGCCGGTCGGTGCGTCCCGGAACGACCACGACACCACGTTCGCGCTCATGCTGTCGGTGAAGAAGCTCGGCAGCTTGGCGTACCAATCCTTGAGGTGCGGGCCGATGTTGGTGAGGCCTGCTGCAGAGAGGGACTGCACTCGCCCGGTCCCGTTGTCCTGGTTGAAGAGCGCCTGCAATCCCTTCATCACCTCAGGGTGATCGGTCGCGAAGGCGCGCGAACCGTTGAGTCCCTGTTCTTCGCTGGCCCAGTGACCGACGATGATGGTGCGCTTAGGATGCGGGTATACCTGCTTGAGGATCCGCATCGCTTCCATCGCCATCAGCGTGCCGGTGCCGTTGTCGGTCGCGCCGGACGAACCATCCCACGAGTCGAAGTGGGCCGACAGCACGACATACTCATCAGGCTTCTCGGAGCCCTTGATCGTCGCGATGGTGTTGAACGCCGGCACTTCACCGAGCAGCTTCGCATCGAGATCGAGGCGGAGCCGCGGCTTCATCTTGTTCTCGGCGAGACGATAGAGCAGGGCATAGTCTTCGCACGAGAGGGTGACGGCTGGAGCGATCTTGTTGTAGGTCTCGAAGATTTCGATCGTGCCCCAGCCGCCGGCGCCCTGGAAAGTCGGGCCCGGGGTAATCGTCGAGGCGGCACCGCCGCCACGCATCGAGCCATCTGCAGCGGCGGGCGCGCCGCCGCCGGGGCCGCGTCCGCCACCGGGTCCGCCAGGGCCGGCGGGTGGCAGGCCGAATCCGCTCAGCTTGTTGCGCGAGGTGACCATCCCGACGATACCGGCCTGTTCGAGTCGAATGCCGAGGGTACCAGTGCCGAGGCCCATCGACCGGCCGGTGCCGCGGTAGAGCTTGGTGCTGTCGGCACTCGGCGCCCAGTCCGTCTGCATCGCCGAGATCATCGTGTCCATCTTCGCCTTCGATGCGGCCGTGGCGAAGCGGTACCAGTCTTCCGACGGGCGGCAGGTGGGCCACGCCGGCGAGAGCATCACGATCTTGCCACGCGCCGTGGGAAGCCACTTCACGAAGGCGGTGCTGTCGGCAAACTTTGGCAGAGTGATCACCTCGGCCGTCACTGGCTTCACGCCGGTGCCCGGGCTCCAGGCGAGCATGGTGCCCTCGAGCGAACGGGTGCGCGGTCCGACCAGATCGATGTGCGAGGTACCGCGGCGCCAGCCACGCCAAGTGCCGTAGTTGTCACGCTTGGCGTCGATCCCCCACGACTTGTACTGCGCGATCGCCCAGTTGCTCGCCGCAAGGATCCCCGGCGAGCCGGTAAGGCGCGGACCCACCGAGTCGAAGAGTGACGACGCGAGCCGCTCGAGGCGGGACGAGTCCATGCCGACCGACCAGATCCGCTTGAGGACGGCATCGGTCGTCGGGAAGGTCAGCGGCACCGTGGTGGCGACGACCTTGGTCTGCTGCCCCGCCAGTGGCGCGGCAAAGATCAGGGCGCCAGTGATGACACTGGCAAGGCGAACGGCAGCTGGGCGCATTGGGCGATTCCGATCGGGTGGGAGGGGTCCAGTGGGGACGGAGTATGATAGTCGCTGGTCGCAGCGGCGGTCCACCCGTCACTGGATTTCCACTCAGATAGTGGCCTGCCTCGGTTGGGCGATGTCCCGTGGCGACCCACCCCACTGACTCGCCCAGGCCCGGCGCAGCTGCAACCCCGAACGGAATCCGGCGACCTCTGCTGCCCTGCTCACGCTGGCACCGAACTCGAGCGATTGACGCGCCCGTTCGAGGCGGATCAGCCGCAGGTAGTGCAGCGCAGAGATGCCGGCGTGTTCGCTAAAGAGGCGCAGCAGATGGCGCGAGGTGGTGTGACCCACCTCCGCGAGCGAATCGATGTCCCAGTCGCGTTGGGGGTGCCGAGTGATGGCGTCCTGGACCCGGTGCACCGTGGCGTGCAGATGGCGACGATGCATGTGGAAGGGTGATTGCTCCGGATCGCTCGGCGATCGCCGGAGATACACCACCATATCCTCGGCCACGCTCGCCGACAACGCCTCGCCACACTCTTCGGCAATCAGGTGCAGCGCAATGTCGATCCCCGCCGTGATGCCCGCGCTCGATGCGACCGGGCCGTCGATCACGAAGACGCGGTTGTCGATCACCTGCGCGGCGGGTGCCAGGGTGCGGAGTGTTCCCAGCAATTCGTGATGGGTGGTGCAGCGTCGCGTGCCCAGGACATCCGCACGCGCAGCCAGCAGGGTGCCCGAACAGATCGTCACCAGTCGGTGGGTGAGATCTTTGGCCTGCAGGGAAGTTCGCAATTGTTGCTGCAGCCATTTCGCGGTGGTTTTCATCGCGGGGGTGACGTCGTGGAGATGTTCCGTGGGCTGACCGACGACCACGACCCAGGTGGGCGTGTCGAGCTGGCGCGGCAGGGGCGAGAGGTTGGCGAGTGCGAGTCCGACGGAGGTGGGCGGAGTCGTGACCGGGCCGGCAAAGTGAAGTCGAAATCGCGCGGGCAACCCCAAGCGCTCCCG
The DNA here is from genome assembly GCA_039915645.1 of Gemmatimonadales bacterium. Lineage (GTDB taxonomy): Bacteria > Gemmatimonadota > Gemmatimonadetes > Gemmatimonadales > GWC2-71-9 > Palsa-1233. Next base: position 1,578 of record JBDSMX010000227.1, on the reverse strand, counting down.
ATGCTGGTTGGCGAGCCGAAACGCCTCGGCTGGCCCGGCGATGTCGAGCAGCAGCGAGTGCGGCAGGATCACGAAGAGGACTTCGATCGGCTTGGCGGGTGCGATCATTTCAGGACATTGCCTCCGGGGTGGAATCTACACCACGCTCGCGAAGCGGGAACCGGCCTGGAGCGTGCTGTCCGAAAGTGATTCAAAGTTGTCGGCTGGCGCGGCGCCCCGGGGGGGCGCGACCGGTATCGTTCGCACCATGCTTACCCACTCCACTCCCAGCGTGCTGCGCGCCGCGATCCTCTTTGCGGTGCTCATCCTGATTGTGCCGACCCTGGCCCGTGCCCAGCGCACAAACTCCTCCGCCCTTGAGCGTAGCGTCGACCCCGGTATCAAGCCCGGCGACGATTTCTACGGCTATGCCAACGGCGCATGGCTGAAGGCGACGACGCTCCCCGAAGGGAAGCTGCGCTGGGGTTCTCGCGACGAGGTCAGCGCGCTCACTCGCCAACGGATCGTGCAGCTCATCGACGATGCCCGAAGTGCACCGGCTGGTACTCCGGGACGACAAGTCGCCGATTTTCGTGCGGCCTGGCTTGACGAGCAGACGAGTGAGAAGAAGGGAATTGCGCCGCTGCGTTCGGCCCTCGACAGTATCGCCGGACTCCACGACCGAACGGCACTGTCGGCGTTGCTGGGGCGCTGGGTGCGCGGTGACGTCGATCCGTTGAACTGGGGCGTCTATCAGTCGGCGCACCTGATCGGACTCTCAGTGGAGACGAGCATTCACGGTGAAAAAGAGTTTGTCGCCTTTCTGGTGCAGGGCGGACTCGGCCTTCCACGCCGCGATCAGTACCTCGCCAGCGACGCCGCGATGCAGACGCTCAGGGCGGAGTATCAGGCGTATATCGCGAAGCTGCTGTCGCTCGCTGGCTTCGATCGTGCGCCGGACCGCGCCGCATCGGTACTCGCGCTCGAGATCGCACTGGCGCAGCGCGAGGCAACGCCAGAGGCCTCGGCCAATGATCGCAACGCTGATTCCGTGTGGTCGCGCGCGGAGTATTCCCGACAGGCGCCCGGGATAGACTGGCCCGTATTCTTTGCCGCGGCGGGTCTTGGGCACCAGACCAACATCGTTGCGTGGCAGCCTGCCGCGCTGCGCGGCATCGCGAGCCTGGTGGGATCCGAGCCACTCGCCGTGTGGCAGGACTACCTTCGCTTCCACCTGCTCGATGAGTACGCCGAGGTACTGCCACGCGATTTTTCCGAGGCAGCGCGAGCGATGCACGCAGCGGCGGGGGCGGCACCGGGCGCGAGCAGAGCGGTGCGCGCACTCGAGGTCACCCAGGTCGCGATGAGCGATGCCATCGGGGAGCTCTACGCCCGGAAGTACTTCCCGCCAGAGCAGAAGTCGCGTGTCGTTCGCGTGGTGACGGCGGTGCAGGCGGCGTTTGCGCGGAGGGTCGAGGCGGCAACGTGGATGTCGCCGGCGACGAAGGCCAAGGCGCTCGCCAAGGTTCGCGGCCTCTACGTAGGGATCGGCTATCCCGATCGCTGGCCTGCCATGACAGATCTCCGCATTGATTCTGC
>JBDSMX010000175.1:0-12545 GCA_039915645.1 Gemmatimonadales bacterium | reverse complement strand
GGATTGATCATACCGCAAGAATCCCGATCGCACCGGCCATCCGTATCGACCGAGCGCCCTTCCATCTACCCACCACCTCGCCCCGTCTCCTCGGCATCTCCACCAGAACCAGCACGACGTCCGTCCAAACCAAGCCGGCCTCCTTCCCGAGCCAGTCCGCATCCATCAGAAAACGGAGCCCCTGCATCCGGCGATTGTGGGCCCGTCTCCGTGCCCCCGCACACTCCTTCTAAATGCCGCATGCCAGTATCTCACGGCTCACCACGTCCAGCAAAACCTCAAGGCCCTCCTCGTCGGCGCCGCGACCACGCACCAACATCGGGATAGCCAACATCCAGACAGCAAAGCGCCGCATCCATCCGCTCACGACCTCCACCCACCCGCTCCCTGCCTCCTTCCAACTGAGGTTTCGCGCCACTTTCCGGGTGCTCCACCCACCGGCACACTCAAAACCGGCTAGTCGCCCCCTGACACCATCCCACCCGCCGCTCCGTCAGATGCGCATCCCTACGGAGCCATCAATGCGCATCATCCGCTCGCTTGGAATCTTCTTGCTCTCTGCCACGCCCGCCGCAGCGCAGAACCGCCAGACAATCAAGAGCGTCGCGTTTCCGGAAGCGCTCGTCGCCGAGACCGCTCGCCTCGAATTCCACGTCGCCACACCGGCGCACGGCTCGCTCGATACCCAGGTCCGCACCGCGATGCAGGAACTCACCACCAAACACCGTGGCGCCAGGTTCATCAAGCTGCGGGTCTTCGCCAATCCGGCCGATCTCGCCACTATCCGCGCCAAGATCAACGGCTTCATCGGCAATGCGCACGCCCTCCCGCCGGTGATCTCGCTCGTCGGCGTTGCCGGCTTCCCCGATACGGCGCAACGCGTCGCGATCGAGGCCACCATCTCCACCAACGGTACAGTCAATCCCTACGGCCTCGGTTTTCTTGCCGGCGTCGCATCGCCCGCAGGCGATCGCACCATCGCCGGCCTCGCTCGTATCACCCGCGAGATGACGATCCCCGACAGCAACGTCCTTCGCATCTCCTGCTTCTACGAACAAGCCGATCAGGCCGACTCCGCGCGCGCCGCAATCTCCTCCACCTTTCCGAAGGCCGAGGCGCTCTATGTGTTCTCGTTCGCGAAGAGTGTGAAGCCGTTGATTGAATGCGAGGCGATGGCGCGGCTCGCGAATGCGCCGGCGCAACCGGTTCAGTATTTCAACCGTGCCGGCATCACTGCGTCGCCGAACTATTCCCAGGCGGCATTCGTCGCAACGCCCAAGGTGATCTTCGTGGCGTCGCAGGAAGCGGGCGAGCCGACGGACTCGGCGTTCACGGCGGTTTTCGAGTGGATGCAGGCGGCTGTCACCCCCCTCGGCGCGTCGCTCGCCGATATCGTGCTCGGCGATTACTACTGGCTCACGCCCGAGGCGCGTGACATCTCGCGCACGGTGCGGGTGCGGTATTCCGGCGGGACCGTGCCGGCCGCGACTGGTGTGTTCTTCGCGGGGCTGGCGTCGGGGAGTACTGGGGCGGGGATCGATGTCGTGGTGGCGGTGAGGTAGGTCGGGCCGAGAGCGTCATTGCGAGTCGCTGAAAGCGACGAAGCAATCCCGACGGTCGGTGCGGGGCCGGGCTGCGTCGGCCCTGCGGGCCTCGCAGTGACGGGGCTCCGCGCAGAACGACGGGACTGCTTCGGCCCTGCGGGCCTCGCAGTGACGGTGCACGGCGGCTGGACTGCGTCGGCCCTGTGGGCCTCGCAGTGACGGGGCTCCGCGCAGAACGACGGGACTGCTTCGGCCCTGCGGGCCTCGCAGTGACGGTGCACGGCGGCCGGACTGCGTCGGCCCTTCGGGCCTCGCAGTGACGGGGCGGGGCGGCTGGACTGCTTCGGCCCTCCGGGCCTCGCAGTGACGGGGCTCCGCGCAGGACGACGGGACTGCTTCGGCCCTGCGGGCCTCGCAGTGACGGTGCGGGGCGGCTTAGCTTCCGGCGTCGCGGAGAGGCCGAAAATCGACGTACCTTCCCGGAGCTCCGCTCCTTCGACTGCGCCCGCTTCGCGGACTTCGCTCAGGATGACAACCTTGAAGCCATTTCTTGCGCTGACTGCCGCCCTCGTCCTCGCGACGCCCCTCGCCGCGCAGGATCCCGATCTCGCGAAGATCAAGGACGAGGCGCTCAACCGCTCGCAGGTGAGCGCGACGTTCAACCAGATCGCGAATGTGATCGGCCCGCGACTCACAGGCAGTCCGGCGTACAAGCGCGCGGCCGACTGGAGCGCGACGGAACTCAAGAAGAACGGCATGAGCGCTGTGCATCTCGAGAGCTGGCCCTTCGGGCGCGGCTGGGCGCTCGACAAGCTCACCCTCGAGATGATCGAGCCGTGGTACTTCCCGCTCACCGGCTTCCCCGAGGCGTGGACGCCATCCACAAAGGGCGAACTCGTCGGCACGCCGATTTACCTCGGCGATGACGCCGACTCCAATGCCGTGCGTGCGCGTGGCACCACGCTCCGCGGCGCGATTGTCCTCGCCACGGCACCACAGACCCAGTTCATCACCGCCGATCGCCCCGAACCGTCGCTCACCGATTCGGCCGTTCGCATCGGCGCTCCGGCGTTCCTGAACGCCAGAACTGCCGCGCCCAGCGGTGTGTTGACTCGGATCCTTCGCGAAGCCGGTGCCGGCGTGCTGCTGCGCCCGACCCAGGGGCAGCACGGGACGTCGTTCGTGCTCGGCAATCGCGCGACACCACTCGATGCGACGCCAAGTATCGTCTTGCTCGCCGAGCACTACAATCTTCTTGTGAACATCGCCAAGACGGGCACGCCGGTGAAGCTGCGCGTTCGTGTCGACAGCAGATCGCTCACCGCCGACACCAACGGCTACAACGTCATCGCCGAAATCCCCGGCAGCGATCTCAAGGATGAAGTCGTGCTCCTTGGGGCCCATCTCGATTCGTGGCATTCGGCCACCGGCGCCACCGACAACGCCGATGCCGCCGCGTCACTCATCGAGGCGATGCGGGTGCTCAAGGCGATCGGCGTTCAGCCGCGGCGCACCATCCGGATGGCGCTCTGGGGTGGCGAAGAGGAAGGACTCCTCGGGTCGCGCGCATACGCGGCGGCCCACTACGCCGGACCGGAACACGCGGCCGATCGCGCCAAGGTCGCGCTCTATCTCAACTCCGACCCCGGCACCGGGCCGATCTATGGCTGGTACATGGAAGAGAACGCGCCGATGAAGACGATCTTCGACGGCTGGCTCGACCCGCTCAAGGACCTTGGCGCCCGGCGGAACGTCATCGCGAAAATCGGTAACACCGATCACCTCTCCTTTACCGCCCTCGGCATCCCCGCCTTCAACTCGCTCCAGGATTATCGCGACTACGACACCCGCGACCATCACACCAACATGGATTTCACCGATCGGGTGAAGCTCGATGACCTGAAGCAGAACGCCGTGGTGCTGGCGTGGTTTGCGCTTCGGGCCGCAAGCAGATGACCGATGATGGAGGATGGGCGGGTGATGTCATCCTGAGCGCAGCCCGCGTAGCGGGCGGAGTCGAAGGAGCACCCTCTCGTCGTTGAGACCACCTCCTTCGACTGCGCACCCCTTCGGGGTGCTTCGCTCAGGATGACATCGCTCGCCCCCTCGCTTCGCTCAGGGTGACCACCTTTCGCGCCCCGCCCCCTCGCTCCCCTTCGACAGGCTCAGGGCAGGCTGCTCAGGATGACATCCTTTCGCGCCCTCCGGCCCTCCCCGCTCAGTACGACACCACGCGCGAAGCGCCGCTTATCGCCTCCTGATCCGATGCGCTCGATACTCCACCTGCGGCAATGCCTTGAAGTCAGCGTCTTGTGTCCACAGCACGCCTCCCACCGCCTGCGTGGTTGCGTAGACGATACTGTCCGCGAGCGCGAGACTGTGTAGTCGCCCCAGAGTCGCCGCATCAATCGCGATCTGGTCGTCGAGGTCGATGAGACTGCCTTGCCGCATTTGCGCAAGTACTTCCGGAACGATCGCGCGCTGTCCCTGCACTTCGAGCCGGCGCAAGACCTCAGTAATGACAAGCGTTGGCACGATCAGCCGATGCACCGCCTCGATTGCAGGTGCGAAATCCGCTGCGTTGGGGCCATCGGCCAGGTACTCCAGCCACGCCGAGGAGTCGATGACGTTAGACACGGTCGGCGTCACGTGGGACCCGTGTATCGAGGCCTGGTGCAATTCCCCGGAGGCGCTTCATTGCACCAACCGGGACAAGGGTGATCCTCCCTTCGTAGATCACGACCTCGATTTTCTGCCCAGGCTTCAACTGAAAGGCCTCTCGGACAGACGGGGGAATGACCACCTGGTACTTCGAGGAGATGGTAACGGCGGGCACCATATGCTCCATGAGGAGGACTCCTGAAGCTAGAGTAAAGTGAGGTAGTGTTCAACCGGTTGTCGATCGATCGCTGTTCCGGGTACCGGCCCAATTTCGGCGAAGACCCTGGGTGCGCGGGGAGCAATTCAATGCGGGAGGAATCCGATGTGCGCCCCAGTTACCCGCGAGTGTCACAGGGTCCCGGTAGCCTCATTGAGCGTCGGAAGGCGCTCCCCGTTTGGTGGGGTCACCCCTGGTCCTGAGAGGTTGCTGATGCGAGGTGTGCGCGCGTTGACGGTGGGTCTGTTGTTGGTGCTGATCACGGCGGGGAAGTCGGTGCAGGCGCAGCAAAGTCAGTCTCGCAGCGGATTCTGGTTCTCCGTCGGGCTCGGCACCGGATCGCTCGGCTGCGATGGCTGCAGCGATCGAGTCTCGGCGCTGAGTGGCAACCTCGCCCTGGGCGGGACGATTTCGCAGAACGTGTCGCTCGGTGTGATGACCAATGGCTGGACCAAGTCGGAAGGCGGCGTGACACTGACCGCCGGCACCCTTACCCTGGCCGCGCGGCTCTACACGTCGAAGAAGGGAGGCTTCTTCATCCTGACCGGTCTCGGAGTGAGCTCGCTCTCACTCGGTGTCTACGGCTACGGCCAGGGGCACGAAACCGGCACCGGTGCGGTCGTCGGGGTCGGGTATGACTTCCGGGTCGGCAAGAACGTGAGCATTACGCCGTTCTACAACGGCTTCGCGGGCAAGTTCGATAGCGGTGATTTCAATGTCGGCCAGATCGGCGCGGGGATCACGGTGCACTGAAACCGCGAGTGATTGTCACCCTGAGTTGTCGAAAGGAAGTGTGGGGGTGGAGTATCCGGTAAGGGTTGTCACCCTGAACGAAGTGAGGGGGCAAGGCTTCGGTGTGCCGCGATGCTTCGCCCCCTCGCTGCGCTTAGGGTGACAACGCAACGCCCGGCCCATGCGCCTCCACCCGGCACCACCCATTCACCAGCCGCATTTCTTCGACGCTCCGCACTCGGACATCTCCCAGCGCTGGCGATCCTACCACGATGGCCAGCGCCTGCGCCCGTGAAATGGCCACATTGAGTCGGTTCGGTGAAAGGAGGAAACCGGCGCCACGCGGCGCATCGTCGAGGGTGCTCGCCGTCATCGAGACGATCACCGCCGGTGCCTCCTGGCCCTGGAACTTGTCGACGGTGCCGATGCGCCCACCAGGAATCGCGAGCTTGAGCGCTCGCACCTGCGCGTTGAACGGCGCAACGATCAGGATGTCGTCGAGCGTCAGGGTCCGAGGTGCATCCTCGATGGTCGCGGGCTTGCCCACCAGGTCGCCCACCAGGGCACGGATCACCGCAACTTCCTCTTCCGATGTCTGCGCCCGTCCCTCGTGAGTGACAGGAACAAACGTCACCCCCGCCGGCGCACCGCTCCATTCGATCCGGTTGCCACGGGTACGCTCGGCCGCACTGAGACGCCCTTCGTAGTAGGCATCCGAGATGAAGTCACAGATCCCCGGATGCATTCGATATGACTGATTGAGCAGAACGCCCAACTCGGCGGGAATGGTCTGGTGGTCCTGCAAGAGATACTGCAGGCAGGAATAACCGCTCTCGCCGGGATGTTCTCCCTGGGTCACTTGTGCCAGCTGCATCTGGTCGCCGATCAGGACCAGGTTGTCGGCCGCGAGGCCGGAGCCAACCACGTTCGCGAGCGACAGCTGCCCGGCTTCATCGACAAAGAGATAGTCGAGGGTGCCCCGCATTTCGGGGCGCGCGAAGAGCCAGGAGGTGCCGCCGAGCACGATCGGATCGCTGCCGACCAGCTCTGTCGCCTCCTTCGGGTCGATATGCTCGACCCCCAGCGGCGCCTCATCTCCCCCGACCTTGTACAGCAGCGATTTATGACGAGGTGCGACCGACACGATCTTCGCGAGGAGATTGCATACCACGGCATGGCCCGTCGCGACGATACCGATCCGCTTGCCATCGTCGAGCAACGCGGCGATCACCTTCGCGGCAGTGGTCGTCTTGCCGGTGCCGGGAGGGCCTTGAATGGCGAGCGTGGTGTGATCCATCGCGCGCACGGCCGTAATCGTCTCGGCGACGAGGTCACCGCCATCGCTCACGACCGTGCCACCATTTCGTCCGTGGAGTCGCGGGAGCCGGCGATGAAGCAAGTCATCGACCGCCGCCGAAATCACCCGCCCTTCCGACCACTCGCGCACGTAGTGTTCGATCGCGGCGGGAATCGGTTTGGCAGGGACGTGTTCGTTCGGCAGGAGATGACAGCGGTCCGGTAGCGCGCGCTTGGATCCGATGCGCATCGTCAGCCGGCCTGCGATTGGTTCCATAGTATGGATTTCTGACCCGATGAGCTCGGATGCAACGACGTGCACCTTTGATCCCTCGTGCAGGCGTGTTTCCTGGTCGGGATCAAACGAATACTCGTAGACCAGTGATTTCTTGTCAGCCCAGGGTTCAGTCTCGGTTCTGATCAACCCCGCGAGACAATCAGGGTCGTCATACAATTCGACTTCGTCCTTGCTCAGCCTCTCGAAATAGCGCCACCACATCGGCTTGTCGTCGCGCCGGTGGAACTCGAGCAGCCAGGCCAGCAGCTGCGTCAAGCGTTGTGCTTCCCCTTCAAGCTTCGTTGCCTTCTGCGTGAGCGCTTCGGCGAGGACTTGCTCCGGGTCCTTCTCGCGAGTGGTGACAGGCTGCTCCTCGGCCCCCCCTCGATGCCACTCGATCCCGGCCTCCCGCTGCCGCGCGAGGAGCCAGTCGCGCAGGTGAGCGGTCGACTCGCAATCGACCCGGTTGTAGTCGCGGATCGCGGCCAGGATCGGTGACTGCTGCCACTCTCCCGGCTCGCCGCTATCGATCCAGCGCTGATACTCCACCACCGAGGCGCCGGCGCTCACCACGTCACCTTCGCGCGGTGGCATATAGAGGTGCTCGATATCCTTGAGCGAGTAGCTCGGGGTTCCGATGGTGAGCCCCTGCCGTGTCACGGTGAGCAGGTCGACTAGAACGCCGTGCCGCAGGAACTGATCGACTTCGTGTTCGCGGGTGGCATACCTGGTGGAGAGCCGCTTCAGCGCCGTCTGCTCATAGGCGGCGTAGTGATAGATGTGCATCGAGGGGTCGCGCGTCCAGCGATCCCAGACCCAATCGATGAACTCCTCGAAGGCGCGCTTCTCGGACGCATCGTCGTGCGCCCACCAGTCGTGGAAGGCGAGCGCGCCGCCCGGCTCGACCGTGACGGCTCCCTGCAGGTACTCGAGGCCGTTGGGGGCGTAGGGAAAGCCTTCGATGTCGTAGAACACGTCGAGCGATGATGGCGGTGGCAGGAGCGCGAAGCCGCGCCGAGGCTCGGCAGGATCCGGTTCGCGAAGCTGCCAGGCGATGGTCGCTTCTGCGCGGGTACGCAGCTGCATCGCGGCCTGTTCGCGAAGCCGCGCGAAGGTCGCCGTCGCAATCGACTTCGGGCCCTGGTCGGTGTGGCGTCCGAGGGCCGCGAGAGTGTCGATTCCCGCTTCGCGCAACCGCACGATCTGCGAGCGTGACATTCCTGCCACCAGCGAGAGGTCGTCGCGCTCTGCGAGCCACGAGGCAGCGGCATCGCTCCATCGACCGTGACTCCGATCCGCACCGGGATCGGGCGGACCGCTGTCGGCATTCCACTGTTCCTGGAATGCCACGAATCGCCGACGGAGGCGCTGGTAGTAGTGCCAGAACTCATCGGTGCGGAAGTGTTTCGAGGTGCCGTCACCCAGGACGAAGCCGAGCTGTTCCGGGCGAACACCCTGGATACTCCCGAGCAGGTCGGCGTAGGTGCAGAGCTGCAGCAGATAGTAGGGCTTGGCGCTGCGTGCGAGCTTGGTGTCCCACGGCTGGTATTGCCATGCACCGAGTGCGGATGATGCGTCGGTGCGATGGAGGAAGTCGGTGATCCCCATCCACGACTCGTGCTCGAGCACGCCTTGGTAGATGATGGGCGCGCCGCGCCGCATCGCGGCTACTGTCTCCTCGAATCGGCTCTTCGATTCCGAGTCAATCGAAACCAGCTCTGGATGTTGGCCCCAGAGTCGCTCGAGATGTGCCTGCTCATGAGCGATGCCGTACCGTGCGGCGAGCTCGAGTTCGTCGTCGGTGGAGTCCGGTTGGCGCGCGGAGTCGCTCGGGGGAACCGATCTACCTGCGCCCGCCCCGCGCCGTTCGGCTGCTTCGCGTTCGCACCACGCCGCGAAGTCGCCCTCAAGCCAGGCGGTCAGGTCCTTGGGGGAGTATTGCCAGCTACCGTCGGGGCGTTTGCGCACGTTGTGCTCGGGGGGTCAGGGGAGTGGGTGAGTGAACAAAGATGCCCGCGGGGTGTGACACCCAATCATACAGTTCCCCCGTGACCCCCACTGTCACACCCCCCAGCGATATCCAGGGACAGCCTGAACAGTCCGTTCTCCCCCTGTCTCTGGAGTGGTCCATGCGCACCACGCGCCTCGCAGTGCTCCTTCTCCTCGCCGCCTGCGGTGGCGGGGATTCCGGTACCAACAACCCGCCACCTCCGCCGACAGTAGCGACGGTCACTGTATCGGTGACGCCGGCCTCCATCGTGGCCGGATCCACGGGTCAGGCGAGCGCGGTCGTGACCTCGTCATCGGGAACAATTCTCACCGGCAAGACTATCGCGTGGTCCTCCACCAACCTTGGGGTCGCCACGATTTCGGCAGCCGGCGTGGTGAGCGCCGTCGCGCCCGGAACGGCGACTGTCACCGCCACGGTCGATGGTGTCACCGGGGGTGCCGCTGTCACCGTGCCGCCCCCACCCGTCGCGACAGTGACGATTGCGGGCATCAGTCGCGTCAAGGTGGGAGATGCATATCAGTACACGGCGCAGGCGCGGCTGGCTGACGGCACCGTGGTGCAACGCGCGATCAGCTGGAGCGTACCCGACCAGACCAAGGGCACGATTTCCGCCAACGGACTCTTCACGCCATTGCAGTCGGGGCCTATCGTGATCCGTGCCACGGTCGAAGGCGTATTCTTTGATGGACAGCTCACTGGCTATGACTGGACCGGATTCGGTAGTGGGGCCGTCGTCGGTGCATTCGTACCCGCCGACGTGACCATCACCAACAAGTTCGGGCAGTCCGAGTATCCCGATCTGGTAATCGGCTGCTCCAATGGCACCTTCGTCCTCTATGTCGACACTGACAACTTCGTGACCCAGAACGGCCTCGTGGGATACGCATTCGACGGGGGGACTGCCTTCACCCAGACGTGGCTTGAGTTCGATCTCTTCAGTGCGCTCGGCCATCCCGGACCAACGAATCTGGCCACCAAGAACTTCGCGTCGCTCATCGCATCATCACGGATCTTCTCTTTCGCATTCACCGAGTTCAACTCCACGGCGAAAGCGACGGCCTTCCGAGTGACCGGGATGGGACCATACCTGAACCAGATGCTCAATGCCTGCCCCAGCAACGCGATCCGCGCAACTTCGCCGACCGACGAAATGCGCCACGAGTTCCGCGCGTTGCGGAATCCGGCGGTGATGTCTTCGGAACGGCAACAGCGGATTGATCGCGGCTCGCAAGCCTCACCAGCACCCGGTATGGTGCTCTCCGGGTCGGCAGCTCGAACCATGCTCCCCAGATATCTCCCGTGAGTTATCCTTTGGTATCGGCCCCTCGGGGCCGGTACCAACTCCCACCCCCCGGGATACCAATGCGTCCAATTGGCACGACCCCCTCGTGAGCCAAGCCGCCAAGCTTCAGCGAATGGTCGACCTCGTCGGGACGCTCCTCGCGCATCGATTTGGCCTGACCCAGGCGCAGATCCGCGACAAGGTCCCGGGCTACCACGTTGGAAGCGATGACGCGGTTCGCCGCACCTTCGAGCGTGACAAGGACGAACTCCGGCTCCTCGGAGTCCCGATCGAGGTCGTCAGTGCCTCGAGTGCCGACACAACGAGCTACAAACTCGGGACCACCGCTTTCTATCTCCCGTACCTGGACGTGGTGGGAGCACGAGGCCGTCCGAAACCCGCGCGCGTCGATCGCTACGGATATCACGCGCTCCGGGAATGCGCGCTGACGGACGATGAGTTGCGGCTTCTCGCCGACGCCGCGTCGCATTGCCTCTCCAGTGGCGATCACCTGCTGGCAGCCGACGCGCGGCATGCGCTCGCCAAGCTCTCCCTCGACCTCGGTTCGGCGACACTCGAGCCACTCACGAATCTTGTCGTGTCGGCACCGACACGACGCGCCGACCCCGCGACGCTCGCGACACTCTTCGATGCAATCCATCGGCGGAAGCAAGCTTCCTTCACCTATTACGGCATGGAGCGCGACGAGACCGAGCGCCGAACGGTGCAGCCGTACCTGCTTGCCAGCACCTCAGGGCATTGGTACCTCCACGCGATGGATCCCGCGCGCGGCGCCCTTCGCCAATTTCGGGTGAGCCGGATGTCCGATGTTGCCATCAACAGAAAGATGCCCAAGGCGCAGGACTTCGAGGTACCGCACCATTTTGATCCGAAGCGAGCCGCGATGCGGCTCTCTCCATGGGAGCTGGGAGAGGATCCGGTGGTCGAAGTGGTTGTCGAATTCCGGGCGACACACGGCGCCGCGCGCGATGCAATGGCGCGTGGCGTCGCGCTCTCGTCGGCCATGCGGCAGGTGCGATACACCGTCAGGCGCCGCGACCCATTCCTCCGCTTTCTCCTGGGACAGGCAGGAAATGCTGTGCCAGTCTCGCCGCCTGATGTCGTGCGTGAATTCCAGGCGCTGACAGAACGCACGCTCGCAGCACATCTGGAGCGGGCGTCATGACTGACACCTCTGCCGAGCGGTTTCGCAACCTCCTCGCCATCCTGCCACACTTCGCGCGTCGACAGACGATTCCGGTGGAGGAGCTTTCCGGCCTGACTGGAGTACCGGTGGTCGAGCTCATCGGCCTGTTGCAGGTGCTGGTTGAACGATACGATGATCCGGCCGGCTTTCAGGAAGAAGTACACATCAATATCGATCGCAACGAGATCACGGTTCGCACCGATCACTTCCTTCGGCCCATGCGACTGACGGCAGCGGAGTGCTGCGCGCTCGAACTCGGCCTCGCGCTGGTCGAGCCGGTTGATGGTGACTCGCGGGTCGTTGCGCTGAAGCAGAAGCTCGCAAACCTTATCACCAAGCTGCCGCAGGATCGGAGCTATGCCCGCCTGTCGGGAGGCCGCAGTGGCTCACTGGCGAATCCCGGCGACGGTTCGGTGATGACTGCCATCCGCAACGGGATGCAGCAACTCCGAGTGACGAGAATCCTCTACCAGGGGGCCACGGCGTCGGCACCCGCTTCGCGCGACGTGCACGGGTACCGCATCACCTTCAGCAACGGTGCCTGGTTTCTCTCGGCCTGGTGTGAGCGGACCAATGAATTCCGCAATTTCCGGGTCGACCGAATCGTCGAGGCCGCGATCACAGACCGGAGCTATACGATTCGCCGTGATGTCGATCTCGACCGGTACACCATCAACGGCACTCCGTTCTTGCCAAACGGGCGGCCAGAGCCTCTTCGACTCCGATATGCGGCCACCATTGCCCGATGGATTGACGAGCGCGACGGACTCGGACTCGAACCGGATGGATCGGCGATTCGTGATCATCCGCTGGCCGATCAGGAGTGGGCGCTCCGCCATATCCTGCAGTACGGACCGGATGTCGAAGTGCTGGGACCGGAGTCTGTGCGGGAACTGCTGATCGAACGTCTTGGTGAAATGGTGGGCGGCAATCAGTTGTCATCCTGAGCTCAGCCCGCGTAGCGGGCGGAGTCGAGGGAGCACCCTCTAGTCGTTGAGACCACCTCCTTCGACTGCGCGGCCCGTCGGGCCGCTCCGCTCAGGATGACATACCTTCATACCTCGCCCCCTCGCTTCGCTCAGGATGACAACCTCGGGGTAACGACCCCTCCTCCCTTCTCCCTCCTCCCTCCTCCCTCCTCTTCTCCCTTCTCCCCTTCGCTCGTAGCTTTACGGCTCTCCCGGCTCAGGATTCCCGTGGACCTCAAGACCCAGCTGCAAGAACACCTTGGAGCGGCCTTCCGGCTTGAGCGCGAGCTCGGCGGCGGCGGCATGTCGCGCGTCTTTGTGGCCGAGGAAGTGCGCCTCTCCCGCAAGGT
>JBDSMX010000159.1:0-12873 GCA_039915645.1 Gemmatimonadales bacterium | reverse complement strand
TTGCCCTTGTCGGAGAGAATGTCGAGCGCAAACCCACGGACATCCGCCCGTCGGATCTGGTAACTGCCGTCATGCAGATATTCGGTGACCTTCGCTCCAAGCACGGCCACTCCTGCCACATCGAGTGCCGTTCGCGAGACGCGATAGCGATTGCGTCGCAGGAACGCCGCATCATTGCCGGGCGGCGCCACGTGCAGCGACTCGGCATTCAGCCGCCCCGACGGCAGGTCGACATCGAGTCGCGCGAGTGAGATCTCATTGGTCGCGGTCCGCCGGGCGATACCGCGTGCGTCGAAGGTGACGGGCCCCACGGGCAGCGCGGTGGCCCAGGTCAGGGAGTCGTTGTCGAATCGGAGGTGCGCCAGCGAAAGCGAGCGGATCGAGGTGATCGCGCTGTCGCGAGCAGTGGCACCTCGCTCGACCACGCTGAGGGCAGTGAGCGCGAAGGTGTCGAGCCGAATCGCGCGATCGAGTGCCCGGAGGGTCGCTTCGACTGTGCGGTGCGCTCGAAAAGTTGTCGGCGCGTCGGGCCGCGCGGGCGCACCGACGGGCACGGTGATCGAACCCGAATCGAGGCTCATCCGACCGACGGACACATCTCCCTCAGTGGCGAAGGCGCGCCAGTCTACTTCACGCAGGGCCAGGTGTCCCACCGACAACGCCGTGAAGCCGAGCGAGTCGGTCAATCCGCCGGGCAGCGGCTCGTAGATCAGTCCATCGAGCTGGACAGTGCCATGCGCCAGGTTTGCCGACAGATGTTGCACCGCAAGGCGGGTCGCCGACTCGCGGCTCCCCTCGAAACCGTCGAGCGTGACCGTGGCATCTCGTGAGAAGAGAGTACTTCGGCGCGAGGCGGGTTCTTTCGGATCGTAATGCAGCGAGTCGAGCCGCACGGCGAGCCGGTCAAATGCCACTGCGGTTCGCCGGCCTGAACGACCGGAAATTCCGAGGGCAAGTCGCACCTGCGGGAAAGTGAGGGTGTCGATCCGGACGAAGGGGACCTCGCGAGGGAGGTCGATGTTCTTGCTGAGCACCAGGAATGCGCTGCTGTCGCCAGGGGCCTTGGCCCGGCCCTTGGGTCCCGGGGTGGGGACTTCGGCGACCAATGCCACCGTATCACAACCGACCTTGCTGATTTGCAGGCCGTTCCCCGCGGTGAGCCGGTCGAGATCGATCCCCTCGAGCGAACAGTTGCGGAACCGCAGCGTGACGGACGGCAGCGGCACCTTGCGCCGTCCGTTGGCCACCGGATCGGTGATCACGATGATGGTGTCGATTCCGATCCGCCGACGCTCGACGTCCACCCGGATCGTGCTCGCCGAGAGTTGGTAGGCTCCCTCGCTTAGTCGTCGCACTTCTTTCGTCGCCCAGCGGCGGACCGCGGGGTCGGCGATCGCTACTGCCTGACGCCCGATCTGCCAGCGGTTCGTCGAGATCAGGAATGCGGCGAGTATGCCCAGGCCGAGGACGATTCCCGCAGAGATGGTGATGCTGCGACGTGTGAGCTTCAGGGCACACCTGGCGAATGGGAATTCAGGAATCCTTGCGCCGGTTGGCGACCGGCACAATAGCGTTGACGTTGTCGCGCCGAAGTGTGGCACGTTTGCCCCAAACCGACTCGCCCTGGGAAGCGTGCTGAGTCGATCTGCCGTAACCCTTTGTCAAACATGGACTTGCCAGATGGCTGGCGGCTGGCATCTCCCGGCCCGACGCTTGCTCCTTGGAGGAAGAACGCGACGTGGCACCCCGGTCCACGCCGCGAACGAATTCTGCCAGGACTCGCGCTCGTGACCTTTCATGTCGTTGACGATAGCATTGGCTATGACGATCAGCTGGAAGCACGCCTTCGTCACGTCGAGAAGATGGATGCCGTCGCTCGTCTGGCCGGCGGGCTCGCCCAGGACGTCGGCAACCTGTTGACGGCGGCATCGGGCAACGTCCGTGAACTGCTGGCCGAGTGTGATGTTGCGCACCCGATGCGGGAGCGGCTCGAGGATCTGCGCGAGTCGGTGCAGCGTGCCTCTTCGGTCACACGTCAACTCAACACCTTCGCCCGGCGCCAGCCGCGGCGCCCTGCGCTCACCGACCTCAACCAGGTCGTCGTGCAGATGCGCCCCTTGCTCCAGCGGCTCAGCGGTGCGTTTGTCGCCATTGAGGAACAGCTCGCTGACGACGGTGCCTGGATCGAAGCCGACGTCGGGCAGCTCGAACAGATCCTCCTGAACCTGGTGGCCAATGCGCGCGACGCGATGCCGCTCGGCGGTACGCTGCGGATCGGGACGTCGCAGTGGGATTTGCCGCGGCAGCGCGCCCATCGCTACGGAACTCTTCCCGCTGGGAGCTGGACAGTGCTGGAGGTTCGCGACAGCGGAGCGGGGATGGATGCCGACGTGCTTGAGCATCTGTTCGAGCCGTTCTTCACGACCAAGGGGCCGGGACAGGGAACCGGACTCGGACTCGCCGCTGTCTACGGTCTCGCCCGGCAACTCGGCGGTCAGGTGTTGGTGGAGAGCAGTCCGGGGGCGGGCAGCAATTTCTCGGTCTGCATTCCGGCCAAGCCCGCGCCCGCAGGTCGCGCGCAAGGAAGTGCTCTCCCCGACGCGATTCTCGTCGTCGACGACGACGAATGGGTCCGCACGGTCACGGCGAGAATCCTCAAGCGTGCCGGGTACGGCGTGCTCGAAGCCGACCATGCCGCGTCGGCGATGGAACTGCTCCGCGACGTTGCTGGTGGCTGTGTCCGGCTCGTCCTCACCGACATCCTGATGGCAGGCGGTAACGGTCAGGCGCTCGCGGAGGCGGTGCGGCACAACCACCCAGGCGTCCGCGTGGTATTGATGTCGGGAGCCCGAGCCGACCTGCTCCCCACGGAACTGACGCGGGCTGGCTACGGGCCGGTGCTGAGCAAGCCGTTCACGGCAATGGAACTGCTGGCGGCAGTGCGAAACGAGGGAAGCTGAGCCCTCCCCCCTCGGAGGCACCCTTGTCCCGAGGGCGGCACTGGTGGATTTTACGCCCCGCGCGGGCCGTTTCGCCCGCCCGAGACCGTCACCACCGAGAGCCCCGATGAAAGCCAACGACATCCGCAAGGGCAATGTGATCTACTACGAGGGGAAGCCGCACCTCGTGATGGACTTCACCCACCGCACGCCGGGTAACCTCCGCGCCTTCGTGCAGGTCCGCCTGCGCAATCTCGCCAACGGAATGTCGACCGACCATCGCTTCTCGGCGACCGAGCAGGTCGAGGAAGCGCGACTCGACACCAAGGCGATGCAGGTCGTCTACACCGATGGCAACGGCGTGCACGTGATGGATGCCGACACCTACGAGCAGTACACCTTCGATCCGGAGATGGTCGGCGAGGATGCCGCCTGGATGATTCCCGAGATGAGTTTCGATGCGGTGTGGCTCGAGGGGAAGCCGATTTCCTTCACGCTGCCGAAGTCAATGGAACTCGAGATCATCGAGACGGCCCCGGCAATGAAGACGGCGACGAAGAATGCTTCGTCGAAGCCGGCCAAGCTGAGCAACGGGGTCACCATCAACGTGCCGGAGTTTGTGGCGCAGGGTGAGCGAGTGCGGGTGAACCCGACGGAACGGGCGTATATCGAGCGGGTCAAATAAGGAGCGTCGCGCGAGGCACGACGCGAGCAGAGCGTCGCACGAGGCACGACGCGAGCAGAGCGTCGCACGAGGCGCGACGCCAGCGGCACGACGTCAGCAGCACGACGCGAGGAACGAAGAAGGGGACCCTGCCACGGCAGGGTCCCCTTCTTCATTGAGCTCATGTCGCGCCTTGCGCGACATGTCGCTGCTTACGGGCGATCCGGTCCGCGACCACCGCCCGGCTGGCCACCCTGGCCGCGCTGCCCGCCGAACAGCCCTGCCTGCGGATTCCGGACATTTTCGGGCAACAGCGCCCACTGCACGTCGGTCAGGATCGCCTTGGCCTTGGCGCGATCGGTGGTCTGCTCCTTCTGGACCGACTCCATGATCGGCCGAAGCTTCGGCATCATCGCCGCGAAGTCCGGATTGGCGCCGGCCTTCTTCATCTCGGACTCGAAGTCGGCGAGCAACGGGGTGATGCGGGCATCGCTCGAGTCGACGATCGCCTGGAGCTGGCTGATCTGGGACGGCGAGAGAGCCAGCGAATCCTTCCGCTCGAGCGCGGCCTTGGCCGGATTCGGTGCCGCCTCGCGGATCCGGGTCAGGAACTGCTGGGCGAAGTTGCCGCCGCCCTGCGCGCCAGTCGCGCCGCGCGCACCGCCACCGAAGCCACCCCGCAGTGCGTCGCGCCCCTGCGCTGCCCCGATGGTGTAGCGGCCGGTCACGCGCAGCTGGAACGGCGCACGGATCGACGTCGACGCAGCGCTGGTGGCGCCGAAGCGCTCGTTCACCACGTACTTGAAGAGCCGCGTGTTGCTGTCGAAGCCCTTGACCGTGAGCAGGGTCGCATCGGGACGCGCATTGCCGCCCCAGCCCTTGATGTCATCGGCGCCGTGCACCAGCTCGTCGAGACCGCCGAGCAGGTTGACCGTCGCGAAGGAGACCGTCATCCGGCGGCTGAACTGCGCCGGACGCCAGTTGACCTGGAGATTGAACTGCGGCGTCCACGGACCGCGGCAGCTGTTGCGCGCCGCAATCTTGCCGAACTGCGATTCAAGGCAGGAGCGCGCGTTGCCCGACGTGCTCGAGAGCAGGCGCGTCATCGCCGCCGCCACATCGGCATCTGCCGTCGAGGCTGGATTGAAGATGTAGGCGCGATCGTTGCGCGACCCGTCGCCGTTGATGTCGCTACCGACGGTCGGGGTGTACGGAGTACCCGACACCATGCTGCCGATGGCGGTGATCTCGAGGCCCTGATTGAAGGGCCAGGTCACGTTGACCTGGACGTTGTGCCGTCGATCGCTCGACGACCGCGCCCACTCGTACACGTTCGGATCGCCTGCGGTGGAATTGCCGCCACCGAAGCCGCCGCCGAAACCACCCCCCGCGCCGCCCTGGTCACGCGCCGACATCAGCGTGTAGTTCAGGTTGATCAGGGCGCCACGCCGCGTGAACGCCGAGATGCCGGCGGTCAGCTGCTTGGTCTCGTTCTCGAGCTTGCTGAAGACCTGATTCACCGTGCCGTAGTTCACGTCGACGCGCGACGCGGACAGCGGAATGGCGCCGGTGGTGCTGATGATCTGGGTCGGATCGGCAAAGACCGGACGGTTGCCTTCATTGCCGATGTTGAATCGTGCCGTCTCGTTGAGGTTCAGATCGCGCGAGGCCGACTGGCCGACGCCACGCACATACGAGGCGTCGACGTTGAGCGACCAGGTGTTCCAGAACCGGCGGGTGATACCGAGCGAGGAGCGGTAGGTCTTGGCCGCGCCGTAGTTGGCATCGTACACGGTCACCGAGGGCCGCCCGGTCAGGATCGGCGAGGAACCGCCGCCGACGCACTGGGTCGGGATCGAATTCGGATCGTTGGCGTAGCTGTTCCAGTCCGGCGTCGGAACGTTGCCGCCGACGCAGCTGAGCTGGGTCTCCGTCGTCAGGAAGCCGGCCTGCGCCTGCGCCGTACCCGGCAGCGTGCTGGGCATCGTGCCTCGGAAGATCCCGGCGCCACCGCGGACCACCAGTGCTGGCGGAGAGAAGCCCCGCTGGCCCTGACCCTGCTGCTCGCCGGACGGGATCGTCCACGAGAAGCCGAGGCGCGGGGTGAAGTAGTTCTCGCTGGGGAGCAGGTCGGTGCGCACTCCGAAGATGCTCTCGACCGCTGCATTACGTGCCGGTGCGCCGGTGTAGGTGCTGCGCTCGAAACGGCCACCGAGCGTGAGCTGGAGGTTCTGCCCCGGGCGCCACACATCGCTGAGGTAGACGGCCGAGTTCGTTGCCGTGCCGCTGCGAACGGTGGGCTGCAGCGTCCGGCTGAACGACGCCGGGATGTTGTTGGCGAAATCTTCGAGCGAGTTGTAGAAGTACGAACCCCAACGGTTGTTGGTGACGTCCTGGTCGAAGTGCGACATGTTCGTCAGCAGGCCCAACCGGAAGCGATGGGCGCCGCCGCCAGGCAGCAGCGAGATCTCTTCCGAGATTTCGAGTGCGCGCGTGTCGTTGTGCTGCGGCAGGCCGGTGTTGCCACCGAAGCCGAACGTGCTGGTCGACACGCTGCCATTGTCGAGGGTCGAGAAGTTCTGGACCCGGCCGGTCGGGACGTTGAGGAAGCCTTCCGACTTGCTGGTATTGGTCGAGCCGTAGACCCGGAGTTCGTTGGTGATCGCCGCTCCGAAGCGCGACGCCACCGACAGCTGCACACCGCCGCCTGAGCCGGTCTGGTTGCCGCCGACCTGCGCCAGCTGGGTCGAGCCGATACGCGTCGGATCGGATCCATTGAGATTCAGGTCGCCGCGGAGCGTCACCGTGTGACGATCGGCCGCGTTCCAGTCGAATCGGAGCGTGCTGGTCAGGCGGTCGGTGGTGCGGTTGTTGTCGATCGTCCCTGCGCGTGCGGTCAGCCCGGTTGCGTCGGCCAGCGTGATGAAGCGCGCAACCGAGTCGCTCGATGCGCCGAGGCGTGCCAAGGTGGTGGCATCGGCGGCGTCGAGTGTGGCGATCGGCGCCATCGCGCGATTGAGCTGCACGGCACCGTAGAGGAAGAGCTTGTCCTTCTTGACCGGGCCGCCGAAGCCGGCACCGAGTTGCTGACTGGTCTGCCCGGCGGTGAAGACGTTATTGGTCGCCGAGCCCCAGGCGAGATGCCGGTCCTGCAGGTTCGCGCTGAGCGAGCCCTGCACGACGTTGCTGCCGCCGCGCGTCGTCGCTGCAACCTGGCCGCCGCTGAACTGGCCGCGGGCGACGTCATAGGTGCTGGTAATCACGCGGGTACCACGAATCGCGTCCTGAGGCAGTGAGCTGTTGCCGCCGCTCATCGACGAGCCGTCGACGACGAAGCTGTTCTGCGATGTGCTCTGTCCGGCCACCGAGAACGCGGCACCAGTGGAGTCGCTACCAGGCGTAACGACCACGCCCGGCGCGAGTGCGGCGAGCGCGGCGAGGTCGGAGGCGTCGATCGGGAGCTTCGCGGCCTGGTCGGCCGAGATGTTGCGCTCGGTGCTGCCCGGAGTCGGGCGGTCGTTCTGGTTCCCGGCGGGCTGACGGTTGGCGCGCGACGTGATCTCGGCGAGCACCACCGGCTTCTCGCCGAGCTTCACGTTGAGGATGATGCGATCGTCGTCGGACTGGCGCGAGACATTCTGGATGAATGGCTGCTTGCCGATCTGGCGAACGGTCACCCGATACTGGCCGGTGCCGTCATTGAAGAAGATCGTGTAACGACCCTTGTCGTTCGACGTGGTCTTCTTGGTGACCTGACTCTCGATGCTGTAGGCCTCGATGATGGCACCGGCCACCGGCTTCGCTGTCGCGTCGGTGATGGTTCCGGTGATCACGTCGACCGAGCTGCCGGTCTGTGCGCTCGCCGGGCGGGCCGCCACGGCGAGAAGTGCAAACACAACCAGCATGAAGCCCATGGGGCGGGCGAACAATCGAATCTGCATCACGCTTCCCGGTGTCGGGGGTCGTTCGGCACGAACTCGGCGGAAGCGCCGAGCGGCACCACGGACCTTGTACGCCGGGATATCTGGAAAAGTTGTCCGCCCAGAGGGCTGGGCGGGGTTCCAGAGGCGAAACGCCGGGTCAGGCGGGGTCGGTTGTCCCCGTGTCTGGCTGCGCCTCGGGTGGCGCGGTCGGGTCGGCCGACGCACCGGCCGGCTGGGCCGCAGCTTCGGGCTGATCGGCCGACTTGCCCGCCTTGGGCTCGCAGTCGAAGAGGTCGGCCATCTTTTCCCGGATCTCGCCGAATTCCTTGCGGGCGTCCGTGGCGAATTCCTCGAGGTCTTCCTTGGCCTCGGTCATCGCTTCCTCGGCCCGTTCCCGGGTCTTGGCGATGAATTCGTCCGGGTTCTCGAGGGCTGCCTTGGCCTTGGCTGCCAGTTCCCGGGCCTTCTCTTCCAGCTCATCGAACATGCTCATGGCGTACTCCTGGTGACGGGACCGCCACACGGCGGCTCCTGTAGGGTAAACTCATTCCGCTTTGCCGGCGTCTCAATGGGGTGCTCGCCACAACTGCACCGGACTCGCCCCCATCCCGGGCTCTCGAGGTTTCGATCGATCCGACCGTCCTGGCCGCCCAACGCGGCGATGACCTCGCCTTTGCAGCGCTCTACGATCAGCACGTAGGGCGGGTTTTTGCGCTGTGCCTTCGCCTCAGCGCGGATTCGGTACTCGCCGCCGAATTGGTCCAGGATGTCTTCGTCCGGGTCTGGGAGCGAATCGGCAGCTACCGTGGTGAAAGCGCATTCTCGACCTGGCTGCATCGCCTCGCCGTGAATACGGTGCTCGACGGTGCGCGGCAGGGGCGTCGTCGCCGGCTTCGCGTCGCCATTGCGGCCGACTTTGCCGATGTGACGCTGCTGGACGAGCCAGCCACACGTGACGCCGAGCCGGGGGTGGGACTCGATCTGGAAAATGCTGTGGCCCGACTCCCCGCTGGCGCCAGGGCGGTGTTCGTCCTGTACGATGTGGAAGGGTTCAGTCACGCCGAGATTGCAGCAATGCTCGGCATTGCCGAAGGAACGTCCAAGGCGCATCTCTTTCGGGCGCGCCGACTTCTTCGAGGGATGCTCGACCGATGACCTGCGCCGACACTGATCGCCACTTCGACGAATGGCTCGCAGGAACCCTCAGCGAGTCCGACGCGCGCGCCCTTGAGGCACACGCGGCTGGATGCGATGCCTGTGGTCCCCGGCTCGACCAGGCATCGCTTCCCGGCACTTTGCCGACTGAAATCGCTCCCCCAGCGACGCTTCGGCACGAAGTGCTGGCGGCCATCGCCCAACGGCGCCGTCCTCATCGGCGCACCCGCTGGCTCATCAGCGCGAGCGGAATCGCTGCCGTGCTCGCCTTTGCCCTGCTGCAGCAGCCGCGACAGAAACACGCGAGCGACCGCGACAACGGCGCGGCCATTCTCTATGCCATGGACCGGGCCCGGGCGGAGTTCGAAAAGCTCGACGCAGCGGAAGCGGAGGTCGCAGTGGCGTTGCGTGCCACCCCCGAAGATCGATCGCTGCTTCGATCGCTGGAGGATCTTCGTCGCCAGCGTGCCCAGTTGCAGAAACTCGTGCGAGAGGCCGCCTCGTGAAGTGGATCGCATTGATGCTCCTGCTGCTGGCCTCGGCCCGGGCGTCGGCGCAGGAAAAGGTGCAGCGAACGTTTGCCGTTGGTCCGGCGGTCTCGCTCCGGATCTGGCTTCCGTCAGGACACGTGCGGGTGGAGACCTGGGACAAGGATTCGATCGGCGTAGTGGGAAGTGTTGCCAAGGGGTCGACCTTCTTCGCTGGAGGGGGGCAGACGGGTGCCAAGCTCGGCGTCGAACAGCCGAACAAGCGCGCGACGACGCTCGCGAATGGTGATCTGGTCGTGACCGTGCCCCGTCGCGCACAGGTGTTCATCAAGGCCACCAATGCGATCATCGAGACCGCGCACACCTATGGCGACATCGAGCTCCTCACCGTAGGGGGGAAGGTGACGGTCGAGGAAGCGCATGGCGTGGTCTCGATCGAATCGATCGACGCGCCGATTGATGTGCACGGTGCGACGGGGATTGTGCGCTTGCACAATGGTGGTGGCGAGGTTGGGCTTCGCGACGTCACCGGCGACCTGACGGTGAGCACCGTGCGTGGCGGGGTCCAACTCACCGGCGAGTCCCTGGGCGATGCCCAGATCGAAACCGTCGGCGGGCGTGTCGCCATCGACGGCCGGATGCGGCGCGGTGCGTTCATCGAGGTGCAGACTCATGATGGCAACGTCTCGCTGCGGTTCCGTTCGAACGACGTCCCGCTGCTTGAGCTCTCCTCACGTGGTGGTGAGGTCAGCAACGGGCTGGGCGTCGGAAATCTCAAGGTAGGTCGGGTCGCAGTTCGCTCCTTCAAGGGCGGAGTAAACGCCGGGCCGCGGGCTGGCGTCGAAGGAGGGAAGCAGCGAACCAACCCTTGATCCGGAGCTTCCCATGTTGACCCACATCATTTCTCGCCTCACCTTCGCCGCCGTGCCTCTGACGGCAGCACTCTTCTTCGGTCCCCCAAGCATCAAGGTCGTTCTGGTCACCGACCGCGCCGCTGCGCCGACACCGGGTGCAGTGCTCGACGTCACTGCGCAACATCACGTTGAAGGCGAGCCTCTCAATGTCACCGGCAAGATGGAAGGGTTGGTGGCAGGGCGTCGGATCACTCGCCCGCTCACCGTGACTGCGACGGCCACTCGCGGACGTTTCGGGGTGGCACCACAGTGGGAAGTCGGCAAGCCGTGGGTGCTGGTGCTCACCACCGGAATGGGAGAACACGGGACCGCGGTCGCCCTCGTGCGGATCGGCAGCGACGGCAGGATCGCCGGAATCGATTCCCCCAATTCGCTCCGGGCGATGGGGAAGCCGCTTCCGGCCGAGGCGGTCGAGTCCGAGGTGAAGGTGGCCCTCGGCGCCCTCGGAGCGAAGTGAGTCTGGTTGCAGGGGGCGCACGGGAATACCATTGGTAGTCTGCGCCGGGGAACGAAATCGCCCGGCGCGCCGTTACCTGTGGTCTCATCCCGTTTCTGGAGCCGGACCTGACCGCTACTCGCCTCCGATCGCCGCTCGGTAGTTCCGCCATACGGGCCGGAGCTCGTGGTACCGGCCCGATCCCCGAAAAGGAAAAGAAGAAGATCACCACCGCGATGGCCTGGCGTGAGGCGCGAGAGCTGCTTTGGCAGCACCGTCGTCGTCTCGCGGTCGGCTTCGTGCTCATGCTCATCAACCGCGCCGCCGGCTTCGTGCTGCCGTGGTCGTCGAAGGAACTGATCGACCAGGTCCTCCCGACCAACGATGGCTCGCGGCTCTGGCCGCTGGCTGCGGCAGTCGGCCTTGCGACGCTGGTGCAGGCGGCCTCCTCGTTCGGGGTGTCGCAGATCCTCGGCGTCGCGGCACAGCGGGCAATTACCGAAATGCGCCGGGCGGTGCAGTCACATCTGGTGCGACTCCCGATCCGTACCTTCGACGCCACCCAGACGGGTCAACTCGTCTCGCGGGTGATGAACGATGCCGACGGCATTCGCAATCTGGTCGGCACGGGACTGGTGCAACTCCTCGGCGGTGGGATCACCGCGATCGTCGCCTTCGTCTGGCTGATGATCATCAATTGGCGGCTGACTTCGGTCACCGCGATCCTGCTGATCGGCTTCGGCGGCGGGATGGCCTTCGCCTTCACGAAGCTGCGGCCGATTTTCCGGCAGCGCGGCAAGCTCAACGCTGAAGTCACCGGGCGCCTGGTCGAGGGGATTTCCGGCATTCGTGTGGTGAAGGCCTACACGGCCGAACGCCGCGAGCAGCACGCATTTGCGAAGGGCGCCAACAAATTGTTCCGAAATGTCGCGGCCACGATGACTGGTGTCTCCGCGACCACGGCACTCTCGACAGTGATTGTCGGGGTGATCGGCACGCTGCTGATCGTCGTGGGCGGCCACGATATCATCGCCGGCCGGATGTCGAAGGGTGATCTCTTCCAGTACGTCTTCCTCACCGGCCTCCTTGCGGCACCGCTGATCCAGATCGCCTCGATCAGCACCCAGGTCAGCGAGGCATTTGCGGGGCTCGATCGAATCCGTGAACTCCGCGCAATGGCGACCGAGGATGAGGGCGACGCCGACCTTGAACCGATCGGCCGGGTGAGCGGCCACGTGCAATTCGAGGATGTGACGTTCTCGTACGATCCAGGTGTTCCGGTGCTGAGGGGAGTCACCTTCGATGCGCCCGCCGGCTCCACCACCGCCCTGGTTGGCACCAGCGGCTCGGGGAAGAGCACGCTGGTGTCTCTCGTGATGGCATTCAATCGACCCGACAGCGGCCGGATCCTCATCGATGGCAGGGATCTCAACACCTTCCGCTTGCGCGAGTACCGTCGCGCGCTCGGCATCGTGCTGCAGGACAACTTCCTGTTCGACGGGACGATTCTCGAAAACATCCGCTTCGCCAAGCCCGATGCGACCGATGAGGAAGTGCTCGCAGCAGCGGCCACCGCGCATTGCGATGAGTTCGCGCTCCGGTTCGAGCTCGGCTACCTGACGATCGTGGGTGAGCGTGGCGTCAAGCTGAGCGGTGGACAGCGCCAGCGGGTCGCCATCGCGCGGGCGATTCTGGCCGACCCGGCCATCCTGATTCTCGACGAGGCGACCTCGTCACTCGACTCGGAAAGCGAAGCGCTGATTCAGGAAGGGCTGGCGCGCCTGCGGGCAGGCCGGACGACGTTCGTCATCGCGCATCGGCTCTCGACGATCACGGCGGCCGATCAGATTCTGGTAATGGAAGGCGGGGAAATCGCTGAGCGGGGAACGCACGAGCAGCTGGTGGAGCTGGGAGGGCGGTACCGCGCTCTCTACGAGCGGCAGTACCGCCAGGCAATCGACCGTTATGTGAATCCCGGCGAGGAGCTCACTGGCGCAGCGCGCCAGCGTCCTTAGCAGCCACCAACCTCGCGCAGCAGTTGAGCAATCGCCTGACGGCGACGGAGGCGATCATCGAGGCTGCCCGCCGGAGCGAAGTCGGTCTGCTCCTCGTGGCCGGTCTCGATTTCGTCTTCGCGCCCTTCTTCGGCGCGGCGCAGCCGGTCTTCCTCATCAAACATCGAATCGCCGAACATGGGACCCTCCTTGCTTGCGCGTCGTTCCATCACGCGTCGGGGTGACACGGTGGAGCGGTGGATCCGGCACCGTCACGGAGACAGGCCGTCGCGCAGTGGTTTCTACCTCATACTTCGTGCCACACTCAACGGCGCTGGCAATAAGCCTGGGCACCGTCGC
>JBDSMX010000233.1:0-2600 GCA_039915645.1 Gemmatimonadales bacterium | reverse complement strand
AGCTCGACCGTGGGCAGATTGCTCCACCGAGCCCACCCTTCAGGCGCCACCACCACTCGCACTGCGCTCTTGCCACCGACCTGCAGCCCTTCGGCCGTGGTACGATAGCCGGCGCGCTTCTGTGCTGCGAGCTTGTTGCCCGTCAGGGTGAGAAAGCGTTCGGCGTTGCGCGGTTCATCGAATACCGTCACCCAGACCAGCGCCGGACCCCCGGCGCTGCGATAGACGCGCAGCCGATCGCCGCCCCAGCCCACGGCGAGGTCGGTCGGCACTTCGCTGATTCCCGCGAGTGATGACCGCAACACGGCGATTTCGAATTCTCCGAAGGTGTCCTCGTAGATCGGCTGCGCCGTATCGGCGGCGAAGCGCACCATCATCGGCAAATCACCCTTGGCGTAGCGATCAGGATGGAGAATCTGTTCCGTCGATACCGGCAGCTTGTCACCAAAAGGCTGCTGGTCGGCGTGGTTGCGACGGAACCAGCGCAGGAACTCCGACCCTTGCAGATACGGGAAGGTGAGACCGGAACGGATCACCAGCGGCGCGGCGTTGAACACCTTCATTCCCACCTGCTGCGTCTGCAGCTGACTGCGAAAGGTCTCCCAGAACTCGTCGTTGTTCACGAGATCCATTCCGGGGACCAGCGTCACCATGCTTGCGAGGGTAGCCTGCCCCTCGAAAACAGCCTGCGCTGCCGCGAGTCGGTCGGCGTCGTGGATGTCCTTGAGGATCGAGTCGAGCGGCGTGTATTGATGCTGTAGTGCGTGCACGAGTTCGTGGGCGAGTACGAGGCGCAACTGGGCGCGATCACCACCGACGACTGCGAAGAGCTTGGTGGAATCGGGATCGTAGAAGCCGGCGACCTGTTCGGTGTAGAGATCGATGAAGAGCTTCGAGACATCGAGCGTGTCGGGAAGCAAGCCGAGCAGGCGATAGGCCGCGGTGATCCCCTCGATGCGAGCCGGCGGTAGCTCCTGCTGCAGTTTCGCGAGCAGGTAGCTGCGCACTTCTTCGCGGGAGCGCACCACGGCGGCTGGCGTCGACTTGAAGGCGAGCCCGGTTGCCTTGGCCACACCCGGCATCAGCGAGTCGACCAGCGCCGTGAGTTGCTGCTGATTGAGTGACTGCGCGGCTGCGGGCGGTTCACCACGACAGGCAACCAGCACCGCCACCATCAGCATTGTCGATGAGATGCGAGGCATACGGATCATGCTCCCAGGAACGTCGTCTGGTACCAGTGCAGCAGCGGCTGGCCCGCGATCCAGCAGGCCGCCGAGCCGATCGAGAGGAAGATGCCGAACGGCACCAGTTTTTCGCGCCCGGCGAGCTTCATCGGCAGGAAGATCACGGTGCCGAGGAGGGCGCCAAGAAATAGCGTGAGGAGCACGCCCTGCCAGCCGAGGAAGGCGCCGATCATCGCCATCATCTTGATATCGCCGCCGCCCATCGCATCCTGACCGAGCAGTTTGGTGCCGAGCCAGGCGATGACCCACAGCAGCGCGAAGCCGATCACTGCACCGATGATCGCCTCCTTCCACGGCAGGGCCCCTCCGAGGAAGGCGAAGAGGATTCCGATCGCGGTGCCGCCAATCGAGAACTCATCGGGGATGATGTATTCGCGGGCATCGGTCATCGTGATGCCGATGAGGATGGTGCCGAAGATTCCCGCTCGCAGGAATTCCACGGTGGGCCCATAGCGCCACGCTGCGAGTCCCCAGAGCACGCCGACCGCGAGCTCCACCAGGGGGTAGCGAATCGGAATCGGGAGCTGGCAGTGGCGGCACTTCGCGCCCAACATCAGCCAGGAGAAGACGGGGATGTTGTCATACCAGGCAATCAGGTTGCCGCACTGCGGGCAGCGCGAACGCGGCGCCACGACCGACTCCATCGCCGGCCAGCGCACGATGCAGACATTGAGGAACGATCCGAAGAGCAGGCCGACAATGCCGGCCGCGAGCCAGAAATACCAGCCGCCTTCGCGGATGTAGACTAGCGTGCCTTCCCAGATGCTCATCGGGTCACCTGATGCAGAATGATGCCGGCCGCGACCGCCACATTGAGCGATTCGGCGACGGGCTGGATCGGGATGGCGACGCGCCGGTCGGCACGCGCCAGCAGGTCGTCTCGCACGCCGGCGCCTTCGTTGCCAAGCACAATGGCCACGGGAAACGGAGGTGCCCCTGAGAGTATCGGCGTGCCGTCCATCGCCGTGGCCCAGAGCGCCACACCGTGCGTGGTGAGCCAGTGCAGCAGCGCCACATCATCGGCGTGCAGATGCGGCAGCCGGAAGAGCGCCCCCATCGCGCCGCGCACCGTCTTCGGGTTCTCGAGATCGGCGGTTCCGGGGAGGGCAATCAGTCCCGAGGCCCCGAAGGCGATCGCTGTGCGCGCGATCGTCCCGACATTCCCCGGATCCTGCACCGCATCGAGGATCACCAGTGGCCTACCGGGCGTGGGGAGGAGGTCGTCGAGCGACCATTCCTGGGGAACGTAGACCGCAACGATACCCTGCGGATGCTCGGTTGCCGCCAACGTCGCGAACTCGGCCTCGCTGACCTCCTCGACCGCGATTCCGCGCTGCTCCAGGTCGGCGCGCAACG
>JBDSMX010000041.1:0-5839 GCA_039915645.1 Gemmatimonadales bacterium | reverse complement strand
TCGATCGGGAGAAGCGTCCGCCGATCAACGTGCGCTTTCTCTTCGAGGGAGAGGAGGAGTGCGGCGGCCGGGTCGTGTTCGACCTGCTCGCGGCCGAACCGCAGCGGACAGCGGTCGATGCGGTCCTAGTTGCCGACATGTCGTACTATGCCAAGGGGTGGCCCGCGGTCTACACCGCGTTGCGCGGAATGTGCTACGCCGAATTGCACGTCCGTACATTGAAGCGCGATCTCCATTCCGGGAGCTATGGCGGCGTGGCGCCCAACGCCATCGAGACGCTCTGCCGGATGCTCACCGACCTCAAGGGCCCCGGTGGCAAGATCCATGTGCCCAAGCTCTACAAGCACATCGAGGCGCCGAGCAAGGCGGAGCGGAAGGGATGGAATGCTTTGCCGTTTGACGAAGAGAAATTTCTTCACGAAGAAGTGACCGGCAAGGCGCTCACTGGGCTCACTCGCTTCACCGTGTTCGAGCGCACCTGGGCCTTGCCGACGTTCGAGATTCACGGCATCCGCGGCGGCTTCACCGGCGAAGGTGCCAAGACGGTGATTCCTGCGGTGGGTGTGGCGAAGATCTCGATGCGGCTGGTTCCCGGGTTGTCGCTTGAATTCGCGCAGGCGCAATTGCAGAAGGCCGTCGCGAAGGTGGCACCCGATTTCACTGAATGGGAACTCAAGTTCCTGCACGGCGCTGACCCGGTGCAGGTCGACGTCACCCATCCGGTGTTCAGCGTGCTCGATCGCGCCTTCGAGGAAATCGTGGGGCGGCCCACCGTGGCCGTGCGGGCCGGTGGCTCGATTCCGATCGTCCCCGAACTCGGTCGCAGTGGTGCCCCCGTCCTGCTCACGGGCATCGGACTCCCGGATGATGGCCTCCACTCTCCCAATGAGAAGGTCGATCTGAGCCAACTATGGGATGGGATCCGGGTGTTCGGCAGGTTCTTCGAGTTGTTGGCAGCCGGCTGATTGATGAAATGATCTGAGTGGGGGGGTGCCCAAACGCCCCTCCGTAGTTATACGGACAGTCTGTGGAGATTTTGTTGGCAAGGCCTGTAGTTGGCGGTACTGTTCGGAGTCTGTCTGCGTTCGGGAGACCCCCCTCCTTCTCGTAGCCGACGCAGGTGTTCTGAGGCTCCCCCGATGCTTCGTGCCTTCTCTCGTCTTTCGATTCAATGGAAGCTCCCGCTGCTCGTTGCCGCGGTGATGCTGGCGGTGACGGGAGCGCTGCTCTTCACCGCCTACCGCGAGGTGCGGCGGGCGGCGAGTGCCGCTGCTGATGAGCGCGCCCAGAATATCGTCGGCCGGGCGGCCGCTTCGCTGACCATAGCAAGTCGGCAGAGCGAAGAAGAAGCGCATCGACTCGCTTCGCTGCCTCAGGCGCGGCTGTATTTTCGCGCGCCAAACCCCGGTGCGCTCGCCCGACTACATCTGGCGATTGATTCGATGGCCGGTGTCGACACGACCGTGTTGGCGATTGGCTTGCGCGATACGCTCGGCCGCGTGATCCAGCTGGCTGGCAAGCACGCTGAATCCATACGTGGGCTCCACCTGATGGAGCTGGTGCGGATTGCCCACTCCGCCGATTCGGCACTGGTCGGACCGCTACAGGCGGTGGGTGACACCCTCTTCTACCCCACTGTCGCTGTCGTGGCCGATCCCGGCCGCGTGCTCGGCTACCTCGTCCGCTGGCGGGCCGTGCTGCCTCGCCCTGGCGCGCGAGAGCAGATCGCTGCGATCATCGGTGCCGGAAGCACGCTGATCGTCGGGAGCGAGGGTGATGGCTGGAACGACCAGGCCGGTCCGACGCGGCAACCCACGCTCCCCCTCGAACCCACCAGCAAGGCGATCCGGTACGACGACTCCGTCGACGGCACACGCTTCGTCGCGGCCGTGGGACGTGATCCGGTGTCCGGCTGGTATACCGTGCTTCAGGTTCCCGATTCGATTGTCGGCGCACCGGCGCATCGCTTCATCACCGACGTCGGCCTCGTGGCCCTCGGGATCATCACCCTCGGGCTGCTCCTGGTCTGGGGTCTCGGCCATCGGATCACGGTGCCCCTTCGCCGATTGACCACGGCGGCCGAGGTGATGGGGGCCGGAGAATTTCCGACCCGCGTGGCACCGGGCACTGATGACGAAGTGGGTCGGCTTGCGGTGGCCTTCAATCAGATGGCCGACCAGGTCGAGCAGGAGGTCAACGCGCGGAGCGTCTCCGAGACGCAGTGGCGACTCCTCTTCAAGAACAACCCGCATCCGATGTGGGTGTACGAGCCGGGCTCGCTCTGCTTCCTGGCGGTCAACGATGCGGCCATCGCCGGCTACGGCTTTTCTCGCGAAGATTTTCTCGCGATGACGATCGACCAGATCCGCCCGCCGGAACAGGTCGCCGCGATGTTGCAGCACGTCGCCGATGCGCCGCAGGAAAACCTGGTCACCGGGGTGTTTCGGCACCGCCGCAAGGATGGCAAGTACTTCGACGTCGAAGTTACCGGCAACGCAGTGGAATTCAACGGCAAGGCCGCGCGTCTGGTGCTGGCGCAGGATGTCTCTGCGCGCCGGGCGCTCGAATCACAACTGCGGCAGGCGCAGAAGATGGAGGCCGTTGGTCGCCTCGCCGGTGGAGTGGCGCACGACTTCAACAATCTGCTCGCCGTGATCATGACCTACACCGAGCTTGTCCGACTCGATACCCCGGACAGCGACGTGCACGCGAGCGATCTCGATGAAGTGAAGGCCGCCGCCGAGCGCGCCCATGCCCTGACTCGGCAATTGCTGACCTTCTCGCGGCAGAGCGTGCTGCAACCCTCGGTCATCGACCCGAACCAGACGGTGGCCGGAATCGACCAGATGCTGCGCCGTCTCATCGGTGAAGACATTGAAGTCGTCACCCGTCTCTCGCCGGATGCCGGCTCGATCCGCGTCGACCCGGGACAGTTCGAGCAGATCCTGATGAACCTTGCCGTCAATGCGCGCGATGCGATGCCGACGGGCGGAGCGCTCACGATTCGCACCGAGGGAGTGGCCATCGACGAAGCCAGTCGTCTGCTGCACGGACTGCCGCAGCCGGGCCGCTACGTCGTGATCTCGATCAGCGACTCGGGAACCGGCATGTCACCCGAGACGCGGGCCCGGATCTTCGAACCGTTCTTCACCACCAAGGACGTGGGGAAGGGGACCGGCCTCGGTCTCGCCACCGTCTACGCCCTCGTGACCCAGAGTGGTGGCAGCGTCACCGTCTACTCCGAACTGGGATTCGGCACCACCTTCCGACTCTACTTCCCCTCGGAGATGCCGATCGGTGCGCCTCCCCCTCTGGCAATCGCCCCATCGGTAACTGTCGGCGGCAGCGAGACCATTCTGCTGGTCGAGGATGACGCGGCGGTGCGTGGCGCGGCCACCGAGGTCCTCCAGCGGCTCGGCTACACCGTCCTCGCTGCGCAGGGCGCACCCGATGCGCTCGAGCAGCTGCACAACCATCCTGCTCAGCTCCACCTGGTCCTGTCGGATGTGGTGATGCCCGGCGCCGACGGGCCGGCACTCATCGCACAACTTCGCGAGCTCCGACCCGACCTCAAGGCGCTGCTGATGTCAGGCTACCTCGGCGACGCGATCTCTTCCCGCGGCATCATGAGCAGCGGCATCCCCTTTCTCGAGAAGCCGTTTACGGTCGACCGGCTGGGGCGAAAAGTGCGCGAAGTGCTGGATGGATGATGGATGATGGATGATGGATGATGGATGATGGATGATGGATGGGGTGCAGTCGCCCTGGGCGCAGCGAGGGGCGGACCTACGGCATTTCGCCGTAACTCCGCCCCTTCACTTCGTTCAGGGTGACAATGGATCAACCATCATCTGTCATCCGTCGCTTCAGTCATCGTTGCGCACTACCCGCGGCCTGCCGCCGCCTGCATACTGCGCTTCAATCCTGGAATAGAGGTCGTCGGCACCGATGACCCCCTTGATCGAGGCGATCACCCCACCCACCACATCCTCAGCCCAGTACTCGTCCGGCCGCGTCGCTTCCGGGACCAGCACGCGCTTCTTCTGCAGGTAGTCGATGGCGGTCTGCTGCCACTCGGCCTGCGCATTGCCGACCACCGACCAGGAGCCGGTCGCCCGCAATTCCATCTCGGCGAGTGCCTCGAGATGCTCCTTCAGTTCCTTGGCGATCGGGCCAGTTCGGAGCCGATCCGCCACAAGTGTCAAAACGGCACGTCGTTCCGACTCCATCGGTTCCGGCAGCGGCGCCAGGTAGTGGCGCTGATCGGCCACCATCTCTGCCAGGCGGACACAGACCGCCCTGATCGCCGGCGTGAGCTCACTCGGTGCCTCGGCGGCCCATGATCCGGCTGCCCGGAGGATGGCCGCAATTCGCTCGTCGGCGGCGGTCGAAATCTTCTGCTGGTCCATAGCGTCAGCCATGGGG
The DNA here is from genome assembly GCA_039915645.1 of Gemmatimonadales bacterium. Taxonomy (GTDB): domain Bacteria; phylum Gemmatimonadota; class Gemmatimonadetes; order Gemmatimonadales; family GWC2-71-9; genus Palsa-1233. Next base: position 1,414 of record JBDSMX010000041.1, on the reverse strand, counting down.
AGAAGGGTGCCCGTGCCCGGTCCGAATGGCAAGGGAGCCGTCACCCGAATACCGGCGCAAGTGAGAACGACGCACCAAAGGCCGCCACCGTCGCTGCACGAGTCTCGGCCCAGACCGAGGCATTGCTGCGACGGGTGCTGAGCTCCCGCACCACTGAGGTCATCGCGACCCCGTCGAGCCCGCAGGGAACGATCTGATCGAACCATCGCAGATCGGGATGGACGTTCAGCGCGAAGCCGTGCAGGGTCACCCACTGTTTCACATGAATTCCGAGGGACGCAATCTTACCACCCGCCGTCCAGACCCCGGTCTTCCCCTCCACGCGGGCTGCGGCGATCCCCAGCGTGCCCAGCGCGTCGATGAGCGCCGCTTCGAGGGTGCGGAGGTACCAGTGCAGGTCCTCGCGGTGGTGCGAGAGATGCAGGATCGGGTAGCCCACCAACTGACCGGGGCCATGCCAGGTCACATCGCCACCGCGCTCTATCTCGATCACCTCGGCACCTTGTTCCACAAGCTGCTCTACCGGAATCGGGAGCGAAGTGGGCTTGGTCCCGCGACCGAGGGTGTAGACCGGCGGGGAGTGTTCCACCAGGAGCAGGACATCGTGGGGGAGGGAGCCGTCGATGCGGGCGAGCCGCAGGGCGCGCTGCTGTTGGAGCACTTCCTGATAGGAACGGCGACCGAGGTCGATGACCTCGAGCGGCGGCAGCATCAGACTGCTGCGCGTGCGCGCCGGATGAAGAAGACCCCCACCAGCGCAGCGAGGGCGGCCAGCGCCGGAAGCGCAGCCACCCCGAAGACGCCACGGACCAGCATGGTGAGGATGACACTGAGGAGAAAGCCCGCGAAGGCGCTCACCATCGAGAGCCCGCCGCGGCGGTAGTTCGAATCAACCGTCGCCATCAGCAGCCAGGCGACGATGCCGGAGAGGAAGATCGAGCCGAGGGTTCCGTAGATCACCAGATTCACCGCGAATCCGTTGGTGATCGTTTCCTTCGATGTGATTCCGCTGTTCGCGGCTGCGCGCGTGGTCGCCCACGCCACCACCGCGATGGCCGCAATCGCGATCGCCATGCCGGCGGCCATCGCATTGGCGGCGAGACCGACGCGGTCTTCCTTCGGCGCGGCATCACCGAAGGGGTTGGGCGATACGTGAGGAGAGTCTGTCATAAGAGGAGCGCTGAGGGAGGAGGGAGGAGGGAGGAGAGAGAACGCTTTTCCCTCCTCCCTCAGCCGTTGTCGCCTTAGATGTGCACCGCGCGGCCCATCGAATCGAGCGCCGCCTCCGCGATCGCTTCGGAGAGCGTCGGGTGGGCGTGAATCGCGAGATCCACTTCTTCGACCGTGTACTCGTTGGTGCGCGCCATCACCAGCTCGCCGATCATCTCCGAGGCGTGGCCGCTCACAATGTGCG
>JBDSMX010000089.1:0-5213 GCA_039915645.1 Gemmatimonadales bacterium | reverse complement strand
GCCTGGTCTGGATCGCGACGCTCGCAGATGGGGAGGTGCAGTCTCGCCGACTCCATTTTTCCGGCGACCGGGGAGAGATCCGGGCGCGAGCGGTGCAGACGGCGCTTTTCGACCTCTGGCGGCGGGTGGCGGCAGTAGGTATGTCACCCTGAGCAGCCTGCCCTGAGTTTATCGAAGGGCAGCGAGGGAGCGAAGCATGGTATTGGCCTGGAGCCTTGCCCCTTCACTCCGTTCAGGGTGACGCCGCAGGGTTTCACGTCTGCAACGCCCCCCATCTGCCAATCCGGCATTGCTTTAGGGCACGTCGGTTGCGTTCCTTTCAGCATTCTCGTTTGACCGGAGCATCTGGACTGATGTCTGAGACACCCAACATGAGTGATGCCGATCTGCCGAACCCGCCCGAGGGCCCCGAAAACGAGGGACTCGGCTTCGAGGATGCGGCGGCTTCCGATAATGAGCTGGTCCGCGCGCTCGCCGATTCTGAGGACCGCTACCTCCGGCTTGCCGCGGAGTACGACAACTACCGCCGGCGGACCACCAAGGAAAAGACCGAGGCCTTCGACCGGGGCGCCTCGTCGCTCGCCGAACGGCTGCTCGATATCCTTGACGATATCGATCGGCTGGCCGCGTCGGATCCGGCCACGACTTCGGGGGATGCGTTCCGGAGTGCCTTCGAGCTGATCCAGAAGAAGGTGCGCAAGGATCTCGAGGCCTCCGGTCTCGAGCGCATCGAGCCGGCGGGTGAGCCGTTCGATCCGACGATGCACGACGCCGTCGCCGTGGTGGCTCCAGACACGCCGGAACAGGATCATACGGTCAAGCAGACCTTCCAGACCGGCTATCGCTTCAAGGGCACGGTGATCCGCCCCGCGCGGGTCCAGGTGTATTCGGAGCAGGGCGTAGCCTGAGTGGCGAACCAGGACTTTTACGCCCTGCTCGGCGTTCCCGATTCGGCCTCGCCTGAGGAGATCAAGAAGGCGTACCGGAAGCTCGCCAAGCAGTACCATCCGGACGCGAATCCGAACAATCCTGCGGCCATGGAGAAGTTCAAACAGATCTCCGAGGCCAATGGCGTGCTGTCCGATGTCGAGAAGAAGGCGAAGTACGACCAGATGCGTCGTCTCGGTGCCTTCAGCAATTTTGGCAGCCGGCCCCAATCGCGGCCCGGTGGCTCACGCCCCGGCCCGTCACAGCCAACTGATGAATCGTTCGATGCGGCGGACTTCGGGTCGTTCGGCCTGGGCGACATCTTCTCATCGATTTTCGGGAAGGGACGTCGCGGACCGGAAGAGCGCGAAGGGGCGGAGCACGTCGAGGTTACCGTCACGGTGCCGTTCCGCACAGCGGTGGTTGGCGGAAAGGTTCCGGTGACCCTTTCGATGACGGATGTCTGCGCCACCTGCGGCGGTAATGGTGCCGAGCCTGGTGCGACCTTCACCACCTGTCCCGAATGCAGTGGTCGTGGCACCATCTCGTTTGGCCAGGGCGGCTTCGCGGTCCAGCGCCCTTGTCCGCAATGCCGCGGACGCGGCAAGATTCCTTCGCAGCGTTGTCACACCTGCAATGGCAGTGGCGAACAGCGCACCGAGAAGCAGATCCTGATCACGGTGCCTTCGGGGACCGAGACCGGCACCAGGGTACGGATGAAGGGGCAGGGACCGCGACAGAAGGCTGGTGGGCCCGCGAGCGACGTGTTGGTGAGCTTCACGGTGGAGCCCGATCGATTCTTCACGCGCGATGGGCTCGACATCAAGTGCGAGATTCCTGTTTCGCTGACCCAGGCGCTGCTCGGCTCGACGGTGCAGGTAAAGACCGTCGCTGGTACCAAGGTCAAGCTTCGCATTCCGGCGGGAACCCAACCGGGGCGGAAGTTCCGCATCAAGGGTCAGGGCGTCGAGAAGAATGGCCAGAAGGGTGATCAGGTCGTCACGGTGAACGTGAAGATCCCGGAGAAGCTCACGCCGGAGCAGGAAGCGGCGTTCAAGGAATTCGACGACAAGCTCTAGCCGTCATCGCTTTTCAATCAGGATCTTCTGCGTCCCGCGCTCCGGTTCTCCGGGCGCGGGATTTCGCTGGGTATAGTGACCGTTGGGTCCCAGCACCCACGCCTGCCGGTTGTCCTCGAGCATCATCTCCAGCAGTCGTCGCAACTCGGCTCGGTGCCGCGGGTCTTCAATCGGCACGGCCGCTTCGATCCGTCGTTCGAGGTTGCGCGGCATCAGGTCGGCGGAGGAGATGAAGACTTCCTCCTTGCCACCGTTGCGGAAGAGGAAGGCGCGCGAATGCTCAAGGAAGCGACCAAGGATGGAGATCACCCGGATCCGTTCGCTCACGCCGGCTACGCCAGGGCGGAGGCAGCAGATACCGCGAATGATCAGGTCGATCTCGACGCCGGCCGCCGAGGCGCGGTAGAACGCCTCGATGATCTCCTGGTCCACCAGTGCATTCATCTTGGCGACAATACGGCCCTGCCGGCCCGCCTTGGCGTGCTCGATCTCGCGATCAATGAGTTGCAGCAACCGCGACTTGAGCCAACGCGGCGCAACCAGCAGCTTGCGATAGCCGCTGGGAGCCGCGAAGCCGGTCAGGACATTGAAGAGATCGGAGAGGTCGGCCCCGAGATCGGGATCGGCCGAGATCAGGCCGAAGTCGGTGTAGAAACGCGCGGTGTTGGGATTGTAGTTGCCGGTGCCGATGTGAACGTAGCGACGGATCGCATCGCCCTCACGGCGCACCACCAGAAGCACTTTGGCGTGGGTCTTGAGCCCGGCCACGCCGTAGCTCACATGCACCCCGATATCCTCGAAGCGCTTCGCCCAGCTGATGTTGTTCTCTTCGTCGAAGCGTGCCTGAAGCTCGATCAGCACGGCGACCTGCTTCCCTCGTTCCGCCGCCTCGGCCAGGAGGCGTGCGATCTCGCCGCCAGTGCGATAGAGGGTGATCTTGATCGCGAGGACGTCGGGATCTGCTGAGGCCACGGTGATCATCCGTTCGACGGAATTCTGGAACGAGTCGTACGGATGATGCAGCAACACGTCACTTTCGCGGATGGCCGCGAAGAAGTCGCGCCCTTCGGCGAGGCGTCGGGGGGTCGCCGAAGTGAACGGCGGATCCTTCAGCACCGGAAAATCGAGTGCGGCGATCGAGGCGAACTGGCTGCCATCGAGCGGCCCCGAGACCTCGAACACATCATCTTCGGTGAGCGGCAGCCCTTCGCCGGCATCGGCCTCGTTGAACTCCTCGATCAGCCGGGTGCGCAACGCAGCCGGCATCGACTTGTGCACCTCGAGGCGAACCACTTCACCAAAGCGCCGGTTTTGCACTTCTTCCTGGATCAGGGAGAGGAGATCCTCGGCATCGTCACTCGCGAGCGGGCCGAGCTCGAGGTTCAGGTCGGTGTTGCGAGTGATCCGGAAGATGTGCCAGCCAACGATCCGGATGCCGGGGAAGAGCGATTCGAGATGCGCCCCGATCAGATATTCGAGCGGCAGGAATTCATTGGGTCGGGTCAGCGGCACCCAGCGGGGCAGCCGCTTTGGCACCTTGACCCGTGCAAAGCGCGGCCGACCGTTTTCATCGGCGAGGGTCACGGCCAGCGACAGCGACAGATTCGAGATGTGCGGGAACGGGTGCGCCGGATCGACGGCAAGCGGTGTCAGGATCGGAAAGACGTGTGAGTCAAAGAAGCGCCGGAGATGGTCGCGGTCGGCCTCGGGAAGGTCCTCGAAGCGGTCGTGCACTCGGACGCCGTGAGTAGCCAGGGCAGGGATCAGCTCGCTCACCACGCAGCGGGAGTGCTGCTCGACCATCTGGCGGACGGTGCTGCGAATCCCCACCAGTTGCTGCGTCGGTGTCAGGCGATCGGCACCGTGCTCGAGCACGTGCGCCGCGACCTGTTCGCGCACACCTGCGACTCGCACCTGGAAGAACTCGTCGAGATTGTTCGCGAAGATTGCCGCGAACTTCACCCGCTCGAACAGTGGCGTCCGGGTGTCGAGCGCCTCGTTCAGTACCCGTCGATTGAACTCGAGCCAGGAGAGCTCGCGATTGAGATACCAGGCGGGATCACGGAAATCGATGACCGGTGCTGACGCTGCGTCGTCGTCGGTGACAAGGTGAAGCGGCTGGGCCTTCGGATCGGCGTGCATATGCAGCTCAGGCGGCCTGGCGGATCACGCCGCCGCCCAGTACCCGCGCATCGCCATTGTAGAGCACACCGGACTGCCCTGGGGCGATGGCGCGCACAGGCGTCAGCAGGTCGAGTGAAACCGTGTCGTCACCCACGGCGCGCACCACGGCCGGAACCGCCTCGGCACGATAGCGAAGCTGCGCCAGGCAGCGGTCGCCGACTTGCAACGGCGTCGAGAGCCAATTGATTTCCTCGAGGGTAACGGCGTGCCCTAGAAGGTCATCCGCACCGCCGACCACCACTTCGCGACTCTCCGGATTGATGCCCACCACAAAGAGCGGCAGCGCCCGCCCTCCGGGGAGGCCCTTCCGCTGGCCGATGGTGTAGCGCGCGAAGCCGTCGTGCTCGCCGATGACCTCCCCGGTCGTCGTCACCAGTGGACCACGACTCAGCGCCGGAGCATCGGCGGGGAGCCGCTTCTCGAGCACGCCGACGTAGTTGTCATCGGGCACAAAGCAGATTTCGACGCTCTCCGGCTTGTCCGCGGTGAGCAGTTCCATCGCCCGGGCACGCTGCCGCGTCTCGACCTTGCTGAGTTCTCCCACGGGGGTCAGCATCCGGGCAACAACGGCCTGGTCGATGCCCCAGAGGAAGTAGCTCTGGTCCTTGGAGCGGTCGTCGCCGCGGTAGAGTGCGCCCTCGCGAGCGATGGCGTAGTGGCCCGTGGCGATCGCGTCGCAGCCCAGTGCGTCGGCGTGCGCCAGCAGGTCCCGGAACTTGGTGAACGAGTTGCAGCGCACGCAGGGAATGGGAGTGCGGCCGCGTGAGTACTCGTCCACGAAATTGTCGATCACGCGCTCCGAGAAGCGATCCTCGAGATTCAGGACGTAGTGCGGGATGCCGAGCTTGTGGGCCACGGCCTGTGCGTCGTAAATGGAGTCGAGCGAGCAGCAGGGGCGATCGGGAACGTCGTCGCCATAGCAGAAGAGCTTCATCGTCGCGCCCACAACGTCATAACCCTGCTCGACGAGCAGGGCTGCAGCGAGCGATGAATCCACCCCGCCGCTCATCGCGACGAGGACCT
>JBDSMX010000074.1:0-5782 GCA_039915645.1 Gemmatimonadales bacterium | reverse complement strand
TCGAGAAGGTGTCGTTCTGCTGCTGATTCCAGCCACCCTCGGTGATCACGTAACCCGGGGGGAAAGTGATGCCGGCCAGCTTGGCCTTCACGTCGGTGGTCACGTCGTTCAGCGCACGGCCGTTGATGTTGGCCTCGAGTGTAATCACGCGCGACCGATCGAGATGGTCGATCTGGGCGGGCGCGCGCTCGAGCACGATGTGCGCCACGCTGCCGAGTGGCACGGTACGCTGCCGCCCCTGACTGTCGAACACGGTGAGCGGGAGTCGCGCCAGGTCGGCGGGGCTGCGGCGAGCCTCGGGCGCCAGCCGGATCCGCACGTCACGCGTCTTGCCCGAGTGGTCGACCCAATCGCCGGCATCGATCCCCGCGAACGCCACCCGCATCGCCTGACCCACCTGACCCACCGTGAGTCCGAGCGAACCGGCGAGGCCGCGATCAACATCGACCGTGAGTTCCTCGCGCGGGCCGCGGGCCGAGAGGCTCACGTCCACCGCACCCGGTACCGTGCGCGTCGCCTCGAGCGCTTGTTCGCCCAGCTGCGCCAGCACGGTCGCATCGGGGCCGCGCAACTGCAGCTGCAGTGCCTTGAACGCGCCGCCGAAGCCGCCACTGAACACCGACACGTTCACACCGCCGATCTGCTTGAACTCCTCGCGCAACATGGCACCCATGACGTCCGCGGAATTCTTTCGCTCCTTGGCCGGCGTGAGTTTCATGTAAATGTGAGACTGGTCGACACCCGGTGTGCGCAGCGGGAGTGGCGTCCCAGCGGTCACATAGGTGTACATCACCTCGGGGTGTTTGCGGGCGATCGCCGCGATCGCTTCAGTACGCTCCATGGTGTATTGCAGGTTGGCGCTCGCGGGCGCCTCGACGATGACCTCAACTTCCGACCGGTCGGAGAGCGGCACGAAGCCGGCTCCGCCCAGGGTGAACTGGAGCGCAATCGCCCCGATAAAGCTCAGGACCGCGAGCCCAACCATCGACCAGCGATGGTCGAGCGCCCACGCGATGAGCCGCGCGTACTTGTCCGTCATCCGGTGGAACCAGGCATCGAACTTGTCGAGGGCGCGAGTAAGGAAGCTCTTCTCGTGCTCCTCGAGATGCGGATCGGTCCAGTACGCCGAGAGCATCGGGTCGAGCGAGAAGGAAACGAACAGCGAGGCGATCACTGCGCCGGTGATCGAGAGCGCGAATGGCGCGAGCCATTGCCCCGACTGCCCGGTGACGAACGCGATCGGCACGAAGACGGCCACGATCGAGAAGGTCGTTGCGGCCACCGCGAGGCCGATCTCGGCGGTCCCCTCTCGCGAGGCTTCGTAATGACTTTTTCCCATATGGATATGTCTTACGATGTTCTCACGCACGACGATGGCATCGTCAATCAGGATGCCGATCGCCAACGAGAGCCCCAGCAACGACATCGAGTTGAGCGTAAACCCGAAGATCCAGACACCGATGAAGCCCGCGAGTACGGACACTGGCAGCGCGAGACCAGTGATCACGGTCGAGCGCCACGAATTGAGGAAGAGGAAGACCACCAGGATAGTGAGCAGCGCCCCCTCAATCAGGGATTCCTTGACGTTGTTGACCGAACCAGTCACCCGCACGCCGGCATCCTGCACCGTCTCGAGCTTCACGTCCGACGGAAGCGACGCCTGCAGCTTCTTGATCTGATCACGCAACTTGTAGATCACTTCGTTGGTGGAGTAGCCCTTCGCCTTGATGATGTTGATCCCCACAGCCTGCTTGCCGTTGAACGCGGCACCGGTGCGCGGCTCCTCGACGCCCTCCGTGACGTCCGCAACGTCGGACAGGCGAATGATCCGCCCGCCACGCTCGGTCACCACCAGCTGTCGGAAATCCGCGGCACCCTCGAGCCGGCCCTTGAGCCGGATCGCATGCTCCTCGAGTCCCCCATTCACACGGCCCACGGGCGCCGCAATGTTCTGGCTCCCCACCGCCCGGACGATGTCCTCGACTCCCACACCGGCGGCCTGCATCGCCTCGGGGCGCAGCTGCACCGTCATCTCCGGATAGCTGCCACCGACCACCGACGCCTGGGCCACCCCGGGAATCGACCGGAGGGAACTGACGATGGTCGGATCAGCGATCGTCGTGAGTGTCCGAACATCCTGCGTCGTGGAGCTCACCGTCAATGCCATGATCGGCTGGGCACCCCAGTCGAACCGGGTGATGATCGGCTCCTTCATTTCCTGCGGCAGGTTACCCCGAATGGTGCTGATCGCGTCGCGCACATCCTGCGACGCCTCGGCCACCGGCTTGGTGAAAGCGAAGGTCACGGTGAACTGCGCAAAGCCGTCGACAGCGTTCGACGTCGTCAACCCGCGGTCCACTCCTGAGAGGCCGAAGATCGCCTCTTCGACCGGCTCGACGATTTCACGTTCGACCGCCTCAGGCGAAGCACCGGGGTAAGGGATCTGGACCATCACCACCGGCTGGTCGAGATCGGGAAACTCGTCGACCTTGAGTTTCATCAGTGCGGCGAGGCCGAACGCCACGACCGCCAGCATCACCGTGATGGTGATGATTGGGCGTCGAATGGCAAAATCCGAAATCCACATGGGTCAGTTCCTCAGCGGTCGCGGCGAGTGATGCGCAGCATCACCCCCGCAGGAGTTCCCAGCACGCCACCGATCAGCAGCGTGTCGCCCTTCGACACGCCACTCAATACCTGTACCTGTTCGGCCAGCTCGTCGCGCAGCCCCAGTGTCACCGGGACCGATTCCACCTTGCCGCCACGCACGCGCTTGACCGAGGGCGTCGTGGCCCGCTGATCGATGGCGGTGAACGGAATCGCGAGTCCGTATAGTGACTTGAGCGCGACGCGGCCTTCGGCAAAGAGCCCCGACACCAGCGCATGCTCGGTGTTCGCCACGCTTACATATACCCGCACCTGTCGCGTCGCAGGATCGACGGCCGGATTGATCCGCGAGATCTTGCCAGTGAAGGTCTTGTCGGCGCTGCCCTGAATCGTGAACTCCACCTTCGAACCAGCCTTGAGCGCCGCAATGTCTTCGGCCGGCACCGAGGCCTCGAGCTTGAGCAGCGACGGATCGACCACGGTGAGCACCGGGCTCCCGGGCTGCACCACATCGCCGACGCTCGCCGGTCGCTCACTCACGATCCCGTTGAACGGGGCCCGGATGGTGGCGTTCGAGAGCATCTTCTCGGCCGATGCCAGCCGGCTGCGCGCGTCCGCAAGATTGGCATCCGCAGCCACCGCGCTGCTCCGTGCCGCCTCGAGATCGCGATCGGCAATGGCGCCGGCCTGATGCAGTGCATCGGATCGCTCGGCATTGCGCTTGGCAACATCGGCCGAGGCCTGCGCACTCCGGAGCGCGGAGCGGGCCGACCGCGCCGACTCGGCGATCGCCGAGGTGTCGATGAGCGCGAGCGCCTGACCCGCGTGCACCGCCGCGCCCTGATCGACGTAGAGCGCGAGTACCGCGCCGCCGACCTGCGCACGCAACTGTGCGGCACGCTCGGCCTCAAGTGAACCTGAAAGCGCGGGGCCGCTCTCGAGACGGCTGCTGTCCACCACCGTCACGTTGTCGGAGGAGACCTGCACCGGCGGCACTTCGGCTGGAGCACCGCTCTTGGCCTTGCCGCCGCAGGCAGCGAGCAGGAGCATCACGGGAGCAGCGCGCAGCGCCGCACGAAAGATCGAACGATTCATCGTCATGGCTCGGTCGCTGCCCGTCGGAGTAAGAGTCAGGGTGGTCATGGTCAGTTGCCTCCCGAGCCGGCAATCCCGGTCCCGAAAGGAAGATCCCGCAACAACGCGGCGCGAACGCGGGCGACCTGCAGGTCCCGCGCCGCCTGGGCTCGATTCGCCTGCGCCTGTTCGAGCTGGATCCGGCTGTCGCCGAGCTCGGTGAGGGTCGAGAGGCCGTTGCGATAGCGCACGTCGGCAATGGCGTAGGCCCGCACGGCGAGATCGGCGGTGCCACTGCTTGCCTCCCAGGTGGCTTCGGCCGCCGCAAGATCACTCTGCATATCGGCGGCCTCGCGGGTGGCGTCTTCGCGCGCCTGCCGGAGCCGCAGCTCCGATGCGTCACGCGCAGCCTCGGCGCCCATCTTGTCGGCGCGGAGGCGACCGCCGGTGTAAAACGGCACATCCATCCGCAGCACCACGCTCCAGTCAGTCACGAACTTGTTGAGTCCGAAGACGCGCGCCGGAAAGGCGATCTTCGCGTAGGTGCTGCTCAACGAGAGCGATGGCAGCTTCGAACCGTTGGCTGCGCGCACCAGCGCCTCGCTTGCCGCGAGCGCCGCCGCCGCCTGACGCACCGGGGCACGTGCCGCCGTCGCGGTATCGCCGGCGCCGTTCGACACTGAAGCCGGCAAGCTGGCACGAGTGGTATCACCGAGCGGCGTCGTCAGCGTGAGGGCACTGCCATCGGGAAGATCGAGCAGCTGCCGCAGCTTGAGCAGCGTGCGGTCGCGCGCGGCACGCCGCTGGATCACGACCGGTCGCTGGTTGTCGCGCGATACCGTGGCACGCAGCAAGTCGAACTCGGCAGCATTGCCGACGTTCTTCTCGAGCCGCGTCTGGTTGAAGGCGCGCTCGGCCTGTGCCAGCGTCGAGTCGGCGATGTCGAGGAGTCGCTGCGCCAGTTGGGCATCGAAGTAGGCCTTGGCCACGTCGAGCACCGAGCGCGTGCGTTCCGCCACCAGGGCGACTTCGGCTGCTTCACGCGCCGATGCCGTCGCGGCGAACTGGCCACGCAACGCCGGGTTGAACAGCGACTGGGACGCGGAGAGGCCGAAGTTGTAGGTATTCGCGCGGCCGAACGGCAGGTTGGAGAAATCGACTCCTCCACCACCGTTGGCCGAGCAATCGAGGCCGCGCTCCAGCGAGTCGAGTCGTTCGCCGAGGGGCAGCGCCGGATTCGGCGTGAAGTGACCGCAGTTGACCGGCGCGGGGAAGGTGTCACTCGAGCTGCTCGCGAAGCCGGCGAACTGGCTCTTGATGGTCCGGCTGTACGTGGCCGAGCCGTTCAGTTGTGGCAACAGTCCCGAGCGTGCACGGAGGCGATCCGCTTCGGCCTTGGCGACATTGGCACGGGCAATGCCAACCGCTTCGCTCGCGGAATCGGCGCGGGCCAACGCGTCTCCCAACGAAATGGCGACCGGATTTCCCGGTAGGGGCGCCGCATGCGGCGCCCCGGCAACGGACCCACCCTGAGCCGCCGCCGCGGCGAGGGGAGCCATGATCAACACAACGGCGAGCGTGAGCCTCACGGGCCCTCCACCGCGCCAAGTGCGCGCAGTACCAGATCCACGAACATTTCCACGACCTCGGGGACAGTGTGTGGGGGTGACAGTGGTCCGACATCGCGAGTCATGGCGTCCATGAAGACGGCATTCATCAGCATCACGGTGGCGGCCTCGAGGGATCCCTCGGGTCCGAGCAATCCTGCCGCGCGCGCGGCGGCCAGATAGCGGGTGGTGTCGGCAAACGCCTTCATGCCACCTTCGCAGACTACCGGGGCGAGTTCGGGATGTTCCTCCCACTCGGCCAGGCAGTTCCGGATGATCTGACGTTTCGCATTGATCTCGGTGTGGTGTCCCATGGCCCAGGCGACCAGCTCCCGACGCAGTGCCTTGGGTTCTTCGGGGAGGTGATTGGTGCTCTCCTCCCGGGAAGCTGACTGGATCGACTCCAGCAGCAGCGCTTCCTTCGAGCCGAACTGGCGGAAGATCGTGACTTCGTTCACACCGGCCGCTTCAGCGATTCGGCGGGTGGTGGTCCC
>JBDSMX010000037.1:0-18820 GCA_039915645.1 Gemmatimonadales bacterium | reverse complement strand
GCCCACCGAGCGGATCGCAGACCAGTCCAAGGGTTCCCTGCATCGTCACCGAGACCGCGTGGATCGCTTGCCACGGAGTCCCGCCGAGCAGTTCCACTCCGGCAGCCGCCGCCATCCCTGCGGCAGCGCCTGTCTCTGCCTGGCAGCCACCCTCGGCACCCGAGAGCGATGCCCGGACGGCGACAACGGCCCCCACCAGACCTGCGGTGGCGAGCGCTCGTACCAGTTCAGCATCGGTGACCTTGCGATGCTTCGAGAGCGCGAGCAGCACCCCCGGCAGCACCCCTGCACCACCAGCCGTTGGAGCTGCGACGATCACACCCATCGCCGCGTTGACTTCCTGCACCGCGAGTGCCGCGGCAAGTGCGTCGGTGAAGATGGTACCGGCGAGCGGCCCCTTGGCAGCGGCGAGCTTGGCGGCATCACCACCCACGAGCCCCGAGACCGAGTAGAGGTCGCCGACCAGCCCGCGCTCGACGGCACCACGCATCACGGCGAGTGCACGGCCGAGCGAGTGCTCCACCTCTTCGCGCGTGCGCAGCCCCTCGGCCACTTCGGATTGCAATGCCAGTTCACCGAGGGAGATCCCCTGCGCGGTGGCATCGGTCGCGGCTTCGATCAGCGAGTCGTACATCAGGCCACCCGATCGACGACGCGAATGGTCTTCACCGCACGCAACGCGCGGATCCGCTCGACTGCCGCGTCGCTCGGAGGCGAGTCGAGTTCGTAAACGTGAATGGCATCGCCACCCTTCTGCCTGCGCGAAACCCGCATCGTGGCAAGGTTGACGCTCTGCTCGGAGAGGGCGGTCGCGACGTTGGCAACAATGCCCGGCTCATCGTGTGCGACCACCACCATCGTGGTATAGGCGCCGGTGATCTCCACAGGAAAGCCGTCGATCGCGGTGACCATGATCCGGCCAGCACCGAGCGAGGAGCCCACCATCGTGGCGGTTCGTCCCTCACGGGTGACGGTGATGCGCGTCGTGTTGGGGTGATGATCACCGCGCAACTTGACGTTGTCGAAGGTGATCACGAGGCCCGCGGCGGTAGCGGCTTCAAGCGACTCGCGCAGTCGTTCATCGTCAGGCTGGAAGCCCAGGAGTCCGCCGGCGATGGCGCGATCCGTCCCGTGCCCGGTGCCGGTCCGCGCGAAGGAGCCGTGCAGCTCCACTTTCGCCGTGTCCGGCGTTCCCCCCACCAGCGCGCGAGCAATGAGGCCGATGCGACAGGCACCCGCGGTGTGCGACGAGGAGGGACCCACCATGACCGGGCCGATAATGTCGAGCAGTGAGACCATAGATGTCAGACCAGTTCTGCCGATTGGATTGCTTCCAGCGAGACACCGATTTCGGTGTCGTCGTTGTGGAGCGGTCGCAGGAATACCTCGTGCGCCGTGATATGGAGATCGACCACGGTGGGAACGCCGTGCACTTCGGTTCCTCCCTGCAGCACCAGACGGACCGGCAGCTCCTGTCCATTGGCGTAGCGCAGGGTTTCGATGATCAGATCGAGCGTCATCGCGACCTCCAGACCGGGATCCCGGTAATGTAGCGGGAAATCGCCCGCCCGGGCTTATGCCGAGCCGCTGGCAAGCGCCCGCTTGAGGAAGCGGCCGGTGTGGCTGGCCTCGACCTCCGCCACCTGCTCCGGCGTGCCCTGGGCCACGATCGTACCGCCACGGACGCCGCCCTCGGGGCCCAAATCGATCACCCAGTCGGCGGTCTTGATGACGTCGAGATTGTGCTCGATCACCACCACCGAATTGCCCTTCTCGACCAACCGGTGGAGCACGTCAAGCAGCAGGCGGACATCCTCGAAGTGGAGCCCGGTGGTGGGCTCATCGAGGATGTAGAGGGTGCGACCGGTATCACGCTTGGCCAACTCGGTCGCGAGCTTGACGCGCTGGGCCTCGCCACCGGAGAGTGTCGTCGCCGGCTGGCCGAGATGGAGATAGCCCAGGCCGACATCGTTGAGCAGTTCAAGCCGCTCGGCAATTCGCCCCTGCGCCGAGAAGAAGTCGAGGGCATCCTCCACCGTGAGCTCGAGGACGTCGGCGATGCTCCTCCCCTTGTACCGCACTTCGAGGGTCTCGCGATTGTAGCGCTTCCCCTTGCAGACCTCGCACGGCACGTAGACATCGGGAAGAAAGTGCATCTCGATCTTCACCAGCCCGTCGCCCTGACACGCCTCGCAGCGACCGCCCTTCACATTGAACGAGAAGCGGCCCGGCCCGTAGCCGCGAATCTTCGCCTCGGGCAACTGGGTGAAGAGCTCGCGAATCGGCGTGAAGAGTCCCGAATAGGTGGCCGGATTGGAGCGCGGCGTGCGGCCGATCGGCGACTGGTCGATCTCGATGACCTTGTCGATGAGATCGAGCCCTTCGATCCGCGAGTGCGCTCCTGGCAGGACCTTCGCGCGGTAGAAGTGACGCGCGAGTGACTGATAGAGGATGTCGGTCACCAGCGTCGACTTCCCGGAACCCGAGACGCCGGTGACGGCGACGAAGAGTCCGAGCGGCACGTCCACGTCGAGCTTGCGGAGGTTGTTCTCGCGCGCGCCCACGACCCGCAGCCGCTTGGCCGGGTCGCGATGACGCCGGACCTCCGGCACCGGGATGCGGAGTTCGCCCCGGAGGTAGCGCGCCGTGAGCGAATCCGGATGCTTGAGGATCTCGTCGATGGTGCCCTCGGCCACCACTTCGCCGCCGAATCGTCCCGCGCGGGGGCCGAGGTCAACGATGTGATCGGCAGCACGAATGGTGTCCTCGTCGTGCTCGACCACGATGACCGTGTTGCCAAGATCGCGCAGCCCCATCAACGTCTCGAGCAGGCGCTCGTTGTCACGCTGGTGCAAGCCGATGCTCGGCTCGTCGAGAATGTAGAGCACGCCGACGAGACGGGAGCCGATCTGCGTCGCCAGCCGGATTCGCTGCGCCTCGCCACCCGAGAGCGATCCTGCGGCGCGGCCGAGGGTGAGGTATTCCAGGCCGACATCACGCAGGAACGAGAGCCGCTCGACGACTTCCTTGAGGATCGGACCGGCGATGTCGGGATCGACCGCACCGGCCTTGCCACGCCCGACCGGAATCTTCTGGAAAAACGACACGGCATCATCGACCGAGAGATCGACGACGTCGCCGATGCTCTGCTTCGCGATGAGCACCGAGAGCGATTCCGCCTTGAGGCGCTTGCCATGGCAGACAGGGCACGGCATCTCGACCATGTACCCTTCGAGATCATTCCGGACCGAATCACTCGAGGATTCCTTCCAGCGCCGTTCGACGTTGGTGAGGATTCCCTCCCACTCCCCTTCGACCTCGCGACCACGACCACCTTCGGCGGCATAGGTGATCTTCTTCCCCGCCGCGCCGTGCAGCAGGACCTTCTGCGCAGCGGCCGGAATCTTCTTCCAGGGCGCGTTGAGATCGAACTTGAACACCCGGGCAAGCGTGGGCAGCACGACCTTGCGCAGGTAACCGCTCGGCTCGCCCCACGGCAGCACCACGCCTTCGAGGATCGAGATGCTCGGATCGCCCAGCACCAGATCGGCATTGGGAGTGCGCGAGGTGCCGACACCGTGGCATTCGGCGCAGGCGCCGAACGGAGAATTGAACGAGAACTGGCGGGGCTCGAGTTCGGGGAGCGAGAGCCCGCAGGTCGGGCAGGCGAAGCGCTCGGAAAACATCGTGCTCTTGCCACCGGGGTGACGCACCAGCTCGGCGACACCCTCGGCAACACGAAGCGCCGTCTCGAGTGAGTCCACGAGGCGTGAGCGATCCTCGGCGCGCACCACGAGACGATCGACGACCACGGCGATGTCGTGATTGGTGCGACGCGCAAGCGCCGGCACATCGGCAAGGTCCATCGTCTGACCATCGACACGCACGCGAACGAAGCCCTGCTTGCGCAGATCCTCGAAGAGTTCGCGGAATTCGCCCTTGCGCCCGCGGACCATCGGTCCGAGCACTTCGATCTTCGTCCCTTCGGGCCAGCCGAGGACGGTGTCGGCAATCTGTCCCGCGGAGGAGCGGGTGATCGGCGTGCCATCGTTGGGGCAGTGCGGCACACCGGCGCGGGCCCAGAGGAGGCGCATATAGTCGTACACTTCCGTGACCGTGCCCACGGTCGAGCGCGGATTCTGGCCGGTGGTCTTCTGCTCAATCGAGATCGCGGGGGAGAGCCCCTCGATCGCATCGACGTCGGGCTTCTCCATCAGTCCGAGGAACTGCCGGGCGTAGGCCGACAGGGATTCGACGTAGCGACGCTGCCCTTCGGCGTAGATGGTATCAAAGGCGAGCGACGACTTCCCCGACCCCGAGAGGCCGGTGAAGACGGTCAAGGCGTTCCGGGGAAGCCGGACGCTGACGTTCTTGAGATTGTGCTCGCGGGCACCGCGGACGACGAGAAACTCTTCAGCCATAGCCCCGAATGTTAAGGGCGAAGGGGAAACGCGAGCAACGCGCCCCTCCCTGAGGAGGCCCGAGGCTTGCTACATATGGCCACCATGCGCACCCGCCGCCCCTCCTTGAGAGCCCTCGCCGGCGTCGCGGTCCTGACGGCCTGGGCCGGCACCCTGACCTGGCTCGGGATCCGGACCACCGGTCAGACTGAAGCCACCACCCTCTCGAATGAGGCGTCGCTGCGGCTTTCTCCCACGGCCGGGTGGTTCGCGGTCTATTCCGGCGACGAGCAGATCGGGAGCGCCGGCGTCACCCTCGACACCCTCTCACCGGGATACCGGATCCGGGAAACGGTCACGCTCGAGCTGTCGGGCGAGGGTGCCTTTCACCGTGCAACCCGCCTCACCGAAACTCGTCTGGGCGCGACGCTCGCACTCCAGGACGTCCGGTCGCGCTACTCCTTTGGCGCCAGACAGGTCGAATGGACCATCAAACCAGGCGCCGATTCCGCCACCGTCGGGTACGGTGCGGGGGCCACCGCGGTCAGTGCGCGCTTCAAGCCACCCACCCCGGCCGTCACGCTCGGAGCGATGCCCTATCGGCTCGCACTCACCGGCGGACTGAGTCAGGGCCGATCGCGCCAGATGCTGCTTTACGGAGGGTGGCCGCCGGCTGCCCGGTCGGGACTCATCAAGGTGGGCCGCGACTCCGTAGTGGTGTTTGCTGACAGTTCGCAGACCGACAGCGCGACGAGCCGATTCGTCGAGGCCCATCGCGATTCGGTTCGCGCGACCGAAGTGTTGATCGACTCACCTCTCGGACCCTATCGCCTCTGGGTCGATGCTCGCGGTGGCGTCGCCGGACTCGATTGGCCGCTTGGTGTGCACTGGGTCCGCTCCGACTTCGATCTTGCGGTGCAGCAATTCCGGCGCGATGCACGCAACAGACCAGAGGCCATCGCCAGCGCCCTCGGCAAACTCGCGCCCCTCGCGAGTCCGGGCCACGCCGCCGACACCGCGAGCGGAGTGCGACAGTTTCGCGTCGAGCGACGCGATGGTCGCGCGGTGAGCGGGGTGATGCTGGTCTATTTCAATGGCGGGCGGCAACGGATGCAGGGGGGCGTGCTCCACATCAGCTCGATCGCATCGCCCGGGCCTCGCAGTGCCGGCAACGATCGCTCCTACGATCCGCTGGCGGAGGAAGGCGCGCCCGAGATTCAGGCACTTGCGAAGCAGATCCTCGGCGGCGACACCGGCGGCGAGGCGTTGCTCCGATTGGTGAGTGCCATTCCGAAACTCGCCACGGTCGATACCGCCGTTTCCGCTGCCGATGATGCCCTGGGCACATTGACCGCGCATCGAGGACGCCCCGATGGCCTCGCTCGACTTTATGTCGCCATTGCCCGGGCCGGCAGGGTGCAGGCTCGCTACGTTGTTGGAGTCGCTCCACGCGGCGATACCCTGTTCACTCACGCCTGGGCCGAGGTCTGGGATGCGGCGAACAACTCGTGGTTTGCGGTTGATCCGGTGTTCGGGCGCCCGGTTGCTGGGGCAGGGCTGATCCGGATCGGCTATGCTGGATCCAGTCACCCCGATGACCTTCGACCGATACTCGCGCAGGCGAAATTCACCCCACTCGATTCGACGGAGGCGCCGTGATCGTATTGCGCGGCGTAGTGAAGAAATACGGTTCCTTCGAGGCAGTGAAAGGGATCGATCTCGAGATCACCAAAGGCGAACTCTTCGGCTTCCTCGGCCCCAATGGCGCGGGCAAGACGACGACGATGCGAATGATCGCCGGGATCCTCGCCCCCACCGCCGGCACCATCGAAATCGGCGGGGTCAACCTGTTGCGTGATCCGATGGGTGCCAAGGCGAAAATGGGATTCATTCCCGATCGCCCATTCGTCTACGACAAACTCACCGGCGCCGAGTTCCTTCGCTTCACCGCGGCACTCTATGGCGAGGATGGCCCGGACCTCGAGTCGCGCATCGACGAGCTGCTCACGCTCTTCGAGCTCGACCGCTGGAAACACGAGCTCACCGAATCGTACAGTCACGGGATGCGACAGAAGCTGATCATCTCGAGCGCACTGGTGCACCGCCCCGAGGTGATCGTCGTCGATGAACCGATGATCGGCCTCGACCCCAAGAGTGCCCGCCTGCTGCGCGAACTCTTCCGGCGATTCGTTGATCGCGGCGGCACCGTGCTGATGAGCACCCACACGCTTGAGATCGTCGAGGGGTGGTGCGACCGGATCGGGATCATCCGTCAGGGGGAACTGGTGGCGTGCGGAACGCTGGAAGAGTTGCGCCAGGGTTCCTCAGCCCAGGGTGCCGGCATCGAGGAACTCTTCCTCCGCCTCACCGGCGAACACGTCGATCACGATCTCGATGCCATCCTTGGCTGAAGAAGCGCGTTCGAAGCAGCCGGGATTCGCCACGCTCACTTCGCCCAAGTGGCGGAGCGCGCTGGCGCGCTTCCGACGCCGACCGGGTGACGCCCCGCGCGGCCGGGGGCTGCTGCTCGGTCTCGCCGCCGGGCTCTTCTTCGCCGCCGCCTTCTATATCGCGTATCGAACGGTGAGCTACTTCAAGGCCGTCCCCGAAATCGGCACCCTGCTCGCGGGAAAGCTGCTCGGAATGGCGTTTCTCTCCTTCATCTCGATCCTGTTGCTGTCGAACCTGGTCTCGTCGCTCTCGACCTTCTTCCTCGCGAAGGATCTCGACATGCTGGTGGCGGCGCCGCTCGACTGGGGGCGCTTCTACCTCGCGAAGCTGGGCGAAACGGTGATCCATTCCTCGTGGATGGTGGCCCTGCTCGCTGTCCCGCTGCTCGCGGCCTACAGTGTGGTGTGGGGTGGTGGCTGGCTCTTTCCGATTGTGGCCATCGGAGCACTGCTGCCGCTCTTTATCATTCCCGGAGTGATCGGCTCAGCGGTCACGATGTTGCTGGTAAACGTCTTCCCGGCGCGACGCGCACGCGACCTCCTGGGACTGGTGACGATCGTGGCTGTAGGCGCGCTGGTCGTGGCGCTGCGGCTCCTTCGCCCGGAACAGCTGGCGCGCCCCGAAGGCTTCCAGTCGCTGGTGGATTTCATTGCGGTGCTGCGGACGCCTAGCTCGGCGCTGCTCCCGAGCGAGTGGGCGAGCAGCATGCTGATGAACTGGCTCACCCACGTCGGTGACCCGCTGCCGATCGCCCTCCTGTGGAGCACGGCCGGTGCGTTTATCGTCATCGGCGCGTCGATCCATCGCCGGCTCTACGTCTCGGGGTATGCCCGGGCGCAGGAAGGGGCCGAGGAGTTTGTCCGCGGCGCTCGCTGGGACGGGATCGCTCGACGGCTGTTGCGCGGGATGTCACCGATCCGGCGGGAGTTCATCCTCAAGGATGTGCGGCTCTTCTTCCGCGACAGCACGCAGTGGAGCCAGCTCATCCTGCTCGGCGTGCTGGTGATGGTCTATCTCTTCAACATCAGGGCGCTGCCGCTCTTTACCGGTGAGCAGGTCCCGATCTTTCTGGTCACCCTGATCGTCTTTCTCAACCAGGGGCTCGCCGGTTTCGTGATCGCCGCCGTCGCTGCGCGCTTCATCTTTCCCTCGGTGTCGCTCGAGGGACGGCTGCTCTGGTTGCTACGGTCCTCACCGCTCGATCCCGGGACGATGCTGCGGAGCAAGTATCTGGTGGGCGTGCTGCCGCTGCTGATCCTGGCGCTCGGGCTCACGATCACCACCAACACGCTGCTCCGCGCAGACACCTTCATGATGTTCGTGAGCGTCGGCACGGTGCTGGGTTATACGCTTGCGATCGGCGGGCTCGCGCTCGGCATCGGCACCCTCTATCCGCAGTTCGACAGCGAAAACGCGGCACAGATCCCGACATCGTTTGGTGGATTGGTGTTCATGTTGCTGGCGGTGGCATTGCTCGCCGTGGTCATCATGATCGAAGCGGTGCCGGTGATCCAGCATCTGCGCGCCGTCCAGAACCATACCGGCGGCGGCCCCGATGCCCTGGGCTGGTGCTTGCTTGGAGTCGTGGCGGCGCTCTGCGGTGGGGCCGGTGTGATTCCGCTGAATCTCGCGCGGCAGCGGTTGCTGCAGCTCGAAGCCTGACGCGGATTCGCGACCCGGTACGCACTCTCGGGCCACTCGGCTTCACCTGGATACTCCCGAATATGACGACCGCGACCCGGCACTCTGCCTGGTCGCGGTTGCCGTTTCACCTCGGGAGGATGCGATGTACCGCCGCCTGTACTGTCTCACCGCTGTGGTCCTGTTCGGTGCCTGCGCCGACCACGACACCACCACCCTGCCCCACACGCCCCTTGCCGCCACTCCGGCACCCTCGGTCGCGAATACCGCGCGAGAGCGACTCGCCCGGCGACTCGCCACGGCGCTCGCCGATCCCACCACCCGCGCGACCCTCGCGCGTCGCCTCGCGCGATCGCATGCTCCGGAAGGAAAGCTCCAGTTCCAGGCGCTGGTGCGCGCCGACGAAGGCGCCCTGCTGGCAACGCTCGCACGCCAGGGAGCGACCAGCGTCACCGAACTGCTCGCCGACCTCACCGCCGCGCGCAATCTCGAGATCTACCTGCCGGTCGAGGCGCAACGCGCGGCGTGGCAGGGCAGCACGAACTACCTGGTCGCGACTCAGGATCGGGATGGCGATGCGCCCGTGGCGTTCGATGCGACCGGCCACCGCTCCGTGCTCGATGCCAGCCGCCCGCCGACAACGCCGGTGATCGCGCTGGTGCCACAGGAGACCGACTTCACCGGTGGCAGGCCCGCCCTCGCGATGACCTGTTACGACATGTGCACGCCGACGGATGATGGCGGCGGCGGAAGTGGCGGCGGTGGCACCAGCGCGCCCGCCGGCGCGACCGGCCTGATGCTGACCCAGAGCCATTTCGATGACTACTACGAGAGCTGGATCAAGGGGAAGCCCGAGTTCGAGTACCACGTCTACGGCGTCGGTGATGGCGGCGAAGCGGTTCAGCTGGCCTGCACTGGAGAGCACAGTGGCGGGAGTTACATCTGGGACCAGAATGAACTCGATTGGCACGGCAGTGCGATGCTGCTCACCGAGAGCGACCGCGCGGCCTACGAGACGCGGCATCCCGGCTCGCCGGTGCGCATCGTCGCCTACGAGGATGACGACGAGGCCTGCGTACCTCGTGTCGATGCGGGTCGCGTTACCACGCTCCTGTCGGCGGTGGACGCGGCGTACAAGTCGGTCACCAGCGGCAAGGTGGAGCCCTGGCTCTACCGCGGCATCAAGGCGGCGCCGTCAGTCTTCGCGCTCCTCCGCGCCGTGCGCAACATCATCACGACGAGTGATGACCTGATCGGGACTGCAGTCGAAGCGACCGTGGCGGGAAGCGCGCCCGAAGGCGCCAACTGGACGATCAAGACGGATGGGACGAAGACGACCGGCTGGTTTACGACGGTGTACCAGCACTAAGCGAGAAGCGAGAAGCGAGAAGCGAGGAGCGAGAAGCGAGAAGCGAGAAGCGAGAAACGGGAAGCGAGAAACGGGAAGCGAGAAGCGAGAAGCGAGAAGCGAGAAGCGAGTGCGCGACGCAAGCTGGCTATGCCTGCATCACTCCGCAATTGGCGCAGAATTTCGCATCGGCGGGAAGCCTGGAACCACACTGGGTGCAGAAGGCCCTCCCGCTTCCCGTCGCTACCCGCGCGGCAATCAACGCCTCGACCCGGTCGCTTGCGACCGGGTCGTCGGCGAGGGTGATCAGCGCCGCACTGGTGTAGCGGGCATGCAGCGCCGTGTAGTCCGCATCCGAGAGCTTGCCGGTGGCACGGTCGAATTCGATTTCCTTGAGTGCCAGCAATGCCTGTCCGCGCGGCGTCTCTTCCGGCTCCGGAATATCCGCGACCTCGGGCGCCTGAACACCCGGGAAGAGAATCGGCTCGAGCACCAGCCAGAGCAGCGCTGCGCCAACCACACCAGCGGCGATGGCCTCAAGCAGGATCACGAGTCGACCTCATCGAGGGCACGGCGCAGCCGCTCCAGCGCTTCCGGATCCGCCGCCGGTGCCGGCGCCATCGCGCGCGCTTCGTCGGCCTTCGCGGTCGCGAGTACGACCTCGCCACGTCGCCGCGAAAGCCAGGCCGCGAGCGCGAGGCCTACTGCGGCCACGCTGAGACCGGGCACCAGATAGCCGGCCAGATTGAAGCCGGTGGGAACCGGCGCCATCAGCATCTTCTCGCCTTCGCGCGCCACGAAACTCGCCACGATCTGCTCCGGCGTCTGCTTCGCCAGCACCATCGCCACGATCTCCTTGTGGAGTGCCGGCGAGTAGGTGCAGGTGAAGTCCGTGGTCCGGCAGGTGTAGATGTCGAGCGTGCAGCCGCAAGTGCAATGGAGCCGACGCTCGATTCCGATCACGGTGCCATCGTTGTCCATCGCCGTGATGGCCTCCTGCGGCCGCCCAGCGAGCCACGGCTCGGCGAGTCGATCGGCGGCGGCAACCGAATCCTTCGGCAGGACCTTCATCACGTCCTGTCCGATGAGACGACCAGCGACCAGCGGCGCGGCGAGCATCCCGGCACCGCCGAGCAGCTCACGACGGGTCAGCGCTCTCATTC
Organism: Gemmatimonadales bacterium; assembly: GCA_039915645.1. Lineage (GTDB taxonomy): Bacteria > Gemmatimonadota > Gemmatimonadetes > Gemmatimonadales > GWC2-71-9 > Palsa-1233. The sequence goes on along the minus strand of JBDSMX010000037.1, from coordinate 7,817 downwards.
GGCCACTCCCGCGAGCGGTACGGCATAGCCGGCCTGCACCGCGGCACGACGGCGCGGCGTGCGAACTTGCGCACCACCTGGCCACATGGTGATGAGTCCGCCCAGAGTCAGGATGGCGCCGCCAATCCAGAACCAGATCACCAGCGGATTGATCAGGATCGTGAAATTCGCGCGCTCCGTTCCGTCGGGCGAGCTGCCATAGACGACGTAGAGGTCCTCCCGCAGGTCGGATCGAATGCCGACCTCGGTCGAGGGCTCGAAGGTCGGATTGCCGAACGAATCGATGTGCTGGCGCTTCTCGGAGGTGATCGTGCCGAGGCGCTTGCCATCGCGAGAGACATCGAGCGTCGCCGCTGACACCCGCCGGTTGAGCGCGGCATACTGGGACACGCCGATGTGGGTCAGCTTGTAGGTGTGGCCGTACGGCGAGCGCACCGTGGTGCTCTCACCGGGGGAGAGCGTGACGCTGGTCTTGACCTGGAAGGCGAGCCCGGTGAACGCGACGAAGTAGACCACGATGCCGATATGGACGATGTAGCCACCGTAGCGTCGGCGATTGCGACCGATGAGGTGCCCCAGTGCCAGCAGCGGCGACTCGGCGTGCATCGTCATCCGGGCGCGAATGCCGCGATAGAACTCCTGCAGCACGGTGCCGACCACAAATCCGGCGAGCGCGATGGTCATCAGCGGATAGCCGTCGTGCAGCCCCTTGGCGAAGGCAATCAGCCCCGTCAGCAGGAAGGCCGCGGTAGGCACGATGAACTGGCGCCGCAGATTCGCGGCCGAGGCCTTGCGCCACGCAATGAGCGGACCGATGCCGGTGAGGAAGAGCAGGAAGAGACCGAGTGGGACGTTGACGCGATTGAAGAAGAGTGGCCCCACCGAGATCTTCACGCCGCGGACCGCCTCGGAGACGATCGGGAAGAGCGTTCCCCAGAGCACCGAGAAGGCAATGCCGACCAGCGCGAGGTTGTTGAACAGGAAGGCCGCCTCGCGACTCACCAGCGACTCCAGCTCGACGTCGGCCTTGAGTGAGGGCCAGCGGGTGTACAGCAGCGTGAACGACACCACGCCCGTCACCAGCAGGAACGCGAGGAAGAACGAGCCGACATCCGACTGGGTGAACGAATGCACCGACGCGATCACCCCCGATCGGGTGATGAAGGTGCCGAACACCGAGAGCAGATAGGTGCCGAGCATCAGCGAGATATTCCAGCGCTTCAGCATGCCGCGCTTTTCCTGGATCATCACCGAATGCAGGAAGGCCGTGAGCGTGAGCCACGGGTGGAACGAGGCGTTCTCGACCGGATCCCAGGCCCAGACGCCACCCCAGCCCAGCTCGACATAGGCCCACCACATGCCGATGGTGATGCCGATGGAGAGAAAGAGCCACGAGGCCAGCGCCCATTTCCGCATCGCGATGATCCAGCCCGCATCCAGCGTCCGCGACAGCAGCGCGGCGATCGCGAAGGCGAACGGCACCGTCAGCGAGATGTAGCCGAGGTACAGCATCGGCGGATGCATCACCATGCCGGGATTCTGCAGCTGCGGATTGAGACCGCGACCGTCCGGCGGTGTGAAAGCGAGTCGCTCGAAAGGATTCGCGTGTTCGCCGAAGAGCATCACCGAGATGAAGAACGCTGCCACCAGGCCGGTCACGCCCGCCACGTATGGCAAGAGGTGCTTGTGCCGGGTCGAGGTCAGCGCCTGCGCCAGCGCACCGAAGATTCCGAGGACGACGGCCCAGAAGAGCAGCGAGCCCTTCTGTCCGGCCCAGAACGCGGAGATCAGGTAGTAGTCGGGAAGGTTCCGGGAGGTATACGACGCCACGTACTCGATGTTGAAGTCGTGGGTGAAGATTCCCTTCCAGAGCGCTGCAGCTGCGACGAGCAGGGCGCCACAGATGGCGTAGCTGCCCCGGGTGATGCTGAGTGCGATGGCTGGGCGATCATGCCAGCGTCCGAAGAACGCGAGGCCCGCGCTCCAGAGGCCGAGCAGGAAGGCAGCCCAGAGCGCGAACGAGCCGAGCAGAGTCATGGAATGGTCAGGCCTTCTTGCCTTGTGCGTCCCACACCGCTTCGTACCGGGAGCCGCACTTCGCAATCACATCGGTCGCATGGAAGATGTGATCACGGCCGAACTTCCCCTCGACGACGACATCGATGTCGTTGGCATCGGTGAAGGTGTCGGGTACATCGCCGACGTAGGTGACCGGAAAGGTCTGGCCGCCATCACTGATCTTGAAGTCGACGCGACGCGCGGCCGGATCGCGACTGATCGAACCGCGCACCACCTTGGCGCTCACCTTGAGTCCGAGATTGTAGAAGGTCGAGTCGGCGGTGGTTTTCGCGACCAGCTGTGTTGGAGTGAGGAAGTAGGTCCCCGTCGCCTTGACTCCTTCCGAAATGAGGAGCGTTACTGTCCCGACGATGACCGCCGCCCCGAGGGCGAAGCGTGTTCCCGGTTTCATGAAGATCTCCTCATTGTTCGCATTCCTTAAAGATACCCCGCCGTCTCAGCCGACGCAGATCCGGAGGGCTACGGTTGCCCGGCCCAGGCGAGCGTCGCGCGCACCGCACGGTGCCATTCCTCCCGGCGTGCTTCCCGCCAACGCTGATCACCGCTGGGCTGGAAGACCGTCATGCCGCCGAGCTCCGACGCAGGGGGTATCAATCCTCCGATCCCGATCGCTGCCAAACGAGCCGCACCGTACGCGGTGAGTTCCACTCCGGCGGGACGCTCGACCGGCCGATCGAGCAGATCCGCCTGCATCTGCATCAGGAAATCGTTGCTGGCGGCTCCGCCATCAACGCGCAACGAGGTGACTCCTCCCATCGCCTCGACGAGGTCGCAGGTGCCATGCGCGATTGCCTCGAGCGTCGCCCGCGCGATGTGGGCACGCGTAGTCCCGCGCGTGAGCCCGGTGATCGTCCCGCGCGCTTCGGCATTCCAGTACGGCGCTCCGAGGCCGGTGAATGCAGGGACCATCACCACGCCGCCACTATCGGGTACGCTTGCCGCCAGCGCGGCCGTGTCACTCGCCTTCTCGATCAGCCCCAGCCCGTCACGCAGCCATTGCACTGCCGCGCCGGCGATGAACACACTCCCCTCGAGTGCCCAGCCGATACCGCCGTGCGCATTCGCTGCGATTGTTGCGAGAATCCCTTCACCGGGTTGCGGCGGCAACTCGTCGCCCGCGAAGCGGAGCAGGAACGCGCCGGTGCCGTAGGTGATCTTCGCCGCGCCGGGTGTCACGCAGCCCTGTCCGAAGAGCGCCGCCTGCTGATCACCTGCCAGGCCGGCAATGGGAATTTCCTTGCCGAACCATTCGGGGCGGGCGAAGCCGACCACACCGGCGGAGGGAACGAGTCGCGGCAGCATCTGCGCCGGGATGCCGAAAAGCTCAAGCAGTTCCGGATCCCAGATTCCTGTCCGCAAATCTGCGAGCAACGTGCGCGACGCATTGGTGGGATCGGTGACGTGCACCCCGCCGGTGAGCCTCGCGACGAGCCAGCTTTCGACGGTACCGACCGCCAGCTCTCCTGCCCAGGCTCGGCGGCGAATCTCGGGATCGGCCAGCAGCCATTCGAGCTTGGTCGCCGAGAAGTAGGGGTCGAGGAGCAGGCCGGTTCGTTCCCGAAGGCGCGGCTCAAGGCCAAGCCCGCGGAGTTCGGCACACCGCTCGGCGGTGCGTCGATCCTGCCAGACGATTGCCCGGCCAATCGGCGCGAGGGTGGCCCGGTCCCAGAGCACCAGGGTCTCACGTTGATTGGTGATTCCGATGGCGTCGACCGGCCTTCCCGCCGTGGCGATGGCCTCCCGGGCGGCCGCTACCGTGGCCTGCACCAGTCTTTCGGGGTCGTGCTCCACCTGACCCGGGGCCGGGAAGAACTGGGGAATTTCGCGATAGCCGCGGCCGACCACCGAGCCATCGGGAGCGATCACGAGGGCGGTCGATCCCGTGGTGCCCTGATCGAGGGCAAGAATGGTCGGCATCCGGGGAAGCTACCGTTTCCGGGGGTCCTCTGCAGGCCGCACCGAGCGCCTCGATCGGCTATTTTACAGGGATGACCTACACCACCCTCCTGTATGCCGTCGCCGAGGACGGAGTCGCCACCGTCACGGTCAATCGTCCCGACAAGCTGAACGCCCTCAACGCCACCGTGATCCGCGAGCTCGCCCTCGTGGCCGAAGCGATTGCGAGCGATCCAGCCGTGCGTGGCGTGGTGCTGACCGGCGCCGGGCCGAAGGCGTTCGTGGCCGGTGCGGACATCAGTGAGCTTGCCGTTGTCGACGGCGCGAGTGGAGCCGATCTCGCCGCGCGAGGGCAGGCCGCATTCCGCGCGATCGAGCAACTCAACAAGCCGGTCGTGGCAGCGATCAATGGCTTCGCCCTCGGTGGTGGCTGTGAACTGGCGATGGCGTGTCACATTCGCCTCGCATCGCCGCACGCCAAGTTCGGTCAGCCCGAAGTCAAGCTCGGCCTGATCCCGGGCTACGGCGGCACCGTGCGCCTGCCGCGACTCGTGGGTCGCGGTCGCGCACTCGAGCTGCTGCTGACCGGCGCCGTGATCGACGCCGAAGAGGCAGCGCGCATCGGCCTGGTCAATCGGGTTGTGCCGGCTGAGCTTCTGCTGGAGACGGCGCACACACTGGTGCGCACGATCCTGGCACAAGGACCGCTCGCGGTGGCGCTCTGCCTCGAGACCGTCGATCGCGTGCTCGACACATCGGTTGACAACGGGCTTGCGATCGAAGCTTCGATGTTCGGCCGTGCTTGCGCGAGCGATGACAAGCGAGAAGGAACGGCTGCGTTCCTGGAGAAGCGTCCCCCGGCATTCCGCGGGGAGTAGCAATGATGCAGGCGGCGACGCTGCTGGTGCGGAGTTTCCGCAACCTGGCCGACGCCGTCCTCGACCTGCCGGCGGAAGGTGTCGCGCTGGTCGGTCCCAACGGACACGGCAAGACGAACCTGCTTGAGGCGCTGGGCTATCCGGTGCTCTTCCGCTCGGTGCGCGGCGCAGCCGATCGCGAGGTGGCACAGTTTGGCGGTCCGGGATTCCACGTCGCGGTGACGCTTGCCGATGGTGGCGAGATTGCGACGACCTGGAACAGCGCCACTCGTCGGAAGCGGATCGTGGTCGACGGCGAGGATCAGGCGACGATCACCGGGGCACTCGGACGCTGGCTCGCCGTGGCCTTTCTGCCGACCGATCTCGCGCTGGTGCAGGGCGGCGCCTCCGAACGACGGCGGTGGATCGACCGGATGCTGTCGCTCGCCGATCGGGCCTATCTTGAGGCCCTGCTCCGCTACCGTGCCGCGCTGGCACAACGGAATGCGGCGCTGCGGTCGGCGGATGCCCGAGCGGCCGAGGCGTTCGATGCCCCGCTGGTGCGCAGCGGCGTCGAGATCGTGCAGCGACGGATGGCATGGGCCGAGGGTGCAGCAGGACCGTGGCAGGCGGAGCTCGACGCACTGGGCGAAACGGCGCCCGTGGTCCTGCGCTACCGGGGTGATGAATCGCTGATTGACATCGAGGCGTGGGCACACAAGCTGGCGGCGGCACGGCCGCGTGATCTCGCCCGCGGTCAGACCCACGTCGGGCCGCACCGTGATGATCTGGTGCTGCAGCTGGGTGGCCACGCGGTGCGCGACTACGGCTCCACCGGTCAGCAACGTTCGGCGGCGATCGCGATGCGACTGCTGGAACTGGAGACGCTCGCCACCGCGCGCGGGGTACGACCCGCGCTCCTGGTCGACGATGTCTTTGCGGCGCTCGATGCCACGCGGCAGGCGCGCCTGGCGGCCCGGCTCATCGCCAGGCCAGGACAACGGATCGTGACGGCGCCGCGCGCCGAAGATGTGCCGCCGGAATTGCTGTTGCCGCGGTGGCGAGTGGAGGATGGCGTGGTGACGCAGGGGATGTCGTGAGGCGGCGAACCGGATCGCCCGATATCAACGCCCCGGCGCGACCGGTGCCGTTTGCCGAGGCGCTCGCGTCGTGGGTCAAGCGCACCGGCTACGCCAAGCGGCTCGATCTTGCCGTCGCAGTGGAGGCGTGGCCCGAGGCGGTGGGACCGCAGATCGCGGCGGTAACCCGGGCGCTCTCGATCACGCCCGATGGCACCCTGATGGTTCGCGTCGCAACCCACGCGTGGGCGACCGAGCTTGGCTTGATGACCCCGCGCATCCTGGCGCGGGTCAATGGTTCGAAGAAAGGTCGAGTGCAGCACATTCGGTGGATGGTTGGTCCGCTGGATCAGCCCTGAACGCTACGGAAGCGAGGACGCATGGCGAAGGAAGAGAACGACACCAACGGTAGCTCGTCGTATGGCGCCGACAGCATCACGGTCCTCAAGGGACTCGAGGCGGTCCGCAAGCGGCCAGGGATGTACATCGGCTCGACCGGTGAAAACGGTCTCCATCACCTGGTGTACGAGGTCGTCGACAACTCGATTGACGAAGCGCTGGCCGGACACGCCACCCGCATCGACGTCACAATTCATCGCGACAACTCGATAACCGTCACCGATGACGGGCGGGGCATTCCGGTTGACATCCACCCGACGGAAGGGATTCCAGCCGTCGAGCTCGCACTGACGGTACTGCACGCCGGCGGCAAGTTCGACAAGAACTCCTACAAGGTGTCGGGCGGTCTGCACGGCGTCGGTGTGTCGGTGGTCAACGCGCTCTCCGAGCGACTCACCGTCACCGTCGATCGCGATGGGGCGCGCCACCAGATGTCGTTCGTGCGTGGCCACACCACGCAGAAGCTGACCGTGATCGGGATGGCTCCCGGCACCGGCACGACCGTCAACTTCAAGCCGGACCCCGAGATCTTCAATGTGCTCGAGTTCTCGTGGACGACACTGTCCGATCGCTTGCGGCAATTGGCGTTCCTCAACGGTGGCATCAACATCATCCTCACCGATGAGCGCGACGAGGCGCCGAAGATCGAGACCTTCTACTACAAGGGCGGTCTGGTCGAATTCGTGACCTGGCTCAACCGGAACAAGAAGACGCTGCACCCCAAGCCGGTGCACTTCTCGGCCACCCGGGACGACGTCGATGTCGATATCGCCCTGCAGTACGAGGAAGGCTACAACGAGAACACCTTCACCTTCGTCAACAACATCAACACCCACGAAGGCGGGACGCACCTCACCGGATTCCGCTCGGCCCTGACGCGCACGATCAATGAAGTCGCGAAGAAGTCGACGGCGATGAAGAAGGAGAGCTTCACGCTGAGCGGCGACGACGCGCGCGAGGGGCTCACCTGCGTGCTGCACGTGAAGGTCCGGGAACCCCAGTTCGAGGGACAAACCAAGACCAAGCTGGGCAACGGCGAGGTCGAAGGGATCGTTCGCGCCGTCGTCAACGAACACCTGGGCCAGTTCCTCGAAGAGAATCCGGCGGTGGGCCGCGCGATCATCGAGAAGGCGATCTCCTCGGCGCGTGCACGCGAAGCGGCGCGCAAGGCGCGCGATCTCGTCCGCAAGAAGTCCGGACTGGAGAACGCCGTCCTCCCCGGCAAGCTCGCCGACTGCTCACTCGACGACCCGTCGCTCTGCGAGATCTATCTGGTCGAGGGTGACTCCGCCGGCGGGTCGGCCAAGCAGGGCCGCAATCGGTCGTTCCAGGCGATCCTGCCGTTGCGTGGCAAGATCCTCAATGTTGAACGGGCGCGGATCGACAAGATCCTCGGCAACGAGGAAATCCGCGCGATGATCACGGCGATCGGCTGCGGCGTGCGCGAGGATTTCAAGATCGAGGAAGCGCGCTACCACAAGATCATCCTGATGACCGACGCCGACGT
>JBDSMX010000277.1:0-6309 GCA_039915645.1 Gemmatimonadales bacterium | reverse complement strand
GTCATCTCGGCGTCGATCGCGATCTGGTCGAGCACGCTCATCCCTTCGAGCCGTGGACCGAGGATCTCGTTGACGTTCTTGACCGCCTGGAGGACGCCCTTGCCGCCGTAGCGCTTGGGGTCGTTGTCGCGGAGTTCGGCCGCCTCCTTCTCGCCAGTGGAGGCACCGCTCGGCACCGCCGCCCGGCCGCGTGCGCCTGACGCCGTGACCAGTTCGGCCTCGACGGTCGGATTGCCACGGGAATCGAGGATTTCGCGGGCCATGACTTCGATGATGGTGCTCATCAGCGCTCTCGGCGGGAAGGAAGTGGTGAAGGCCCGAAAATAGCCGGTTCGCTACGGCTTGGCACGGGGCCGCAGGCCAGGCTTCCCGGGAAGGGGAAGCCGCAGCGCCCGGCTCCCCAGCCCCGGCTGCAGCATCAGCCGCTCGATATCGGCAATCTCGACCGGAATGAACGCCGAGAGGTTCTCGTAGCCCGTGGGAGTCATCAGGATCATGTCTTCGAGCCGGACGGAGAGCGCGCCATCGTCGGTCGTCATCTGCGGCTCGATGGTGAAGATGTAGCCGGGCTCGAGGGTCACCGTGGGATTGGCCACGTCGTGCACCTCCATCCCGACGCTGTGCCCGAGTACCGCACGCAAGCCGGTGCCATCCGGGTTCCGGCGATAGCGCTTCACGAATGCCTCGGCCGCCATCCTGATTCGCTGATCAGAGAAATGGTAGCCAGCGACGATGCGGTCCATCTTGACCACGGCGCTGTCCATGATCTCGCGGCCGGTCACATGGACCCGGATCGACGTCATCAGCGCCTGGTAGAGTCGGAGATAGATGGTGTAGTACTCGCGCTGCAGCGGCGTGAACTTGCCGTTGGCCGGGAAGACGCGTGTCACGTCGGTAGTGTAGTTGGCGAGGTCGGGTGCCCAGTCGAACTGTACCAGATCACCACTCACCAGCTTCGCGCGATTCTTGTGGTAGTGCGAGTAGGGCATGTTGCGGCCGTCGGCGATCAGCGGGAAGTACGACTCACCAAACGCCCCGCCCCGCTTGTAGACGTACTCCGCCGCCGCCTCGAGTTCGTATTCGTACATCCCCGGCTCGGCGTCGCGCATCACTTCCATGATCGCGAGACCACCGAGCCTCGTCGCCTCACGGATCACCGCGATTTCGGATGTGCTCTTGGTCGCGCGCATCGCGTTGAGCAGCGGATCGAGATCCTTCACCTCCGACTTCGGCGCTGCCTCCTTGAGGTGGGCGATGAAGGCTTCCTCACGCGAAGCCCGACCGTCCCATGGGTCGCGCTTCCCGGCGGTGACGAAGCGCCGCACATCGGAGAACGATTCACTGCCGAGTACTTCGGGCCCGAACGGCGTGTAGATCTGCCGCCCCGCATCGCCGAGCGCCTTGACGGCGACCGCGAAGGAGTCGCGCGGCAGGATCAGGTCGATGCCGGTGATGGCCGCACTCGCGCTGTCGGGCCCGAGGTAGGGGCCGATCATCCGTTCGCGGGCGGCGGTCTTCGGCGCGAGGAAGAGGGTGGTCCAATGAGTCCGGCCATCGACGATGAGCATCGCCCGTGGCTCGACCACACCGGAGAGATAGAAGAACTGGTTGCTCTGTCGGAGCGGCGATTCCCCTGGTCGCTCCGTCGTCCCCTGCATCACGGCCGCACCGTCGCCGATCTGGACCATCAGCGCCGTACGCCGTGCGGCAAATTCGGCGGGCGTGAAGGCATCGGTGAAGCCCTGCTGGGCGGCGAGCGGAGCGGCGAGGCAAAGCGTGGCGAGGGGAACCCAGTGGAAGCGCATCGGATCTCTCGGAGAGGAACTGCGGTAGGACTACACCCGGTGTTCGAACCCCGGAACTGGAATCATTGCGCCCATCAATGTCGATACCACGCCCGCGTCGCGTCGCACCGAGCCGATGCGCGTGAGCGGAATGCCGGTGGCCGCGAGACATTCCTCGGCGCCGTCGAAATCACGCGGCAGCGTGACGAGCAACTCATAGTCCTCCCCGCCCACGGCGGCGAAGAGTGTCGGGTCTTCCACCACGAAGCCGGCCGCGACCACCACCGACGGGTGCAGCGGAAGTCGTTCGAGTTCGAGGCGGAGGCCAACGCCGGATGCCGCCGCGAGATGCTGCGCATCGCCACCGAGACCATCGGAGATATCCATCATCGCCGTCGCGCCATTCGCGGCGAGCCAGCGCGCGACACCCAGGCGCGGCTCGGGGTGGACGAAGGCGGCGCGAGCTGCATCCTCCGGCGGCCTCCCCTCGAGCCATGCCAGCAGCGCCGCACGAGCCCCACCAAGCGCGCCCGTGACCCAGACGCCATCTCCGGCCGTCGCGCCGCGACGCGACATCGGTCGCTCGGCGTAGCCGAACACCGTCACCGCGATTGCGAGACATTCACCGCTTGAGAGATCGCCACCGAGCACCCGACATCCCGCGAAGCGAGCCCCATCACCCACACCAAGCATCAGCTGCACCAGCTCAGCCTCGGCGATATCGCGCGGTACCGTCACGGCGGCCGTAATCCCCACCGGCAGCGACGCCGCCGCCGCCAGGTCGGAGAGGGCACTGGCAGTTGCGCGCCAGCCGATTTCGGTGAGCGAAAGCCAGGAGCGGCGGAAATGCACATTCTCGATCGAGGCATCGGTGCTGACCACCAGCGTGCCCTTGCCTACGGGTATCGCGGCCGTGTCGTCGCCGAGCGGGCCGGCATCATCGCCGAGGGCGGTGGCGATGGCGCGAATCCTGTCGAACTCGCCGAAGCCCCCCATCGGGATCTGGGTCATCGCACGTCCACCAGGTAGCGCACGAGTCCGCGAGCCGTGCCGATCCAGAGGTAGCGATCGCTGCGTGCGATCGACGTCACCACATCGGGGAGGTCGCCCGGAATCTGCAGCACGCGCAGCGCACCCACCGTGGGTCGCACCAGCGCGGCGCCGCGCGTGCCCGCGACCCAGACACCGTCATCGTCCGCCATCATCATCGTGAGCCGGCCGAGTTGGGCCGAGAGGTTGGGACCGAGGGTCCAGGTACCACTCACGGGATCACGCCAGAGCAGGCGATCGGCTGACATCGCCACCAGCGTATCAGACACATATCCGACGCCGTACGTTGGCGGGTTGCCGCCACTGAGTGCGCGGAGGCCATCGGGAATACGCAGGTCGCTCGCGCCTGGCAGGAATGCGGCGGTGCCCGATGCAGTGGCGGCCCAGACGGTGTCGCCGCGTGCCGCAAGCGCGTAGACCGCCGAGAAGAAATCGGGCGCCACACGCTGGATCAACCCCGTTGCTGTTTCCTCGGCCAACCCGCGCAAGGTACCGACCACCAGCTTCCCGTTCCGCAACACCAGGGAGGTGACCCGCGGATCGGCGAGCCCGTTGTTGTCGTCGTAGCGCTTGAGTGATCCATCGGCCACCGAGACGCGCAGCACGCCCTTGTCGCTGCCGACCCAGAGCGTGTTGCCCGCCAGCAGCAACCGGCGCGCGGCGTCGAACGGCAGCCCCGTTGCCGGCAAACCAGCCACCGACTGGGACCGACCGAGATCGGCGCTGAGCCAGGTGAGCGAGGCCCCCATCTCGGGCGTGGCATCGGTGGCGACCCAGACGCCATCGCTGTTGGCAGCAAGCGCGCCGACCGCATCGGATGGCAGCCCGAGACCGAACGACTCGCCGCGCGCACCCATTCGGTCGAAGTAGAGCAGGCCACGACTGCTGGTCCCGAGATACCAGCCGCTCCCGTCGGCGGCGGGCGCCGCGTTGAGAATGCGGCCGGGTGTGAGGCGGGGTCCGAGCGCGATGGTTGGTGCGAGGGAGCGCAGTTGCGGCATGTCGCGCATCGCATCTTCGACGGTGTGGGGAAAGCGCAGCGTCTTCGGCGGCGTTGCCTGCGTCGCGATCCCCCCGAAGCGCGGCTGCACGAACCAGCCGACCGAACTCTGGAACCAGATGCCGCGGCCCGGGTCGGCCGGATCAACCGCGACATTCTGGACTCGACCGGGGATCTGCCCGCGCTCCCACTGATCCATCTCGGCGCGGTAGTGGAGCCAGCCGTCGGGAATCGCGAGCCAGGCGGATTGGTCGATGCCATCGACCACCGCGGCAAACACGCTACCCAGCAGCCGCGGCTCCGACGGTGCGCGTGGCACCTCCCAATGGCGATTCAGCGTGCGATAGAGGCCCAGTGCGGTGGGGTAGACCACGTAGACACGATCGAAGACCGTGGCGATGGCATTGACGCGCGAGAAGTCGCCGAGGAGGACGCGATCCTCGGGACGCATCGGGCGCAATGGCATGCCGACGCCGCCCACTGACGTTCCTGCTCCGCACGAGGCCGTCAGCATCAGCACGCCAAGAAAAAGCGAACGCTTCATGTCGACTGCGGAGCGGGAAGATCGAGGAGGACCGGGGCGTGCGGCATCTGGCTCTCGCGATGGCGCGCCCAGGCACGCCAGATATCGGGAAGTGCGGCAACAACATCCATCGGACGCATGGCACGCGCGGTCACGCGCCGGGCTGCGATATCGGCCGCTTCACCGAGTGCCTGTGCCGCCATCGCCGCTGCATCGGGAAGGACGATCCCCTGCCCCAGCAATGCACCGATGATCCCCGAGAGCAGATCGCCGCTACCGCCCGTGGCGAGGCCAGGGTTGCCAGCAGCCACGGTGAGCAGTGGATTCGCGCCGCAGGCGACCACCGTGGGCACCCCTTTCAGCAGCACGGTACAGTGACTCGCCTGGGTCGCATTCTGGGCGGCTTCCCACGGCGCCGTCTCAAGATCGTCGGCGAAATCCGGGAAGAGAGTGCGGAACTCGCCCAGATGCGGCGTGCAGACGAATGCGCGACTCTCGGCGAGTGCTGCGAGCGCGGGCACCGACCCTTTGAGAGCGAACAAGGCATCGGCATCGATCACCGCCGCGCGCGCATGCGTGAGCACGTCGAGCACAAAGGCGGTGCGCCCCTCGCCGCGACCGAGACCAGGCCCGATGATCACCACATCCGCGGCATTGATCCGTTCGATCGCGTCGCCCGACAAGGGTCCGCTGAATTCCTGCTCGAGCGTCTGCACATCGGGCTCAGCCGTGCGGAGGACCGCGATGCTCTCCGCCGGCGCGACGACATGCACCAGCCCGGCACCGGCAGCAAATGCGGCGCGAGCGGCGATTCGCGCGGCGCCGGTCATGGTCGTGTCGCCACCTACGATCACCACGCGGCCGCGAATTCCCTTGTGGCTTCGGGCCGCGAGCCCGACCAGTCGCTCGGCGGCCCAGCCGCGATCGATGAGGCGTGGAAGTGCGGCGTCGGCGTGACCGAGCCCGATGTCGACCACCACGATCTCACCGCTCTCGTCACGCGCGAGCAGGTGGCCGCGCCGGACGCCGCCAAAGGTGATGGTGAGTGTCGCGAACAGCGGACCGTGCGGCAGGCCGGTCTCGAGATCGAGGCCGGTGGGGCCATCGATGGCGACGATGGGGAATTCGAGATCGATCAGCCGCGCAAGGAGTGCCGGAATCGGCTCGCGCAGTGGTCCGCGGGCGCCAGTGCCGAGGATCGCATCGATGATGAGCGACACCGCGGGCCAAGGGCCATCGTGGGGAACCGTGCGGACTCCGTCGGTAAGTGCCTGGTTGCGCGCGGACTCCGCGGTCCCGCTCCGTGCGGCGGCGGTCTCGGTCACCCAGACCGGGAGCCCAAGCGCGTGGAGGGCGCGTGCTGCGACCCAGCCATCGCCGCCATTGTTGCCGCTGCCACAGGCGACCAGCACACCCTGCCCCGCCGCACGCGCGAACCGCTCGACGATGACCTGCGCCACCGCGCGGCCCGCCGCATCCATCAACGTCTCGAGCGCGCGACCGTTCGCGGCCGCCGCAGCGTCCCAGTCAGTTGCTTGTTGGGGAGTGAGTACCGGGAGGAGGGACATGCCTGAAAGCTAGCGACGGATGAGGAGGGAGGAGGGAGGAGGGAGGAGTTGCTGTCATCCTGAGCGCAGCCCGCGCAGCGGGCGGAGTCGAAGGAGCAAGGCCCAGGTGGTGTCATCCTGAGCGCAGCCCGCGCAGCTGGCGGAGTCGAAGGAGCGAAGCTTCGCAGTAGTAGTCCCCTAACCGCGTCGCATCGACCATTCCCTCCTCCTTGGGCCGCGCAACCCTTCACAAATTCAGGGCACGAGGCCTATCGACGGGTCTTCTGCGAGCAGGTGTCGGATGTTCAGGCGGCGATTCGGCGGGAGAAGCAGCTGAAGCACTGGAAGCGACTTCGGAAGCTCCAGTTGATCGAGTCCATCAATCCGGATTGGCGGGATTTGGCG
>JBDSMX010000274.1:0-2876 GCA_039915645.1 Gemmatimonadales bacterium | reverse complement strand
GATCACGGCTCCGTGGTGCATCGCGCGGTATACGACGGATTGGAGACGATCTTTCGCGAGTACCGACTCCCGTCAGACTCCGCGGCGCAAACGATGGACATCGCCGCCGTCGACGCCTGGTTTGGCAAGCTGTCACAGTATTACGGCGTGAAGATCAGCACGCCGGAGTTCGCGCTCAATCGCCTCGGCATGACCGTGCTTCACGCCCACCCCGACGTTGGTCTCGCGATGCTGCAGGCCAACATCCGTCGCTTCCCGAACTCCGCCAATACCTACGACACGATGGGCGATGCCTATCAGGCCCTCAATCGCCTCCCCGAAGCAAAGGCCGAATACCAGAAGGCCGTAGCACTCGCCGCCCGGACCGGCGCGATCATCGGTCCGACGTCGCAGGCGAAGCTGGCCGAGGTCGAGAAGAAGCTGGCGAAGTAGGTGCGCAGGCTGTCATCCTGAGCGGAGCGACTCGCAGAGTCGCGCAGTCGAAGGACCTCCAGAATCACCGAACCATTGCGCCGCCACCGGGCGCCGAGCCGTGGGCACCCTCTCCGCGGCTGGCAGTCGCCCGACGCCGCTTCGTCGAACCACGGTAGTACTCGCGCGCGGGCTACCTGAGGCCGCTGCGAGGGGCCCACGACCCGCCGCCGTTGGATAAGACGTCCATCGATGTAAAGCGTCCTTGACACTATGACAAGTACCCTTTACCTTGCGTTCACCTGACTACTGGAGTGCTCAGTGAACCGCCTCACCCTCGCCGATATCCGCGCCGACGCTCGCCGCACCCGCAGCTGGCCGTTGGAAATAGCCCACTTGCTCTGGGCAGGAGTCGTCTGGCTCGCCATCTGGCGGCTGCAATCCCCTGACTTGGTCGGGATGTCCCGGACTCTCTGGACGCTCCTCCCGTTTCCCTTCTTCGTGCTGGGTTTCTGGGCGTCCGAAGCGCGTGAAAAGCGGATGGATGAGTTCGAGTTGGCCGTCGAACGCGCTGCCGGAAGCCTGGCGTTCCGTTTCACTCTCTTCTGGCTCTTCGCACTCTTCCTGCTGAACGCATCCATCGGGCTGCCGGCCACAATTCCAATGCCCTTCGGGCTGCATTCAAGCGACGTGGGCTGGGCAGACGCGGCGTTTGTCCCTGTGCCCTTCTATGTCTTCTCGCAGGCATGGGTGCGAAAGTACCGCTTCGGATTCGAGGGTAAGCGGAAGTGAACAACCGCGTCCGCGAGCTTCGCACCGCCAAAGGCTGGACCCAGGGGGACCTCGCCGATCGTCTCGGCGTCTCCCGTCAAACGATCTACGCCATCGAGAATGAGGTCTTCGACCCGTCGCTGCCGCTGGCGTTCACGATTGCGAAGGTTTTCGGGGAGTCGATCGAGAAGATCTTCCGGCCGTAGCGAGACCCGTGCCGCGCAAGCGCGGCACCACCCTCTCCTCCCTTCTCCCTTTTCTCTTCTCTCTCCTCTCTTCTCTCTCCTCTCTTCTCTCTTCTCTCTTCTCTCTTCACTCTACTCCGTCGCCCAGCTCCGCAAGATCATCGACCGCATATCCCCCGGCGCCCTGGGATTGAAGCCGCTGAGGCGGAAGTACCATTGGGCCGCAAGCGGCCTGCTCCCCATCCGGATCGCCGCGACCACCGCGCCATCCTGAAGCTCTTCTCCTCCAATCCAGCCATCAGCAATGAGCGAGGAGTCGGCAAGTATCTGCGCCGCTGTGAGGGTGGCGGGCGAGTCCCACGCTTGCACGCCGCGGCGGAAATGCAGCACGGCCAACGCACGCGGGGGTGCGCGATGCCTGAGCGCAAAGCTCTCCGCACTTTCCCAGAGCGTCGAGTCGATCCACCCTGCGGTACCGTAGTGTCTCACGGTGGCGACCTCCTGGAACTGCTGTAGCCACGGTCGCCAGTCATTCGGCTCCTTGTCGGCCTGAAGCAGCGCATCCCATGCATCACGCGCGTAGCGCGCCCGCGCTACATATTGCCAGAGCGCGCTGTCGGGCGGCGCGGCGGTGGCCTGCCAGGTCCGCTGCCACGAGGTGGCCGAGCGACGCAGGCCGGGAAAGAGGAGATCCGGCAGTTCCACTGGCGGCTGCCGTCGATCACTCAACGCACTCGCGAGGTTGAACCAGCGATCACCAAGCGAGAGCATGCCGGTCGCGGTGCGCGACTCGTAGCGTCGCCGCTCCGCACCAAGATCGAGCACAGGATAAAAGTCGGAGTTGGCGGTGCCGAGCCGGTCCAGGACGGGCGCGAGCAATCGGCGATCGGCGAAGCGCGAGGATTCCAGCGCTTCAGCCGTGAGCGGGAGGTTGCGACAGAGGTCGACCGTGAGTGCGGGCGAGGCGAGCGAAGCACTCCAGTCCGGTTCCGGGAGCTTGCCGTCGCGACTGCCGATGAGCACCAGGTCTGCGACGCCAACCTGATGAATCCGCCAATCGGGGAACGCCTTGTGGAAAGCGGTGAGCACGGTGAGCAAGAGCTCGTCATCGAGCTCATACGCCTGCAGCCACTGCGCAAACACGCCGCCCGGCGCCAATTGGCCACGCACTCGGCGGTAGAACTCCTCGGTGAAGAGCCCCGACACTCCGCTCACCCACGGATTCGACGGCTCCGACACGATGATATCCCACTTCCGGTTCACGGCCGCGAAGTAGGACTTGGCATCGTCCACCACTATGCGCGAGCGCGGATCATCGAACACACGATGATTGGCCGGCATGAAATGACGGGCACCATCGATCATCCGCGGCTCGATCTCGATGGTCACCAGCTGCTGCAACGCAGCCGACGAGAGCAACGCATGCGAGCTCATGCCGGAACCGAGTCCGATCACTGCGGCGCGCTTCGCTCCCGGTCGATACGCGAGCGGCACAATGCCGAGCAGGAG
>JBDSMX010000228.1:0-9049 GCA_039915645.1 Gemmatimonadales bacterium | reverse complement strand
GTCTATCGCAGGGCTGTCACGAACCAGCGAGGCGCTTCGGCTCGTCGGGCTGCTCCAGAAGCGGAGTGCCCCAGGCGGGAGTTGAGCCAACTGGTGGCGCCTTCGCCTCGGGGAGGCCGAAGTGCGCATCGGCGACCGCAGCAATCCACTCATGATCTCGGCGCCCGGTGCTGCGCAGTGCTTCGCGTCGCACCGACTTGCTGCGCATGATCTCCGCTTCGCCATTGGGGTCGATCTGCAGTACCGGCGAGGCGGGGCCGCTGAGCACCGAACGGATCTGCTCCGTCGCGGTGTCGAGGTACCGGGCAATCAGCGGTTCCGACAACTCCCAGCGGCTCTGTTCGGTGGCGACCTGCATCCCGAGCTGCCACGGTCGCGAGTCGGTGAGATGCACCATTCCGCGAAAGAGGCGTCGATTGGTCCGCACCGAGAAGATCGTCGGTGAGAGGATCCGCTCGAGATGCGCGTCGGCGGGACGGTGATCCAGTCGGAGGAGGTCGCGAGCAGCGCGCGGTACTTCTTCGCCGAGCATCGATTCGACGCGGCTTTCCCAGTAGGTATGGCCCATCGTCCGGGTGCTGCTGGTGACCACGAGCTGCCGCGGCACGAAGTGATTGTGCGCGACCGTGTCGGCGGCGAGATGCGCCATGTAGCCGAGCCCGAAGGCGCTCAGCGCATCGGTGGGTGCGAGGTCGTAGACCTCACGGCCGACGTGCCACGCGTGGCAGTGCCGATCTGCGGGCGCGTACTTCTTGGCCATCGTGGTATCGGCCGCGATGTTGCCGTACAGAAAGTCATACGGAAACGCGCGCAAGAGGTCGGCCACCGAGCCGGGAAGCAGGTGCAGGGAAGAGAGGATTCGCTCGCCCAGCACCACGTGCGTGCCTGGCGTCCACGCGTGCAGCGCATTCGGAAAGCAGAGTGCGATCACTGCCACGATCAGCAGCGCCGCGAGCTGGATCACGCCCCGCCCCGGCGGCGCGGGAGCACAAGGCGACGCAACCGTCCGATGACGCCGCTGCCAGTGCGAACCGTCCTGAGCGCGGCACCAAGATCGAGCGCCGTCTCCTCGACTTCCTCCTGCACCACCTCGACTACCGCCTCGAAGTCGGCCAGCCGTCTCCGCGCGCGAGTGACGCTCTTCTCCACGTCCTTCCGGAGTCGTCGCGTGGTGTAGATGATCTCGCGGACCTCTTCCTGCGCGAGTTCCACGACTTCCGCGCCGCCGGTCCCGAGCCGATTCAGCGCTTGCAGGGTGGGACCCAGGTCGCGACGCAACTCGCCCAGTTCCTTGGCGAGGGACTGGCCGCGTTCCACGGCTTCCTTGAGGGTGAGTGCAACGGCGGCCGCAATCCCGAGAAAACAGAGTGCGATCAGTGCCAGCGAAATGGCCACGGTGGGCCCGATCCATTCAGCCATCTGCTACTGCTCCTGTTGCAGGATCACCTGAAATCTAACGTTTCCCGGGTGCGCCGCTTGCGGCTGTCACGCGAGGAGACGAGCTTTGCGTGATATGCCTCCACGCTTCGTGGTCACCGGCGGTCGCCAGCTTTCCGGCACGATCCGCCCCGCAGGAAACAAGAACGCGGCCCTGCCGGTCATCGCAGCCACGTTGCTCGCCGACGGGCCAGTCGCGCTCGACAACATTCCCCGGATTCGTGATGTCGAGACGCTGCTCGAGATCATCGCCGACCTCGGTGCGTCGGTCTCCTGGAATGGTCCCAACGCGCTGACCATCGATACCCGGAACGTCCAGCCCAAACCGCTCGACCCGGTCCTCTGTACCCGGATCCGTGCCTCGATCCTTCTCGCGGGACCACTCCTCGCCCGATTCGGGCAGGTCGTGCTTCCCCCGCCGGGGGGAGACGTTATCGGGCGTCGTCGAGTTGACACCCACTTCCTCGCGCTCGAGCGCCTCGGGGCTTCGGTCAGTGTCGGCGACCGCTTCGAAATCTCCGCCAAGCGGCTCGTAGGCGCGGAGATCTTCCTCGATGAGCCGAGTGTCACGGGCACCGAGAACGCGTTGATGGCGGCCGTCATGGCCGAGGGACGAACCATCATCCGGAACGCGGCCTGCGAGCCTCACGTCCAGGACACGGCGCGGGTGCTGGTCGCGATGGGTGCGAAGATCGACGGCATCGGCAGCAACACCTACGTCATCGAGGGCGGCCACCCGCTCGGCGGCGCCAGCTACAGCATCGGCGCCGACCATATTGAGATCGGCTCCTTCATCGGGCTGGCAGCGGTCACCAACGGCCAGGTGACGATTGAAGGGGTACGCGCCGAGGACCTGCGCAGCACCCTGCTCGGCTTCGACCGGCTCGGCATCCGTCCGCGGATTGATGGCGACAACCTCATCGTCGACGCCGGCCAGGAGCGGCGCGTTCGCCCCGATCTCGGCGGACACGTACCCAAGCTCGAAGATGGCCCGTGGCCGGCATTCCCGGCCGATGTCATGTCCATCGCCATCGTGGCAGCCACCCAGTGCGAAGGGATGGTGCTGATTCACGAGAAGATGTTCGAGTCCCGGCTCTTCTTCGTCGACAAGCTGGTCGGCATGGGCGCGCGTATTGTGCTCTGCGATCCCCACCGCGCGGTCATCAGCGGGCCGTCCCCGTTGCGCGGGAGCAAGGTGGAGTCGCCCGATATTCGCGCCGGCATGGCGATGCTGCTGGCGGCGCTGGCGGCCGAAGGCACCAGCACGATCCACAACATTGGGCAGATCGAGCGCGGCTACGAGAAGATCGATGTCCGGCTGCGCGCCCTCGGCGCCGAAATCGAGCGTGTCGACGACTGACGAGCGGCCGCTCCCGGGCGATCTCCCGCTCTGGGAAGTTCCGGGCTGGCGTGAACGCTTCGGGGTCGTCGCCGGAATCACCGGCCGGGGCAGGGGCCCAGAGCCATTCGACCTCGGCCTCTGGGGCCGGGCTCCGGTCGGTGTCGTGATGGGACGCTGGCGCCGTTTTCTCGCCCATTTCCCCGAATTCCCCGGCGCGGTGCTCGCCCATCAGGTCCACGGCAACCAGGTCCTTGTCCATGAGTCGTTGCCGGAGGGCTGGACCCTCCTCGAGGGCGCTGACGGTCACGTCACCTCCCAGCCGGGCCGACTCCTCATCGTCACCGTGGCCGACTGTGTCCCGATCTACCTGGTGGCGCCCCGGCAACGAGCCATCGCCCTGCTGCATGCCGGATGGCGGGGAACGGCCGCCGGGATTCTTGCCCGGGGGGTCGCCCTCCTGGCAGAAAAGGGAGCCAGCCCCGATGAGATCGTCGGACATGCGGGAGTCGCCATCTCGGGGCCCTGTTACGAGGTAGGCGCCGAGGTGGTGACCGGCGTCGGGGCGCAGGCCGATGGCCCGGGGCCATGGCATATCGACCTCAGAGAAGTTCTCAAGTCACAAGCAGAAGCTCTTGGTATCAAGGAGTTTACGCTTTCGACGATTTGCAGCTCCAGCCGTCGAGAGGACTTCTTCTCGCACCGCGGCAGCGGCGGTGCGGATGGGCGAATGGTGGCGTACTTGGGATTGAAATAGGAGGAGGGAGGAGGGAGGAGAGAGGAGAGGGGCGGTCCGGTGGTGCCGCGCTTGCGCGGCGCCGGTCTCCCCGTATCGGCGGAGTCCCGACCTCTCCCCCGCTCGAAGACCCGTGCCGCGCATGCGCGGCACCTCCGGGATCTTCTCCCTTCTCCCTCCTCCCTCCTCCCTCCTCTCTCCTCTCTCATTCCCCGTTGACCTCCCCGTCACATTGAGGGTATCTTCTGGTGCTGGGGGAACTTGCGTGCAGTCGGCGAGTGTCGGGTTTCCCCCGACATTTTTTCTTTTTCCCCCACCGGGTCCGGACGTGACCACCACCGATCTCAGCCCAGAGGCGCTTCGCGCCGCCGTGGATGACCTCGGCTTCGAGTTGGTGGACGTCCGTATCGCAGGTTCGGCTGCTCGCCGAATCGTGCGATTGCGCATTGACGTGCCCGGTGGTGGACGACGTGGACACGGCATCACGAGTGGCGATTGCGAGCGGGTCTCGCGCGCGCTGGAGCAGCAGCTCGAACTCGCCGGCGCGGTGGGGTCTGCCTGGACACTGGAAGTGTCGTCGCCTGGAGTCGAACGGCCGATTCGTTTCGTCGAACACTGGCGCCGCTATATCGGCCGGACCATTCGGCTCAAGGCGGTCGGCGTTTCGGGACAGCAGACTGCACGCATCACCGCCGTTCCTGATGATTTGCACGTGATACTCGAGCTGGGCGGGAAACCCGTCACGCTGTCCCTTGAGGCGATCAAGGAGGCCACCCTGGTGGTCGACTGGTCAACCGCTGGTAACCGGGAAGCAGGAGAATCGTAGATGGCGACGTCCGCCGAAATGCTGTCGGCCTTCCGTGAACTGTCGAACACCAAGCAGCTCGAGCGCTCGGAGCTGCTCGATCTGCTGCGCGACGGTATTCACGCGGCGCTGATGAAGAAGTACGGGCCGAATGTCCGTTTCGAACTCAATGTCGATGAGCTGCAGGGCACCCTCTCGGTGACCCGCCTCCGCCAGGTGGTCGATGCGGTCGAGGATTCGAGTGCGCAGGTCTCGGTCGAAGAGGCGCGCTTCGAGGATCCGGACTTCCAGGTCGGCGATGTGCTCGAGGAAGAAGTCCCCTTCGAGACCTTCGGTCGACTCGCGGTCCAGGCAGCCAAGCAGCGGATCATCCAGCGCGTGCGCGAAGGCGAGCGCAACCGCATCCGGGACGAGTTCACCAGCAAGGTGGGCGAACTGCTCTCCGGCGAGATTCAGCAGGTCGAGCGCGGCAAGTTCGTGATCATGCTCAATCGCTTCCGCGAAGCCGAAGCGATCGTGCCGTATCGCGAGCAGAATCACCGCGAGCATTTCCATCAGGGCGATACCATCCGCGCGGTGCTGAAGCGGATCGAGGAGACCCCCAAGGGGCCGCGCCTGATCCTGTCGCGTGGCGATCCACTCTTCGTGGTGGCGCTCTTCAAGCTCGAAGTGCCGGAAATCCAGCAGGGGATCGTCGAAGTCCGCGGCATTGCCCGCGAAGTCGGCTCGCGCACCAAGGTCGCCGTCATTTCGCGTGACGACGCCATCGATCCGGTGGGTGCCTGCGTCGGCCTCAAGGGCTCGCGCGTGCAGGCCGTCGTCAACGAACTCGGCGGCGAGCGCATCGACATCGTGCCCTGGTCGCCCGATCCCGAGCGCTTCGCGCGCCTGGCACTGGCACCGGCTCGTGTGGCGAAGGTCTTCTCCGATCCGGCCACCAAGACGATTCAGGCCGTGGTCGATGAAGATCAGCTCTCGCTCGCGATCGGCCGCAACGGCCAGAACGTGCGACTTGCCTCTGAGCTGACTGGCTGGAAGATCGATCTCTACTCGAGCCGCGAGTGGCTGGAGCGCGGCGGTGAAGGCCCGCTCTTCGCACCGATCGCGACCGAGGAAGATCCGGAAGCACGCGTGCCGCTCGCGCAGCTCGAAGGCCTGTCGCCGGAGCTCGTCGCGATTCTCGACCAGGCTGGTTTCTCGGCGCTGAACGACGTGATCGATCTGGAGTCGGACGACATCGAGCGGATTCCCGGCATGACTCCCGGCATCACCGAGGAGCTGCTGAAGTTCCTGTCGGAGTTGACCGAGGAGGAGCCTGAGGGTGGAGACGCCCCCGCGGCCTGATCACGGTGACCGCGTCCTCGCCCTGTTGGGGCTTGGCGCAGCCGGTGGCAATGTGGTGGCCGGTGTCGACGGAACCCGCGCGTTCCTGAAACGGCAGAAGTGTTTCGCAGTGGTGCTCGCTGAAGATGCGTCGCCCCGCGCAATGGAAAAGGTCAAGCGACTGGCAGTGGCCACGGCGGTCCCGATTGTCATCGGGCCCTCGGCCGACCGGATGGGACAACGCCTCGGGCGTCCGCCGGTGATGGTGGTAGGTGTGAAGGACCGAGCGTTGGCAGCGGGAATTCTCGCGGCGAGTGCGCCTCGGGACGGGACCTGAAGGAAGGAGTTTGTTAGTGGTCAAGAGTCGTGTGCACGACCTCGCTGCGGAATTCAGCGTTCCCGTGGAACAGCTCATGGGAATGCTGCGCGAAATGAACATCTTCGTGCGCAGCCATATGTCGTCGCTGGAGCCCGATCAGGTCTCCGCGGTGCGAGTGCGTTGGGAACGCGAAAAGCGGAAGGCTGCTGAAGCGCCGGCCCCCAAGAAGGGTCGCCGCAAGGTCGTCGAAGCACCCGCGCCCGCGCCCGTCGCCGAGGCGAAGCCGGTGCGCCGTCGGCGCACTGCCGCCGAGGTTGCCGAACAGGAAGCGAAGGCCGCGGTCGACGCCGAGCACGAAGCGAAGGTCGCCTTCGAACTCCCGCCGGCACTCGAACTCGAGAAGCCCACTTCCGATGTGAAGCCGGGACTCTCGCTCGAAGAGCGCGCCAAGCTCCTCTTCAAGGATCTGCCGCCCGAGCCGGAAGCGCCGTCATCCGAGCCTGAGCCGGAGGCTGCGGTCGCCGCGCCGGTTGCCGAGAAGCCGGTCGCTCCCGTCGTCGAGCCGCCCGCGGTCGAGCGCCCGTTCATTCCGTCGCGGCCCTCAATGCCGCCGCGGCCGAGCGCGCCACAGACCCGGCCCACCACGCAGGGCGACCCCACCACCGCGCCTTCGGGCCCGGGTGGTGTACCCAAGCCGTTCATTCCGCCCCGCGTGCAGCGTCCGGCGCCAGCCGCCGGTGGCCAGCAGGGCGGTCGCCCCTCCGGCCCGCCGCAGCGCGGTGGCCAGGGCAGCGGTCCCGGTGGTCGTCCCCGTCCGGTCTTCTCGTCCAGCACGCCTGCACCGGGTCGCGCAGGCAGCGGGCCCGCCTCGCCTGGCGCGCCAGTCGCACGCACTTTCGGCCCCGATGCCCAGCCGGGCGGTGGCCGCAAGAAGGGGAAGAAGGGCAAGAAGAGCTTCGTCGATCAGGATCAGGTGCAGGCCAACATCCTCAAGACGCTGCACGGGATGAAGGGCACCGCCGGTCCGCGCAAGAAGACTCGCTCCGACGAACCGTCGTACCGCGACATCATCGCGTCGCGTGCGGCCGAGGAAAAGGAGCGCGAGAAGACCCGGATTCGCGTCAACGAGTTCATCTCGGTGAGCGAACTCGCCGCGGCCATGAAGATCCCAGCCAACCAGATCGTCGCGTTCGCTTTCAAGGAACTCGGCCTGATGGTCACCGTGAACCAGCGGCTCGACTTCGACCAGATCGAATTGATCGCGTCGGAGTTCGGCTTCGAAGCGGTGAAGGAAGAGGAGTACCACGCCGAGGTCGAGGTCGAGGAAGTCGAGGAGACGGGCGAGAAGGAGTGGCGGCCGCCGGTCGTGACCATCATGGGTCACGTCGACCACGGCAAGACCTCGTTGCTCGACTACATCCGCAAGGCCAACGTCGTCGCGGGTGAAGCCGGTGGCATCACCCAGCACATCGGTGCCTATCACATCGAATTGCCGGGGAAGCGCTCGATCACCTTCCTCGACACGCCGGGGCACCAGGCCTTCACCGCTATGCGTGCCCGCGGTGCCCAGGTCACCGACCTCGTCGTGCTGGTGATTGCGGCCGACGACCAGGTGATGCCGCAGACCGTGGAAGCAATCTCGCACGCCAGGAACGCCGGTGTGCCGTTGATCGTTGCGATCAACAAGATCGATCTCCCGTCGGCCAACGTGGCCAAGGTGAAGCAGGATCTGCTGCAGCACAGCGTCGTGCTCGAAGAGTTCGGCGGCCAGGTGATGCACACGCCGATCTCGGCCAAGAGCGGTCTCGGCGTTCCCGACCTGCTCGAGCAGATCCTGCTGCAGGCTGAAATTCTCGAACTCAAGGCGAATCCCGATGCGCGCCCGGTCGGTACCGTCATCGAAGCGACCCTCGATGCGGGCAAGGGTCCGATCGCGACGGTGCTGGTGCAGAAGGGCACCATCCGCGTCGGCGACAACTTCATCTGCGGCAAGTTCTCCGGTCGTGTTCGCGCCTTGTTTGACGAGCGCGGCAAAACGGTGAAGTCGGCCGGGCCATCGATTCCGGTGCAGATCCTCGGCTTCGAGGGTGTGCCGGCGGCAGGTGACTCGTTCCAGGTGCTCACCGATGCGACCGAAGCGCGTGAGATCGCGCAGAAGCGTCAGCGGCTCGAGCGCGAGGCGCAGAACCGTCGTACCGCGCGCGGTGGCACGCTCGAGGATATCTCGCGCGCGCTCAAGGAAGGCGCCGTCACGCAGCTGCGGATCATCATCAAGGCAGACCAGGGTGGTCCGGCCGAAGCACTCGCCGACTCGCTGGCCCAGCTCGGCACGGGCGAAGTGCGCGTCGACATCGTGCATCGTGGTGTCGGTCAGATCAGCGAGAGCGACGTGCTCCTGGCGAAGGCGTCGGGTGCCATCATTCTCGGCTTCCATGTCCGCCCGGATGCCAATGCCCGGAACGCCGCCGAACGCGAAGGCGTCGACATCCGGACCTACCGCATCATCTACGAAGCCGTCGAGGACGTGAAGAACGCACTCGAGGGTCTGCTCAAGCCGGAGGAGAAGGAAACCATCCTCGGCGAGGCGGAGATCATCGAGCTGTTCAAGGTCACGCGGGTCGGCACCATCGCCGGCTGCATCGTACGCTCGGGCACCATTACCCGGACCTCGAAGGCGCGCGTGCTTCGCGATGGCGTGACGATGTACACTGGCGAGCTCTCGTCGCTCAAGCGCTTCAAGGACGACGCCAAGGAAGTGAAGGAAGGACAGGAGTGCGGTATCGGCATCGAGAACTTCAACGACCTCAAGGTCGGTGACCGGATCGAAGCGTACCGGCTCGAAGAGATCAAGCGCACGTTGGCCGCTTCGGCGGCGCAGGGCTGATCCGTGGGCGGCAAGGGTGCCTCTCGACGGCCGGAGCAGTTGGCCGAGACCATCCGGGCCGTGCTGGCGGAAGCGCTGCTGCGCGGGGACGTCCGCGATCCCCGCGTGACGATGGTGACGGTGAGCTCGGTCGAAGTCACCCGCGATCTGTCGCACGCGACGATTCGCGTGGTGCCGCACGGGGATGATGCCGCGAAGGATGCGGC
>JBDSMX010000030.1:0-17387 GCA_039915645.1 Gemmatimonadales bacterium | reverse complement strand
GACCCGCGGTACCGGGCCCTGTTCAATTTCTTCCAGAAGCATAAGTGTCCGATACAGCATTTGGCTACGGATTTCATCGCCGCCGCGGACCGAAACGGGTTGGACTGGCGGCTGCTTCCGAGCATCGTGTTCCTGGAATCGAGCGGCGGGAAGTATTTGATCGGAAAGAACCTGATGGGGTGGGGGTCGGGGAGGTCGACGTTTCAGAACGAGCGCCAGGGAATCCACCATGTAGCCGAACGGCTGTCGAAGTCACCGTTGTATGCGGGAAAAGATACGACGGCGAAGCTCAAGATCTATAACCCCGCCCGCAAGGATTATCCCATTCGGGTATTCGAAATTATGGAGCAGCTGGGATCGGGCCTGATGGCAGCGCGGTAGTTGGCTCTTCCTGCCACTGCCATTCAAAAGTGTTAGATAATCCATGCAAGGGTAAGGCCGCGCGGGCCCATGCCAAACTGCGGGACGAAGCGCTCCGCTCTCTTCAGGTGGCCCCCATCGACGCGAGAATCGTGATGATTTTTGTAGGCGTAGCGTCCAATCATGAAGCCCATGGTACTTCCGGCGAAGAGATCGGATACCCAATGTTTCTGTCCGCTCAGGCGGGAGGCAGCTACTACAGATGCCAGTCCATAAGAGGCAAAGGGCACCCACCGGTGCTGGTCTCCATACTCGTAGGAGAATACAGCGGCGAGTGCGAATGAGCCGGAGGAGTGCCCCGACGGGAAGGAATTCCCACCCTTCCAGAAGCCAATTCGCCCACTAGGGTTGGCTTGGAATATGAGTGGACGCTCGCGCTGGGTGATGGCTTTTAACCCGACCGTCAATAGTTGGCTGTGTGCCAGGGCTACCCCCGCGAGGAGGCCGGTCTCGCGGATCTTCCTGTTCCCGGAAACCTTGCCAATGAGGTACGTCCCGATCGCCACCCCCGCTAAGGAATACCCTGCTCCGACCTGCGAGACCCTGCCGCTCCACATTACCTGATCGCTGGTATTGGGCAGCAGATCCGCGGTCTGCCGGTCGCTCGCAATCAAAGCGCCGGTGATCAGAGCGAAGGGAATGACATATTTCTTGAAGGCGTGGCCTGAATAGTTGCGGCGTTTGAAAGGGCTTGTCATCTTCGAGCGACGACACCGGCAAGCGCCGGAGATCGGCCTCGGTAATCCGCTGTGCCGTTGAGGTCGCGAGCGGGTCGAGCACCGGGTCCTGTACGCCCACGGCTCGCAGCTCACTCAGCTGCACCGCAATCGGCGCAAGGCGCACGTCGGCGCGGGTGAATTCGTCGGAACGGACTGCGACCCCTTCGCGCTGGGCCGAGCGATAGCCCGGAATCAGGGCCTCGATGCGGTGGAGGCCTACTGTCACGCCTCGGATGCGATAGTTGCCGCCACTATCGGTCGTGGTGGCGCGTCGGCCGCCATCGATCCGGATTTCTGCACCGCGAAGCGTTCGGCCTGTCGCGGCATCGGTGACGGTGCCGATGACGCCGCCGACGCTCTGTGCTGAGGCAGTGGGAGCGACTGCAGCACCGAGCAGGAGCAGGGGGAGCAACGAGCGCATGGCGCCTCGCAGGAACGGGGTGTGCGCAGGAAACTTCATCGCGACCTTCACGGCAGGAGGTTCCGGTAGAGGTAGAGATCACCGGACTTGAGCGGGCCAATACGGAGCACGACATCGCTGTTCGTCGGTGACGCGCGGACCGCCGACCAGGGGCCGACGTCGGTGCTCTCGAGCGTGGTGGGAGCGCCGCCGGCGGTGCTCACGCGCAAGAGCGAATAGATGCCTTTCGCGCTGCCCGGCGGGGGCGGGATGACGAACTCATACGTCCCGATCACGCACGCCGCGCCCCGGCAACTCACGTCATCGATGCGCTTGTCGACCCCGGGAGCCAGCGTCGACAGTACGGTCTCGACTCCGCCGGCCCTCGGCATCTTGATCAGGGTCAGGCCGCGCGCGATGACGATGTTGGCCCCGTTGTCGGCGAGCGAATAACTGCTCACCCCCTCGGTACCGGAAATGAGTTCCATCGTGGCGCTGGCCCCGCTGATTGTGCCTCGCACCACGCCCAGCGGTTGGACGACCGTATCGGTGAGAGCACACCCGGTGCATCCGGGCACCACCGTCAGATTGCCGCCCATTGCAATGAACTCGCCTGGCCCGGTCCAGTTGATATCGGTAAGCCAGTTGGGACGGAGTCCGCCGCCGACGTCACTCGGCAGCGTCAGCAGGGCGCGTCGATTGAGGGGCGACGCCGTGTCGGCGAGAAAGAGTGTCACCCGCTGTGGCAAGAGGTCGGTGAGTCGACTTGCTCCAACCAGGTAGAGCAACTGGCCGTCGCTCGAGAGCGCCGGTGAGGCAATCATCTCGGCCGAATCGGCGTGGCCGGGTCGATTGTCACAGAGCGTCCAGATCCGGGTGCCACCTTCCGCCGGCAACATGGCCAGGCAGCGATCGTGATCGGCCCGACTCTTGTCGCCGAAGGTGTAGAAGATGCCTTTGCCATCGGGTGTCCAACTCGGCGTCAGGTCGGCGTCACTGTTGAAGGTGATCCGGGCGCGTACTGCCGTACTGAATGGGCCTTGCTGGTCGACGTCGGCGATCGTGGGTGGCTCTGTGTGTGCGCACGCGGCGAGGAACGCGAGGACCAGAAAGCGCGCGCACGGAGACAGGTTCGGACGTGTCATTGGATCCCGGGGGTCGATGGGGAACCGGAAGATCGCACCGATTGCGGCTTCGCGCGACTGAGAGGGACACAACTCATGAGCAGCTGCACTGCCCGGCGAGGCCGAGGCAGTAGGCGTAGAGATCTGTCGTGAACGAGAACTTCTCGACCACGCGATGCTCCACCACGAGGCGACAGCCATCCGGCGAGGCCGCCATCGCGCCAAAAGCTGCCAGCGATCCCTGCGTACTGGCACTGCCACTGGCCGCGACCAGCGTCGTCGCGGTTCCATCGCTGGGCCGGACCAGCTGGATCGCTGCGCCCGCCTCGAGGCCGGTGGGCGGACTCAGCTGCTGCAGCCGCGCCTGATAGTTCTGCCTGACCACCGCGATTCGGGTGCCCACACGTACCGGGTCGCGGAGGATGCGTCGGCCGCCGCCTGCCGGCTCGGTGTAGACCACGCTGCGTGCCCCGCCGCCGATCGGGATGGCATAGAGCGTGGCGTCGTCGAGCCGCGTGAAGTAGAGCGAATCGCGGCCAGCAGAAAGATCGAAGCCGTTGGCGCTGTCGGCGCCAGTGACCGCGGTGAAGACCACCCCGGAGCCGGAGAGGTCACCTCGCAGAATGCCGAGGCCGAGCGCGAGTGTATCAAGCTTGAGTTCGTTGTAGGGGTTTCCGATCAGCGTCTGGTCGTGCACCTCGACGAAGAACAGCGTCGGGGAGGCCCAGCGAATGACGCCGAAATGGTCGAAGGAAATCCCGGCCGTGACCGTGGGAGTCGTCAGCAGTGCGCGTCCCGGCCACGGCGCGCCAAGGGAGGCGAGGCGAAGGGTTCCGCCGTTGGTGATTAGTGATCCGATGCGCGAGCTGTATGCCGCGTACAGCAGCGCGCCCGCTGCATTGACGGTGGCATGCTCGAACGCGTCGGTGCTGTCGAGCCCGGTGAGATCGGGACGGCAGATGGACTGTCGAGTTCCTCCAGCTGCCGGCATTACTCCGATGCAACGATCTGCGTCCGGTCGACTCACGACCACCGGAGGCAGCGGAAGTTTCTCCTGAAAAGCATAGAGCAAGGTGGTGCCGTCGTCGCTGAACGACGCCACATGATCCATGCCGTCGTTGAAGGTCAGGCGCACCGGTGCGGAAAGGGTCAAGGGGCCCGTCAGTGCAGGCAGAGTACCATCATCGGCCGGGGTGCTGTGGGCACAGGCCGCGATGGTCAGCGCACTCGCCAGGGCGACCCACGGAAGCAGGCTAGGGCGCACAGTTGCTGTTTCCTGTGGCGAGCAGATACACGTTGGTCTCAAAGGTGAGTCCCCGTGGTCGGGCAAATTCCGCGAGGACCCGACAGCCATCGGTGGAGGCGGTGACGCTGCCGTATCCGCGCGCGCCAGTGAGGCCATTGCTTGCAAGCACGCTGACTACTCCCGAGGCGACTTCGAGCGCGACCACCCGACCTCCTGTGGCGAGGATCAGCCTCGGGCCGGCGCGACCGACGGAAGCCAGTCCCCCGGCGCCAGCATAGATCACTTGAGCGGTCCCGCCGCCGATGGGCAGTGAGGAAATCGTGCGCCCGCGGGTCGTGAATTCGACCAGATCATCGGATTGGGTGAAGTAGAGCGAGTCGCCCGCGACGGACAGGGTGAAGTCGTTGGCGTTGAGCGAGCCCGGGATCAAGCGAAAGGTGGCACCGTCCGCGGTGATTCGAGCATCGAGCAAGCCATACCCGACATAGATGGTGTCGCGCTTGGTGCAACTCGCGCAGTGCGGGATCACGGTCTCATCTTCCGCGACCGCGACGAAATGATCGCGAGCCAACCAGCGGATCCGGCCAATGTGATTGAAACCGATTCCGCCGATGTTGTTCGGCAACGAGAGCAGCCGCCGGGCCTCGAGCGGTGCAGCTGTTGTTGCAAGGTCAAGCTCTCCGTCTTCGAGGGTGAGCATGCCGATGTTGGAGGTGTAGTGGCCATAGAGCAGGAGTCCTTCCGGGCCGGGGGCTGGGCGATCGAACGCGTCGCGCCGCGACTCCTGCGCGGTGGCCGTGAGGCAGAACTCGCGCCTGGTACCTCCGCCGCCAGGCATGCTGGCGAGGCAGACATCGCCATCGCTGCGGCCACCGGGCTGGAACGAATACCAGATGCCCCGCTCATCCGGACTCCAGGTGGCCCAGCGATCCATCCCCTCGTCGAATGTCAGTGGAATCGGCGGCAAGGTGGTGAAAGGGGCGGTGAGCGGGGGCACAATCGGAGACTCGAACGCCTCGCTGTGCCCACAGGCGCTTGTGCCGAGCAGTATCGCCGCGCCGACCAGGGTCTGGAAGCTCAGGGGCATCAGCGGCCCTCACGACGGCGTTGTGGCACAGGGTGGTACGGGCGGGCCAGGCGGGCGGAGGCGACCCTCAACGACCTCGCCTCCTCGGGATTGGTCACAACGGAGATCAGGGCGGGCACCCGGACACCCCCGAAGGAAACCGGAACAGGTCGGTGGTGTAAGTCGGGACGAGTGGAAACCTGAACTCGGCCGTGAGGCGGCAGCCATCCGGGCTCGCACTGGCTAGACCAAATTTGCTGGCGTTGCCATAAGTCGGACCCGCCAGGGTAAAGCTCGTTCCGGCGGCTGGGTCGACCGATATGATTTGCGATTTGGTGGTCACTGCGAATCGCGTCGTGGTCCGCGCCACGGAATAGAGCGTGTCGCCCGGTACCGTGGCGAAGACGACGCGGGGCACGCCACCAGCAAGCGGGATCGCGAAGAGCACGTGACCGCGTCGCGGCAACGCCACGGGGTCATCGTCGGTCGCGGTGAAGTAGAGTGAATCGCGTCCGGAGGAGAAGTCGAAATCACTGGCGAAGAGCGTCCCCGGGATGAATGCGAAGGTCGCTCCGGTGGCAGTGATGCGGCCATCAATGAGACCCGCGCCACGATAGATCGTGTCTTTCGTGGCACACGATCCACAGATCCGCCGCACCGACATGTCCTCGCCCACGAACACGATGTGGTCAGGAGTCAGCCAGCGAATCCGCCCGGTGTAGGTGAAGCCGATGCCATCAATGGCGGTGGGCAAGCGGAGCAACGGACGCGCCACCATCGGGTTCGCCTCGGTCGCCAGCAAGATGGTACCTGAATCGGGAAGAAAGGCGCCGATATCAGAGGCGTAGCGCACGTAGATCAGTTGGCCGCCGGGGCCTGGTGACGGCATGTCGAAGGCATCGCGACGTGTCAGTCCCTCGATGGCGTCGAGGCAGAACTCCGTTCGTGTCCCGCCGGCCGCCGGAATCCGGGCCAGGCATCGATCGCCATCTTGCCTGATCGGGGACTGGAACGAATACCAGAGTGTGGTGCCGTCACTGGAGTGGGAGGGAAAACGATCCATTCCGGGATCGAAGGTGAGTCTGGATGGCGCATCGGTCGACAGGGGAAGGTCGTTGTCGGGGATGGCCGTGACCTTGTACGACTCCGAATGGCCACACGCCGCGATGAGGAGCGCGAGCGCGGGAATGCGGCGAGGTCCCTTACGGAGTGCACCCCGCCTTGCCGGTCTTGAGCCCATAGAGATCGGTGGTGTAGGTGACGTCGAACGACTTGCGGACTTCGACCACGGCCCGGCAGCCGTCGCT
This sequence comes from Gemmatimonadales bacterium, assembly GCA_039915645.1. GTDB lineage: Bacteria > Gemmatimonadota > Gemmatimonadetes > Gemmatimonadales > GWC2-71-9 > Palsa-1233. The sequence continues at coordinate 11,105 of JBDSMX010000030.1, read as the reverse complement.
CGAGGCGTCGATCGCGCCGAATCCGAGTGCAGTGAGTTCAAGCCGGTTGACGAGTTCGACACTGGTCCCCGCGGTGAAGTCGGCCAGGCGGATCCGTCCGTCTGACGTGATGAAGATCATCCCCCCTGGTACTCGCGCCACCGACCCAACACCGGTGCTGTTCGTGAAGACGTTGACCGGACTACCGCCGGCAGTCGGCAGGCGCTGGAGCAGATCACCGTTCGTGAAGTAGATCGAATCGCCAGCGGCCGAGGTAAAGAAGTCACTGGCGCCGTTGGTGCCCGGGATCAGCGCGAAGGTGGCGCCGGTCGCGGTGATGGTCCCACCGAGGATGCCATACGGCTGGATCACCGTATCGCGTTTCACGCACCCGATGCAATGCGGCACAACCGTCTGGTCTTCGATCAGCACCAGCAGTTTGTCCTTCGCGATCCAGCGGATCCGGCCGAAGTGGTTGAAGCCCACGCCGCCGATGTTGTTGGGTGTGGTCAGCAGCGAGCGGCCGTTGAGCGGGTCGGCCGTCGTCGCCAGCATCAGTGCGCCACTTGCGGGGAAGAAGGCCGAGATGAGGGACTGGAACCGACCGTAGGCAAGCTGGCCATCAGGACCGGGGGTTGGCGAGTCGTACGCGTCCCGCCGGGTCTGGCCGGCATTGTCGTCGAGGCAATGCTCGTGGCGCACGCCACCCGCCGCCGCCATCGTCGCCAGGCAGCGATCGCCATCGGGTCGGCCTGGCGCCTGGAATGAATACCAGAACGATTGATTGTCGACATCGAATGTCGGGTACCGATCCATCCCGGCATCGAAGGTCAGGCGAACCAGCGCCGTCGTGCTGAATGGGCCATCGACTCCGGGGTTTTCCTCCCCGGCGAAGGGCGCCGAATGGCTGCAGGCGGCGACGCTCGCCATCAGGGCCAGGCTCCAGGCCCGGAACACGCTCCGTCCGAGGACCTGCATATCGACCCCCTGTCAGCGAACGAAGGAAGGGAACTGGATCACGGATTCGTGGCCGCCGCGTCCGACGGCGGCGACGCCGAAGTAGAAATCGTCGATGACGACGTTCTGCAGGGTGATCAGCGTGGTGCCAGCGGGTACCCAGCGCCACTGTTGCCACTGCGGCGAGGTGGTGTCTCGCCAGTAGACCTTGTACCCCAGTGCCGAGTCACCTGGAGTGGGAGTCCAGGAGATTGATGTCGACGGGCTGACCGCTCCCTGGACCCGGACCTTGCTGGGCGGTGGCGGCGCCCAGGCGAGGGAAGCCAGCACCACCGCGTTGACGCCGGTCATGTGCGCGGCATAGTCGAAGTTGACACCGCTGACCACGTCGCCGAATTCACGCCCGTTCTCGGTGCGAACATCCTGATGCTGGCGATCATAGTTCTCGTGCGTCTCCATGATGCGCACGGCCGGCATGCCGAGATCGTTGAAAGGCTTGTGGTGACCGCCCCGCCCGAAGCGGTCGAGTCGATAGATCATCCGGGGTTGCATGGTGGGCATATGCTCGCGGACCACCCGCTCGACGTAACGCGCCAGCTGTCGCGATGGACCATCGACCTCACCGCCATAGCTGCGTCGCGCCCGCCGATCAGCATCCGTCTCGGTCACCGGGACCGGCTCGGAGAAGATCCGGAAGGAACGATTGTCGATCTCGCCGTTGATCCCCGAGACATTGCCGATCATGTCGTTGTTGAGGACCGCCTCGACCACCCAGGCACTGTCGACGAACTCCTTGGCGAGCGAAGTGCCGCCATAGAGCCCCTGTTCCTCGCCGCTCAATCCCGTGTAGATGATCGTCTTGCCGAACTTGTAGCGACTGAGGGTGCGCGCGGCCTCGAGCACGCCGGACATGCCGCTGGCGTTGTCGTTGGCACCCGGCGCATCCTTGGTGATGTCGTTGCCGTTGCTGTTCCGGGAATCGATGTCGCCCGACATCATCACCACATGATTGGGCTCGGTGCTGCCGCGCTGAATGGCAATGACATTCACCACATTCACGTCGGGGACCGTCCGGGTTTCGGTCGAGGCGCCCTTCACGATCGACTGCTGATACCGCACCTCAAGGCACTTCCCGCAGGCGGCGCTGATCCGCTGGAACTCCGCAAAAATGAATCGTCGTGCGGCGCCGATGCCGCGACTGGTCGACATCGTGTCGGAGAAGGTGTTGCGCGTGCCGAACCCGGCCAGCGTCCGGACATCGCGCTCGATCATCGCTGCGCGCGGGGCCTGGGCAATGGAATCAAGGCGGAAGTCGAAGGCAGGTGGCGCGCCCTGGGCGGCCAGCGGGGCAACACCGAGAGTGACCAACACTGCGAGCCGAGCGGCAGGGAAGCGAAACACGAGCGGGTCCGGTGAGGAGGAATACCGAATACTAGCCCGCTCGCAGTGCGTTGTCAGAAGCCGGTGCCGACGGTCGGGTCCCTAGCCGAACATTCCGATCCGGTTTCCTGCCGTGAAGCCGGGGAAGACCGTCCCCAGATCGGCCGCACCAAGATGGCCAGTGAGTACTTCGCCGAACACCGAGCGGAAGTCCGTGGTGACGGCGAGGTCGCGACCCTCGTGGCGCGCGTCGGGCGCGAGTCCGGGCCACTTCCCGTAAACCTGTCCGCCACGCACATCGCCGCCCAGTACCATCATCGCCGTGCCATGGCCGTGATCGGTGCCACCGGTGCCGTTCTCCTTGACCGTGCGGCCGAACTCGCTCATGGTGACCACCACCACGTCGCGCATCCGGTCGCCGAGGTCGGTGGTGAAGGCGCCGAGCGCGGTGGCGAGTTCATCGAGTCGCGTCGCCAGTTGCCCCTGACCGCTTCCCTGATTCACGTGGGTATCCCAGCCGCCCACATCGGCGAAGGCGACCTGCATGCCCAGGTTGGCCTTGATCAGCTGGGCGATCTGCTGCATCGAGGTGCCGAGCTTGCCGCGCGGATATTGCGCACCATTCGCGGCCGGGACGGCGGTGGGGTCTGCCGCCTTCAGCATCTTGATCGCCTCGAACCCCTCGGCCGACGATGACGCCACCAATCCCGTCGCCGCGCCCTGGTAGAGCGACTCGAAGGCGCGCGTGAGCCGCTGTTCCCCTTCCGCTCGAGCGGCGCGCATCCCGAAGGTGCGCAAGTCGTCGATGGCGAGGGCCGGCGCACTCCCGGCCAGCGTGCGGGGCAGTTGCGGGCCGAAGGCGACCGCACGAAACGGCGTTTCGGCGTGTTCGCGGGCATGTGAGCAGTAGCGGTTTGCCCAGCCATCAGGCGTGCTCTTCCGATCCGGCGTGCCGCTCTCCATGTAATCCTGGGCGTCGAAGTGCGATCGGGTCGTCGACGGCGAGCCAACCGCGTGGACGATCGCGAGCGACTTGCGATCCCAGAGCGGCTTCAGTGGTGCGAGTCGGGGGTGCAGCGCAAACATCCCGTCGAGCGAGATCAGCTCCTCCTTCGGCAGCGCGATCCGCTGGCGTTCCTGCCAATACCAACTGTCGCCGGCGGGGACGATCATCGAGAGGCCGTCGACGGCACCGCGCTGGAATAGGCAGACCAGTGTCTTGTTGGCGGCCATGCCCCGTCGCAGGTCGCCGAGGGCATAGGCGGCGCGATCGAGGAAGAGCGGGTCGGCGCCAAGCGAAACCATGGCGAGGCCGCCCGCCTGGACGAAGGCACGTCGAGAGATGGTCATTATTGCCTCTGGAATTCAGGGCCGCCAAGCGCCAGGCCAACGGCCAGCGCTCGCGCGTCCCGTGTGTTGTTGATGTCAGCGATTTCGCGCAGGATCGTGGTCCGCGTCTGCGCCGACATCCCGCCGGCGAGTATGGCGCGGTTCACCCCGTCGACCAGCGCGACATGATCCGTCGTCAGGGGGACGACCCGGTCGAGGTCGACCGTTGCCCCCGGCACTCGACCCGCGGCAAGCGCCACCGCGAAGTTCATCCGGGCGAGGAGGGCGCCGCTGTTGACCCATTCGCTCTGGCTCTCGGGGTAGCCATTGGGCGTCGTCATCTGGAAGAGCGGCTGGCCCAGCTTGGCCACCTGCTGCACCAGCCGGGGCGTCTCATCCGGCTGGCCAGCTACGGCCCGCACGGCGGACACGACAAACTCGAGCGGCGTCTTGACCTTGCTCTGCACGTTGGCGGCGGCCCAGAAGTCGGGCGAGTAGAGAATGGCGCGGACGACCTCGCGGATCTCGCCGCCGCTCTGCTTCCACGCACGCACGGCATCGTCGATGCAGCCGTCGGGCGGATCATCCGCGACGAATCGCGCGCACAGCTTGGCGCTGATGTGATGCATGGTCGCCGGATTGTCGGCGAGCAGTTTCAGCAGGCGCATCCCTTCGTCTTCGCCGTGCCCGGCAGGGAAGGCGACGCCCAGCACGCTCTTGGCGTTGCGATCGTGGGCGGCGTCGAGGAAGCGGTATTCGAAGTTGCTGCGACGGTCCATTCCCCAGCCGGTGAGGATTCGCGCCACATTGCCGACATCCTGCTGGGAGTAGCCACCATCCACTCCCAGGGTGTGCAGCTCCATCAACTCGCGGGCGTAGTTCTCGTTGATTCCCTTCGGCATCCTCGCCTTGATGCGCTCGACCATCGCCGGATCCGGCCGACGCGCTTGCGCGCGGGCGGCACCAGCCCGGCCAGCAAACCGGCCCCGTCCTGCGGCCGGCTGCATCCGCCCACCGGCAAGTGCCTGCATCGCCGTGCCATCGGCCACGCTCTCGACGTTGTCGAGATAGAACAGCATCGCCGGGCTCTTCGCCGTGGCCGTGAGCAGTGTCTCGAAGCGGCCGAAGACATTGGGACGGATGGTGTGCTCGAGATAGTCGGCGAAGTAGGCGCGATCGAATCCCTTGCCGATGAAGACATTGAAGTGATTGGTCCAGAAATCGGAGAGGACTTCGGCGAGCTGGTGATCCGATGACGCCGCGCGCATCAGCGTGGCGCTCATCAGTTCGGCATTGAGGTCGCGCAATTCCTTTTTGCCGCCCGCGGCGCGCTGCTGTCGCATCTCGGCGTCCAGCGCAGGCCGCTGCATCGAATCGGCCTTGCCCGCCTGCGCCTTGAGCGCCTTGGCGAGCTGGTCGGTATGCATCGTCACCATGTCGCGGGTCGAGGTGTGGAGCACCTCGTATCCATCTTCGCGAGCAGCGAGCGCCGGATCGCGCGGATCACGGACCGCGAGCTGTCGGTCGATCCACCGTTTCACCCCCTCGGCCGCGATCGCATCGACCTGGCCGGGAGTGGCCCCGTAGCCGAGTCGATTGAGGACGTGTCGCGCCGAATCGCGCGGTGTGAGGGGGGCTTGCCCGGCGGCAGGGAGCGCGAGGAGGAGGAGCAGGCCGAGAACGGAGGCAGGTCGGTGTCTGGTCATGGTTTGGAGACGCTCCCGGGCGCCGAGGGTTAAGCCGGGCCGACCGATGTGTCTTTCAACGATTTCATTGGGTCAGGCATATCAATAGATTGTGCCACCCATTCGGCCCGCGTGCTCGGTTGCGCACTCACTCCTGACCCCGACCTCCATGCCTCACACCCGGCGCTTCTGGCGCCGTACCGCCTTGGTCGTGGCCCTGCTTCCCCTGCTCGCGGCCTGCTCCGCGATCGGAATGGAACTGCCGAACTATGGATTCTACGGCTTCGCACCGAAGCCGGACGGCAGCAAGCTCAAGAGTCTCACCATCGCCGAGCGAGCGGAGGAAGTCGTCGGCGATCCTCCCAAGAAGCTCGGTGACGCCACGTTCCAACTTGACACTGCGATCGTCGGTGGCAAGGAAGCATGGCTGCTCACCCGGACTCGCACCAGCACCAACCTCGCCGAGCAAACCGACTCGATCTGGCTCGAGCGCTGGACGCTCAAGCCGATCGCGACCTGGGGACGCTTCGCCGACGGCCAGATCCGCCAGACCTTTGATCGCCGCGCCGTGGTCACCGAAAAGATTTCGCTCAAGGGGCGCCACACCAAATCGCGAGTCCTGCTCGACGCCGAGGCGTATGCGGAGCCAGGTATCGAGTTGGTGATGGCCACGATGCCGCTTTCCGAGGATTACAACGGTGCCTTGCCGCTGGTGTTGACGCAGCGGCCGGAGGAACTCCACTGGCTGCGATTCCGGGTTGCCCAGAAAGTGTTTGTGCCGGGCGAAAATGGTGCGCTTCGTCAGACCTGGGTGATCGAGGGCGATCTCGACGGCGTGCTGCGTCGGTACTGGATCGATTCGGATGACCGCTACATCGTCAAGTGGGAAGAGCCCGCGCCTGATGGCACCACCGTGCGCTGGACCCGGGGCCGGTCGATGCCGCGCCTCAAGACCTTCCAGGTCGAGAAGATCGGCGGCTGATTCCCGGTCTTCAGCAACCCAACGAAAGGGCGCCCCACCGAGAATGGTGGGGCGCCCTTTCGTTGCGCGTTGGCCTGGTGCTATCGGCTCAGTTCTTGACCTTGCTGCTGATCCACGCTGCGCGGAAAGCCAGCTGCGCCGCGGTCGGCGTCTTGCCGGCATCCTCGAAGGTCACCACCTGCACCGCAGGGTTCTCCGCGACGGTGAGCGAGGTCTCGCGACGGCCGGCGCGTCCCTCGTAGCTGAGATTGAGCTTCTCGCCCGGCTTCTTGCTTGCTACGGCGCTGGCGAGCACGGAATCAGCGCTGACTTCCTTGCCGTCCACCGCAAGAATACGGTCGCCGGTCTCGAGTCCGGCAGCATAGGCCGGCGTGCCCACGAGGACCGCGCCCGTGATGGTGTAACCCGAGGCTGTCGCCGCCGGGGCCTGAGCACCACCGCGTGCGCCGCCGCGATTGCCACCGCCACCGAAGTTCAAACCGATCCACGGTGCGTTGGCCTGCGACTTCCGCACCAGCATGCCGGCCGGCTCGAGCAGCGCGTTGTAGTCGGGGAGTTCATGCCCCTCGACGTAGCGGGTCCAGAAGTTGTTGGCCCATGCCGTGTCGCCCGCCACGCCGCCGAGAATCCGCCGGGCATCCTCGAGCGTGTAGGCGATCTGCGGCTTGCCGCGCTGGAGCCACATCTGGCGCATGAAGTCATCGAGCGACTTGCCGTGCGACCGGAGCGACAGATCCAGCGCCAGAGCGATGCCCGCGCCGTAGGTGTAATAGGAAATGAAATTGTTGGCGGTGTTCTGCTGGTCGATCGAGACACCGGCATCCTGGAAGACGGCTTGCTGGCTCATCTGGATCGGGCCGAAAATCCGGCGGCCCGGGGAATTGGTGACCGCGTTGACCGTTCCGCTCAGACCGCGCGGGAAGTTGGCCGCCGACGAGAGTCCGGCACGCGTCATCACCAGGGGACCATAGTACTGGGTGAATCCCTCGGCGATCCAGAGTGCGTCCGACATGTTGGCGCGATCGTAGTCGAACGGCTCGAGCGTCTTCGGGCGGATCCGCTTGACGTTCCAGGTGTGGAAGAACTCGTGCGAGACGGTGCCGAGCGGCCCATTGCCATTGTCGCCCATGCTGTTGCCACCGGTGACGCTGGTGGAGTTGCGATGCTCCATCCCGTCGCCACTGCAGCTGGGACGGTAGCAGGCAACAAAGGTGTAGCTGCCGTAATCGAAGGCCGGCAACTCGCCATACACGGCAGCCGCTTCGCTCACGATCTTCTTGGCGCCATCCGCGTAGACATCAATCGATGAGGCCGGGGCGGGATCGTCCACAGCGGTGCGGATGGTCTGGGTGCGACCGCTGCTGTTGAGCTGCCATTCGCGCCACTGGATGTTGCCCACATGCGTCGGCGAATCGAAGAAGTACTGCATCCCTGGTGCGGTGAAGACCGAACCGCTCTTGTCGCCAACGAGCTGGGTCGCCACGGTCCAGGTCGGATCGGGCTTGTCGATGACCAGCTTGATCGGCCGCGCCTCGAGACCGCGCGCGTACATGAAGGTGCCCTGCGGCTGGATGTGAGCCTGGACCTGATCGAAGCCGGAGTAGGTGCCGTCGGCGCGATTGGCGAAGATGGTGTAAGTGATCTTCACGGTGCCGTCGTGGCCGCTGATATCCCAGCCGTAGGCATCGGGCCGGGTCACCCGCAGCGCCTTCCCCTTCGAGTCGAACGCCTTCACATCGTAGACATTCTTGGCGTACTCGTGGAGCGCGTAGCGGCCGGTCGACGAGCGAGCCATGCGCGCGTGCAGCGGCCCCGCGGGCAACGCCGTGAAGGTGGCGGTGACTTCGGCCTCATGGTGGGCGACGTTCGGAAAGGCGATCCGGTAGTCGATGACCGGGCCCTTGTTGGCAGTCGTGATCGGGTTCAGCTGGGCCGTAGCCGGGGAAGTCATCGCGGCGGTCAGCAGCAGCGCGAGGGCCAGGTTGGAAAGGCGCGAACGCATCAGGTGGATCTCCTCAGGTGTCAGCGTAGTGGCAGGCGACCTCGCGGTCACCGATGGTGCGAAGCGTCGGACGCTCGGCGGTGCAGCGCGCGTCGCGGTGCGGGTGGAAACAGCGTGGAGCAAACGGGCATCCCGGCGGTGGGGCGGCCGGCGACGGTGGTTCACCTTCGAGCACGATACGACGCGTGCCGCTCGCAGGGTTCGGATCGGGGACGGCCGAGACCAGCGCCTGGGTGTAGGGATGGCGCGGCATGCTGATGATGGCGCGTGCCGGACCGATTTCCACGATGGTCCCGAGATACATCACGGCCACCCGGTGGGCGACTTGCTGGACCACGGCGAGGTCGTGCGCAATGAAGAGGTAGGCGAGCTGGCGTCGATCACGCAGGTCGAGCAGAAGGTTGAGCACCTGGGCCTGCACCGACACATCGAGCGCTGACACCGGTTCATCGCACACCACGAAGCGTGGTTCCACCGCCAGCGCGCGTGCGATGCCGACGCGCTGCCGTTGCCCGCCGGAGAACTCGTGCGGATACCGGTTGGCGTAGGAAGCGTCGAGTCCGACTTCTTCAAGCAACTGGCTCACCCGGGCGGTCAGCTCCCGCGCCGGCACGAGTTGATGAATCACAAGTCCTTCGGCCACCGAGTCGCCGACGGTCCGGCGCGGGTTGAGTGCGCCGAGCGGATCCTGGAAGACGATCTGCATCCGCCGTCGGGTCGCGCGCATCGTCGCAGGATCGAGTGATGCGAGGTCGTTTCCCTCGAAGCGCACGATCCCTGCGGTCGGCGGTTCGAGGCGGAGGACCGCTCGGCCCACGGTGCTCTTGCCGCTGCCACTCTCACCAACGAGGCCGAGCGTCTCGCCGGGCGCGATGGTGAAGGAGACGCCGTCGACTGCCTTGACTGGCGGCTTGGCGCGCGAGAGGAAGCCGCCACTCTGATAATGCTTGACGAGCCCCTCGACGGAGACCAGTTCGTCGGTCACGTCGTCGCCCCAGTGGCCACCCAGCAGGCCACGTCATGTGCGGAGCCGACGGATTCGAGCAGCGGACGTTCGGTCACGCAACGCGCGATCGCGATGGGGCAGCGGGGATGAAAGCGACACCCTGTGGGCCAGGCATCCGGTGGCGGGACCGCGCCAGCGATCGGAGTCAGTCGCGTCGTCGTGGCATCGAGACGCGGAATCGAGGCGAAGAGCCCGCGCGTGTAGGGATGGGCTGGCGCGGCGAAGAGTGCCGCGGTAGCGCTCTGCTCGACGACCCGACCGGCATACATCACCAGCACCCGGTCGGCTCGGCCGGCCACAATGCCCAGATCGTGGGTGATCAGGAGCACCGCCATTCCGCGCGCCTGCCGGAGCGTGTCGAGCAATTCGAGCATCTGGGCCTGGACCGTGACGTCGAGCGCCGTCGTCGGCTCATCGGCAATCAGCAGTTCCGGTTCCCCCGCGAGCGCGATGGCGAGCATCACGCGCTGCCGCATTCCGCCACTGAGCTGGTGCGGGTAGACATCGACGCGTTGCGACGGATCGGCGATGCCGACCTCGGTCAGCAATGCGATTGCCCGCGCCCGTGCCGTGGCGCGATCCACCCGGACATGCGCCGTGATCGCTTCAGCGATCTGGTCACCGATCTTCATCACCGGATTCAGCGATGACATCGGATCCTGAAACACCATCGCCACGCGGCGACCGCGGACCGCTCGCAGGGCGCGTTCATCGGCGCCGACGAGCTCGCTGCCGAGGAGGCGGATCGAGGTCTGCGGACCGAGCACGGCGTTGGCGGGAAGGAGCCGCGGAATCGCGAGCCCAGTGAGCGTCTTGCCGCAGCCGGATTCGCCGACGAGGGCGACCAGCTCGCCCGCGGCCACGGTGAAGCTCACGTCGTCGACCGGAGTCAGCGGCGTGGCGTCGCGGCGCGGAAAGGTGATCCTGAGATTCTCGACCTCGAGCAGAGCGGTCATCGGCTGTCGGGCTGGAGGGTGCGGCGTAGCGCTTCGCCGATCAATGTGGTGGCGGAGGTGACCGCGACCAAGGCCGCTGCCGGAAAGAAGAGGAGCCACGGCGCCCGCCCGATCACTTCACGGGCCTCATAGAGCATCCCGCCCCAGGAGGGCGCCGGCACCGGCAGCCCGAGACCGATGAACGAGAGGCCGGCTTCGAGCAGGATGGCGTCGGCGACGCCAAGTGTCGCGGCAACCAGGACGGGAGGAAGCGTGGCCGGAAAGATTTCGCGCCAGAGAATCCGCCTCGGCGTCTCGCCGAGCGCGCGAGCGGCGTCGACCCACGGGGCGTGACGCAGCCGCAGCGTTTCGCCGCGCACGAGGCGGGCGATACCGGGCCAGCCCGTGATGCCGATCACCAGCGCGAGCTGCACCGTACTCAGCGAGCCCGTGGCCGCCAGGAGCACCAGCAGGACGATGATCCGAGGCAGGGCGAGGCCGACATCGATCAGTCGACGCCACATGCTGCTGAGTATGCCGTCGCCGCTCCCTGCGGCGAGACCAACCGCGCTGCCAAGCGTGGTGGCCACGGTGATCGCCACGAGAGCGATCAGCAGGGAGTTGCGCCCGCCCGTTGCGAGTCGCGAGAGGACGTCGCGTGAGAATTGATCGGTTCCGAGCCAGTGCGCACTGGAGGGAGCGAGCAACGCACCGTTGGCGAGATCGAACTGCATCGCCGGATCGACGGCAAACCAGGGCGCGATCACCGTGAACAGCACCAGTGCCGCCAGCAGTCCGAGTCCCCATCGCAGCGCGCTGCTCACGATTCGCGTTGCACGGGATCGACGAC
>JBDSMX010000185.1:0-46043 GCA_039915645.1 Gemmatimonadales bacterium | reverse complement strand
TAATCGAGCTGGACTTCGACATCGACATAGCGCGTGGTGCTCGCCAGAAAACGGTCGGTGTAGCGGCGCTGCCCCGCGGCCGGGATATTGTCGCCCGCCTCGAAGAAGCGCAGTTGCCCACTGGTCATCCGGATCGACGACTGGTTGTTGCCCGAACCGCTCACTTCGCGCACCGTGATTGCAACCTTGCCCACGGGATGTTCGCGGCTGAACCAGAAGAGCAGCGCAAGGGCGCAGACGGCGCCGGCGGCGGCAGCGTTGCGGAAGCGACGCCAGCCGGCGGGCGTCGTCGGAAGCTGCCATCGACTCGGTAACTTGGCGCCGGTTGGTGGCCGTCGTGGCGGCAGATCCTTGGGCATCGGCCGCGGTGGTGGCGTCGGCATCGCAGGCGAGGCGGTATGCGACTGCAGAATCGCACCGACTTGCGCCGCAAGCTCCGCCGAGTGTTGCGCACTGTCGGGTGTCAACGCGTCGAGCCAGTGGCGAGTGCGAAGGTGGTATTCCATCGCCCCGTCCGGCATGACATCCTCGATCCGGTAGGGCACGATGATGGCGCCTTTCCGGACGGCGGCGTCGACCTCGTTGATCACATGCGGGGAGCGATTCGCGTTGGCCGAAAAGACCACCACCATCACGCGACATCCGGAGATCCCCTCCATGATCGACTGGGCCCAGATCGCGCCTGGCTCGATATCGCGGGGCGCGATCCAGCAGCGAATGCCTGCGGCCTCTATCCCGTGCAGGACGGCGAGGGCGGCAGGTTGATCGGTGCTGGAATAGGAGATGAAGACGTCGTGCGCCATCAACCCGCGTGGAAAGGGGACGGAAGAAGTTGGGGGGCGCCGAGCCTGCCCGCAACCGGGGGTTGCGGTCGGGAGGCGTCGGGGCGATATCCCGGAAGCCCCTTCCCGTGATCCGGATGCCAGCGATTTCGCCTCCACTCCCGAAATGCACCTTCCGGGTCGCCATTGCCGGGCACCGGCCGGATCGGCTCCCGCCAGAGTCCGAAGGTCCGCTCGAGACCTTCATTCGTCGCGCCCTGATCACCATTCGGGCCGAAGTCCATCATCATGCTGGTCGCCCCGGCAGCGGGTACCAGCCGGGCGCACCCGAACTCGTCGTGCTGAGCGGTCTTGCGGCGGGAACCGACCAGATTGGCGCCCGGGCCGCGATTGCGACTTCCGGCTGGTTGCTGCACGCGGTGCTGCCATTCGCCGAAGACGAATACGCCCGCGACTTTCGCGACGATCCGGATGCACTGCGTCAATACCGGCGGCTGCTGCAGCGCGCCGACCATCTCACCGTGCTCGACGGACGGGCGCGCGTTGCGCCGGACGGTGAGCGCGGGTTCGATGCCTATGCACCGCTCGCCCGGGTGCTGGTCGATCAGTGCGACCTGCTGCTGGTGGTCTGGGATGGCAGCCCAGCGCGCGGGCCGGGAGGTACGGCGACGATGGTGCAGGCGGCACGGCAGGCCGATGTCCCGATCCTGCACTTCAATCCGCGCGCACCACGAAGGATTCGTCTCGAGACTCGACCGGATGTCCCTGAGCCAGACGACTGGTCGACCGCCCTCAGGGAACAGGTCGGACGGCTACTGGCGCCGCCGGACGCCGCGAAGTCGCATCGCGGCGAGGAAGTCGATCTTCGCAAGGAGTATTTCGAGGAGACCTTGCCGCCCGCCCGGCGTGCCACACTGTTCGACTTGATCGGCAGCGCGTTCCATCGTCGACCGGGTGATTCCTCATGGCTGCCGCGCATCGCAAACACGATCCTCCGAATGGTGCGGCTCTCACCGATCCCCCACCCGATTGACGCCGCGCAAACAAGTTGGGAAGAGCAGTGGATCGGCATGTCGGCATCGGCGCGAACACTCGCTGCGGAACACTTCGCGGCGCACTACGGCTGGGCCGATGCGCTGGCGACGCGTTACGCCTCCGAGTTCCGGGCAACGTATTCCCGGGTCTTTGCGCTCGCCTGGCTCGCCGTCGTTGCTGCCTTCGTTGGCACGATTGCCGAAGGGTGGGGAGGCGAAGCCGGTCATTCACCGACCGCCGCAGTCATTCATACCATCTGCCTCAGCGCCGAGGCGCTCGTCTTGATGGTGGTGTTCGCGAACGTGTACTGGGGACGTCGCGGTCGCCTGCACGAACGTTGGCTCGACTATCGCGCGCTCGCCGAACGCCTGCGACATCTCGGCGTCCTCTGGGCAATAGGGCGCACCACCCCCGCCGTGCGGCTGCCGGCCATCATCCTCAGCGGAGATCCGCGCACGTCGTGGGTCGGCTGGTATCTGCGAAGCGTGGCCCGCGAAGCAGGGTTGATCACAGGGGTATTCGACCACGGCCACCTCGAATCGTGTCGCCTGCTGCTGAGGAACGAGGAAATCGATCGACAGCAACGATTTCACGCATCGGCCCGAGATCGCGGTCGCGCCATCGTGCATCCGCTGGAGCGGCTCGCCGAAGGACTCTTCCTCGTTGCCCTCCTGATCGCGCTGGGCAATCTCCTCCACGCTCCTGAGCGGATCCTTTCGCGCTGGATCACCAATCCCGGAATGACCGCTGCAATCCTCGGAGCGATCGGTGTCGGGCTTCCGGCGCTTGCCTCCGCCATCCACGGCTTTCTTGGCACGAGTGATTTCGAGAGCATCGCGATCCGCTCTGCTGGCGTGGCTCCCCGGCTCCAGGAGCTGATCTGGCGGCTCGACCACCTCGATCCCATCGACAGCACGTCCATTGGGGAGATCGGGGCCGAAGCGGCCAGGATCATGGAAGGCGAACTGGGGAGTTGGCGGGCGGTGACCGCGGCTCGGAAGCTCACGGCGGTCTGAGGGACGCGAAGGCGCGGACCTTGCACTTGGGAACGGCTATAGCCGGCCGTTCCCCTGTCGCCCGACCCCGCTGGAGTCCTGATGGCCCTGCTCGATACGTTCAACGCGATTCTCAAGAAAGCCAATGAACTCAAGGCGTCCGACGTGCATGTCTGCGCCGGTGCCTCATTCCGGATCCGGGTCCGCGGCGAGATGGTGGCCGTCGCCGGCCTGCCCGCATTGACCCCAGCCGACACCGCGGCGATCGCCGGGGAAATCCTGATCAACGCGAAAAAGGCCACGCCTCAGAGTGTCGAGGCGATGATCCGCGACCTCAAGGACGTTGACTGTTCATATTCTGTACAGGGCATCGGGCGCTTCCGGGTCAACATCTGCTCGCAGCGGGGCTCCCTCTCCGCCGTGCTCCGCAGCATCGCCGATGTGCTTCCTACCTTCGAGAGCCTCGGCCTGCCACCGGTTCTGAGCCAGATCGCCATGGAAGAGCGAGGACTTGTGCTGCTCACCGGTACGACGGGCAGCGGCAAGTCGTCGACGCTTGCGGCGATGGTGGCGTACGTCAACAGCCTCAAGGCCGGCAAGATCGTCACCATCGAGGACCCGATCGAGTTTCTCCACAAGGACGTCCGCAGCAACGTGATTCAGCGGGAGATCGGGACCGACACGGAAAGCTTCGAGGCGGCACTCAGGGCCGCGTTGCGCCAGGACCCCGACATCATCCTCGTCGGCGAAATGCGCGACCGCGCCACCATCGACATCGCGCTCAAGGCAGCAGAGACCGGCCACATGGTCTTCTCCACGGTGCACACCACCGATGCCCAGCGCACCATCGCGCGCCTCGTTTCCGTCTTTGATCCGAGTGAACAAGCCGGGGCACGCCTGCGGCTCGCCGAGTCACTCAAGGCAGTCATCTCGCAGCGATTGCTGCCGAGGGCCGACGGGCAGGGTCGGGTGGTGGCGGTGGAAGTGATGCGGAACACGCCGACCATCGCGGAGTGTGTGGCCGACGCCGACAAGACCAGTGAAATCCGGGATCATATCGCCGAGGGGCGCACCCAGTACGGCATGCAGACCTTCGACCAGCACCTGATGGAGCTCTACACCAAGAAGCACATCACGCGCGAAGTGGCCAAGGGGGCGGCGACTTCCCCGGCCGATTTCGAGCGCAACCTGGAATTCCAGTAGCGCCAAAGAGAGAAGAGAGAAGAGAGAAGAGGCGAGACCCCATCTCTCCTCTCTCCTTTCTCCTCTCTCCTTTCCCCTCTCTCGTTTCTCGCTACAATCGGGGCAGGGTCACGCCGCGCTGCTTCTGGTACTTCCCCTTCTTGTCGGCGTAGCTCGTTTCGCAGATGTCATCCTCATCCGCCTCGAAAAAGAGCACCTGACAGATCCCCTCGTTGGCGTAGATGCGCGCCGGGAGGGGCGTCGTGTTGCTGATTTCGAGCGTCACATGTCCTTCCCACTCGGGTTCGAACGGCGTGACGTTGGTGATGATTCCGCAGCGGGCATAGGTCGACTTGCCCACGCAGATCGTCAGGACGTTCCGCGGGATCCGGAAATACTCGACCGAGCGCGCCAGCGCGAACGAGTTCGGGGGCACCACGCAGACATCCCCTTGCCACTCCACGAAGCTTTTGTCGTCGAAGTTCTTGGGATCGACCACGGCCGAGAGGACGTTGGTGAAGATCCGGAACTCATCGGCGACCCGCATATCGTAGCCGTAGGACGAAACGCCATACGAAATCGCGCCCGAGCGGACCTGCCCGTCGGTGAAGGGCTCGATCATTCCGTGTTCCTTGGCCATCCGGCGGATCCAGCGGTCCGACTTGATCGACATTGCAGCCTGCCTGGGGGTGGAGGGAGGTGGGGGAGCCGCACAGGGCGGCGCGGGAATATATGGACCCTCCCGGCCTTCCGAGAACCGTGGCGCTGAGTTGAATTACCCCCTTGAAACCAGTAGGTTTACGAACGGTTGTGAAAGTTTTCACGAGGCGGAGTCACGAATGCTTCAACCGTACGTCCCCATCGTCCTGCTCTTCCTCTTTGTGGTCGCCAACGCGGTCCTCATTATCGTCGCGTCCGGTCTCCTCTCCTCTTACCGGCCGACCCCGACCAAGCTGGCCGCGTACGAGTCGGGCATGCCGGTCATTGGCGATGCCCGGGAGCGGTTTTCGGTCAAGTTTTACCTCGTGGCGATGCTGTTCATCATCTTCGATATCGAAACCATCTTCATGATTCCGTGGGCCGTCGCCTTTCAGCAGCTCCGTGCCATGGGCGGTGTGCTCTTCCTGGAAATGCTGACCTTCGTGCTGATCCTCGCCGTGGGGTATCTCTACATCTGGAAGCGAGGGGCGCTGCAATGGGATTGACCCTGCCGTCCGGTCCGGCCGAACAGACCGACCCGGTCTATGAGTCCGTCTCCCCCAACTGGGTGACGACCCGGCTCGACTTCCTCGCCAACTGGGGCCGCGCCAATTCACTCTGGCCGATGCCGTTCGGCACCGCGTGCTGCGCCATCGAGTTCATGGCGACCGCCGCCTCCCGGTTCGACATCGCCCGCTTCGGGATGGAGCGGATGAGCTTCTCGCCGCGCCAGGCCGACGTCCTGATCTGTGCTGGCCGGCTGCCGTTCAAGCTCGCCCCCGTGATCCGCCGGGTCTGGGACCAGATGCCCCAGCCCAAGTGGGCCATCTCGATGGGCGCCTGCGCCTCCTCGGGTGGGATCTTCGACACCTACTCGATGGTGCAGGGTATCGACACCATCATTCCGGTCGATGTCTATGTCCCGGGTTGCCCGCCGCGCCCGGAAGGGTTGCTCTACGCCATTCTCCTGCTCCAGAAAAAGATCCGCGGGGAATCGCTGGCCGATCCCACGCTGCGAGTGGAGCACATGATCGGCCCGGACGGACTCTTCCGCCGGCCCGAAGAAATTGACGAAGTCTCGGAGCCGTTCGGCAACTCGGTGCAGCAAACGAGGTCGTCGTGACCGAGCCGGTCACCATGGTCGACGATGCTGCCTCGAGCGTGGCCGCCGCGAAGGCGCGTTTCCCCTCAGGATTTGTTCGCAGTCACGTCGTCAATGGGCAGACGGTGCTCCATGTGACCCGGGCCGAGGCGCACGCGATCCTCGCCTGGCTGCAACGCGATCCGGCGCAGCGATTCAACTACCTGACCGACATCACCTGCGTGGAATACCGCGATCGTGAACGCGAGCTGGAAGTGGTCTACCAGCTGCGGTCGCTCTCCCGGCGGGTCGACCTGCGGGTGAAGATCGGTCTCGATCCTGAAGGACCCCTCGAAGTCGCCACGGTCACCGATCTCTGGTACGGCGCCGAATGGCTCGAGCGCGAGGCCTGGGACATGTTCGGAGTCGTCTTTGCGGGTCACGGCGACTTGCGCCGGATCCTGATGTGGGAGACCTACTCGGAAGGCCACCCGCTGCGGAAGTCCTTCCCGTTGCGTGGCCACTGGTCGCGAGCCGAGCAGACCCGCCAAGCCCTCAATTCGAACCCCGAGGCGCATTACTCCCTCGAAGAGCTTTCGATCTCCGAGGCGTATCGCGAACTCCCCAAGGATATGCAGCAGCGGCTCGCCGAAAGCGGCCGGGGACCACTGCCGTGAGCTCACGCACCATCGAGATGCAACTTTCCACGCCGTCGCTGGATCACAGCGGCCAGGTGCGCACTGTCCCGCTCGGAGTGGCTCGACGCCCCAGCGAAATGGTGCACGACGATTTCGGCGCCGACCACATGCTGGTCAACATCGGACCGCAGCATCCGGCGACCCACGGCGTGCTCCGGCTCGTGGTGGAACTCGAAGGCGAAACCGTGAAGCGGGTGATCCCGCATATCGGCTACCTGCATTCCGGCTTCGAGAAGCTTGGCGAGTACCGCCACTACAACCAGATCATCCCGCTCACCGATCGCACGGACTACCTCGCGCCGATGGCGAACAATGTCGCCTTCGCGCTCGCAGCCGAAGCATTGATGGGGATCGAGGTCACCGAGCGCTGTCGCCTGTTGCGGGTGATTGCCTGCGAGATGAGCCGGATCATTTCCCATCTGGTCTGGGCCGGCACCACGGGAATCGATCTCGGTGCATTCACGCCCTTCCTCTGGATGTTCGAGGAGCGCGAGCGGATCTACAATCTCCAGGAATCATGGACCGGTGCGCGCCTGACCACTTCGGTGGCCCGCGTAGGCGGGATGATGGCCGATGTCCCGGACGGTTGGGAAGCGGGGCTGCGCGAGTTCACGCGGACCTTTCCCAAGGTCCTCAACGAAGTCGACACCATGTTCACCCGGAACGCCATCTGGTGCGGGCGGACGCAGGGCGTCGGGGCGATGTCGGCAGAGGACGCCATCAACTACTCGCTCTCCGGGCCGATGCTCCGCGCGAGTGGCGTCGACTACGACGTCCGAAAGGATCGCCCCTACCTCGGCTACGACGAGTTCGACTTCGACGTGCCGATCGGCGAACACGGCGATATCTACGATCGCTACCGGGTGCGCCTCGAGGAGATGTATCAGTCGGTACGCATCCTCGATCAGGCCCTCGATCGCCTCAAGCCCGGGCCGATCAACGTTTCCGACCCGCGCGTCATCCTGCCGCCGAAGTCCAAGGCGATGAGCGACATGGAAGCGATGATCTTCCACTTCAAGCAGGTGATGGAAGGCGTCAAGCCGCCCGCGGGCGAGGTTTATTTCGGCGTCGAGAATCCGAAGGGCGAGCTCGGCTACTACCTGGTCTCGGACGGCACGGCCAAGCCGGTCCGCTGGCGGATCCGGCCGCCCTCGTTTCTCAATCTGGCAGCGTTGCCCAGGCTCTGCGAAGGGGCGTTGCTCTCGGACGTGATCGCGATCAACGCGAGCGTCGACATCGTGATGGGAGAGATCGATCGGTGAGTTCGCACTCTGCTGAAGTACACGCACCGGTCTTTGTGGGCGCCACGCTCGCGAAACTCGAAGCACTCTACCCCAAATACCCCACCAGAATGGCGCTGCTCCTGCCCGCGCTCTGGATGGTGCAGGAAGAGCGGGGCTGGGTCTCCGACGGCGCCATCCACGAAGTCGCCGAGAAGCTTGAGCTCACCCCGGCGTACATCCGCGGGGTCATCACGTTCTACACCATGTACCACACGCATCCGGTTGGCCGACATTTCATTCAGGTGTGCACCACGTCGCCCTGCAACATCTGCGGCGCGGAAGCCGTCGCCCGCGCGCTGCTCGAGCACACCGGCTGCGGGGAACTCGGTGCCACCTCGCCGGATGGTCGCTTCACCGTGATGGAAGTTGAGTGCCTTGGCGCCTGTGGATTCACGACCCCGATGCTCATCGATGATGATTTCATCGAGGGTGTCACGGTCGAATCGGTCCCGGCACTCCTCGCACGGTATCCCTGATGGGCTATCCGCATCCGATCCATCCCAAGGAAACGCCGGTCCTCTCGACCCATTTCGGTGACGCTGGCGCACGCACCTTCGATGGCTGGACCAGCCGCGGGGGATACGTCGCACTCAAGAAGGCGTTGACGATGACGCCGGAACAGATCGTCGATGAAGTGAAGGCTTCCGGCCTGCGCGGACGCGGTGGCGCTGGCTTCCCGACCGGCTTGAAGTGGTCATTCATGCCGAAGGAAGACGGCAAGGTGCACTACCTCTGCTGCAATGCCGACGAGTCCGAACCGGGAACCTTCAAGGACCGCGAGATCATCCGCTGGACGCCGCACGCGCTCATCGAAGGATGCGCGATCGGTGCGCTCGCGATCCGGGCCGAAGTGGCCTACATCTACATCCGTGGCGAATACACCGAGCCGTGCACGATCCTGCAGCGTGCGGTGGACGAGGCCTACGCCGCCGGCGCGCTCGGGGCCAACGCCTTCGGCTCCGGCAAGCGGCTCGAAGTCATCGTGCATCGCGGCGCCGGCGCATACATCTGCGGCGAAGAGACCGCCCTGATGAACTCGCTCGAAGGGCGGCGGGGGAATCCCAGGATCAAGCCGCCGTTCCCGGCCGTCGCCGGTCTCTTCGGTCTGCCGACCACGATCAACAATGTCGAGACCCTCGCAGCGGTGCCGCACATCCTGAATCGGGGCGCGGCGTGGTACGCCGGCCTGATGCTCGGTAACCCCAAGAGCACGGGAACGAAGTTGATCTCCGTCTGCGGTCACGTGCAGCGTCCCGGCACCTACGAGATCACCCTCGGCCTGCCGATGAAGGAACTGATCTTCGATGCCTGCGGTGGCATGCTGCCGGGGCGCACGCTCAAGGCGGTGATCCCGGGCGGCTCGTCGGTGCCGATCATGACGCCCGAAGAAGTCGAGACCTGCGTGACCGATTACGAAGGGATCGCCGCCGCCGGATCGCTGCTCGGGTCAGGCGGAATGATCGTGATGGACGACACGACCGACATGGTCTACCAGATCATGCGACTGGCGCGATTCTACGCCCACGAGAGTTGTGCCCAGTGCACCAACTGTCGCGAAGGGACGGGCTGGACTACGCGCATTCTCGAGCGGATTGTGCGGGGTGAAGGGAAGCCGTCTGATCTTGACTTGCTGATGGACCTGGCCGAGAACATGACCGGGAAGACGATCTGCGTTCTGAGCGACTCGTGCGCCACACCGGTGGTGAGCGGCATCCAGAAGTTCCGGTCTGAATTCGAGGCCTATCTTTCCGGTGCGCGTGCACCGGTGCTGGTGGGGGTCTGACGCGATGGCACCCGAACTGCTGACAGTCACGATCGATGGCGTGCCGGTCCAGGTTGCCAAGGGCACCGCCATGATCGAAGCCGCGAAGATGGCCGGCATCGTGGTGCCGCACTACTGCTACCATCCCTCGCTGCCATCGCCTGCCGTCTGCCGGATGTGTCTGGTGCAGGTCGAGAAGATGCCGAAGCTCGTGCCGGCCTGCGTGACCCCGGTCGCCGATGGCCAGGTGATCCATGTCCACTCGCCCGAGGCGATCAAGGCGCGCGAGGGTGTGCTCGAGTTCCTGCTGATCAATCATCCGCTCGACTGCCCCATCTGTGATCAGGCGGGCGAGTGCGAGTTGCAGGACTTCGTCTTCCAGGGCGGCCGCGCCAATAGCCGGTATACCGAGCCCAAGCGCTACAACCCGGTTGAGGACTTCGGGCCCGACATTCTCTACGTTGCCAACCGTTGCATCCTCTGCACTCGTTGCGTCCGTTTCATGGAGAGCGTGGCCGAGGAGCCGGTGCTGAATGTGTCGGAGCGCGGCGATCGTGCCTTCATTGGGATCGATGAGAGCCAGAGGCTTGACCATCCCTGGGCAGGCAACGTGGTCGACCTTTGCCCGGTCGGCTCACTCATCTCCAAGGATTTCCTGCACAAGGCGCGTGCCTGGGACCTCGACGGTACGCCGTCGGTTTGCACCGGTTGCACGCAGGGCTGCAATATCACGGTGGATACTCGTGACGATGTGGTGGTGCGCCTGCGCCCCCGGCCGAACCTTGATGTCAATCGGCACTTCATCTGCGACACGGGCCGGGCCGACTATCGCTGGATGAATCGTGGCGACCGGGTTGAAGCGCCGCTGGTGCGCGACGGCGACAAGTTGCGGGCGACCGACTGGGACAACGCGCTGCAACGACTGGCAGTACTGGTCGGTGCGAGCGATGATCCCGTCGTCCTGCTGAGTGGCGGGCGGAACAGTTGCGAATCGCTCGGCTGGGTAGCGAAGCTCGCCGGCGACCGCCCGCTCACTGCCGCGATGCGGGTTCCGATCGGCGAGACGGCACCAATCGGTGCGATTCCCGACCTCGCGCTCCGGGCCGAGCGCGCCGCGAATCTTGAAGGCGCACGGCTCCTCGGTCTGGCGGGCGACTGGAATGCAGCCATCGCGGAGGCTGGTCGCGCGTCGCTGGTGATCGTGCTCGATGTGGAACTCAGCGATGAAGAAGCGGCCACCATCGCCGGCGCACCGCAACTCGTCCACTTCGCCACCGTGGCCGACCCGCGATTGACGAACGCCGTGGTCGTGGCGGCCGTGACGTCGATCGTCGAATCGCAGGGTGTGCTCGTGAATCGCGATCGCCGCGCACAACGGGTCCTCCCGGCCCGACCGGCGCCTGGCATGGCGCGTCCCGCGTGGTGGGTCGCGGCAGAAGCGTGGGCGCAGGCGGGTGATGGTCGCTCGGCCCCCGCGACGGCCGATGAGGCGCTGCGGTCGCTCGCTCCCTTTGCGTCACTCTCGAATGCCGAACTCGGCCTGACCGGGCGAGTCCTTGGCGCGCCTGTCGCGGAGGCCGTGTCGTGACCCCCGAGATCAAGGGTTTCCTGATCCTTGCGATCATCAAGGTGGTCGTGGTATTCACGGTCCTGTTGGTCGGCGTCGCGCTGCTCACGCTCATGGAGCGGAAGCTCGCGGGCTGGATGCAGAATCGGCCCGGCCCGAATCGCGTAGGGCCATTCGGCATCCTGCAGCCGGCTGCCGACGGCATCAAGAATTTCATCAAGGAAGAGACCCGACCGGTCGCGGCCAACGGTACGATCTTCGTTTTGGCGCCTGCGATGTCGTTCATTCCGGCGGTGATGCTGATCGCCGTGATTCCGCTTGCTGCCCCGATGCGGGTCGACTTCGACTGGAACCTGCCCTTGATCGGGCACGCGGCATATCACGGACTGATGGCGATGTCGGTGGCCGACCTGCCGATGGGATTCCTCTTCATCCTGGCCTTCTCCTCGCTCGGCGTCTACGGCGTCGCCCTCGCCGGGTGGTCGTCGAACAGCAAGTACTCGCTGCTTGGCGGCCTGCGCGCGAGTGCCCAGATGATCTCCTACGAAGTGGCGATGGGGCTCTCCCTGATTCCCGTGCTCTTGCTCACCGGGAACGTGAGCTTCAGCGAGATCATCGCCAAGCAGCAGGCAGGACTCTGGTTCATCGGGCCGCTCTTCATCTCGTTCTTCGTCTTCCTCATTTCGGGATTCGCCGAAACGAACCGGCTTCCGTTCGATCTGCCCGAGGCCGAATCAGAGCTGGTGGCAGGGTATCACTCCGAATACAGCGCGATGAAGTTCTCGCTTTTCATGATCGGCGAGTACTCGCACATCGTGGTGATTGCCGCGATGGTCGCGACGCTCTTCTTTGGCGGCTGGGACATTCCCTTCACGAGATGGGATGAACAGGGCGGGGTGCTGCAGGCAATCGCGACCTTCCTCGCCTTCTTCGTGAAGATGTTCTTCTGGATCTTCTTCGTGATGTGGATTCGCTGGACGCTGCCGCGCTTCCGCTATGACCAGCTGATGACGCTCGGCTGGAAGGTGCTGCTGCCGCTCGCACTGGGGTACATCATGGTGACGGCCGGTGCGATCCAGGGTCTGGAGGCGGCCGGCGTCACTGGTGTCCGCAACGTCGCCTTTGCGCTTGCCGGGATGAATCTGGTGCTCGGATGGTTGCTCTTCTACGTGCTCGATCGCGGCCGCGTGATGCGCGGCGTCAGCCGCCGGGCGCCGCTGCCGGTCGCTCGTACCGAAGGGGTGGGGTGATGGCTATCGGCGTGAAGGTGATGCGACGCCCGGAGCGGGAAGTGTCCTACATCCGTGCCACCCTCAAGGGAATGGCACTGACGTTCAAGCACATGTTCCAGCCGCGCGTCACGATGCAGTACCCCGAGGCCCGCAGCACCGAAGAGTGGCACATCGCCACGCGTTGGCGTGGGACCCACCGGATGATGACCGACGCCGAGGGGCGATCGAAGTGCGTTGCCTGCGGACTCTGTCCCCAGATCTGTCCGGCCAACTGCATCAAGCTGGTGCCGGGTGAGGACGAGGCCGGCAATCGCTACCCGCTGATCTACGAAATTGATGAATTCCGTTGCGTCTTCTGTGGCTACTGCCAGGAAGTCTGCCCCGAAGA
The DNA here is from genome assembly GCA_039915645.1 of Gemmatimonadales bacterium. Lineage (GTDB taxonomy): Bacteria > Gemmatimonadota > Gemmatimonadetes > Gemmatimonadales > GWC2-71-9 > Palsa-1233. The sequence continues at coordinate 33,339 of JBDSMX010000185.1, read as the reverse complement.
AGCGATTCATGTCGGCGTCCACTACGAAAACGCCGAATACTCCCGGGATCGGTTCGTCTACGACCTCGAGCGGCTGTCGGCGCAGACCCATCCGGTGTCGACGCTCTGGGACCCTGCCGATCCGAAGGGAGAGTGACGTGAACATCGTCACCATCACCTGGTGGATCTTCGCGGGGTGGGCCGTGATCTCGGCACTCCTCTGCGTAACGCGTCGGAATCCGATCTCCTCGGTGCTCTGGCTGGTCTCCTGCATGTTCGCCCTGGCCGGCATCTATGTGCTGCTCCAGGCCGAGTTCATCGCGGCAGTGCAGGTACTGGTCTATGCCGGCGCGGTGATGGTGCTCTTCCTCTTCGTGATCATGTTGCTCAACATCGGCGACACGCCGCGGAACATGAAGCGCTGGCCAATGTGGCTCACTGGCGCCGGACTGAGTGCCGTGATGCTGGCCGAATTGGTGGCCCTGCGCGGGTACACGCCGGACCGACTCGCGCGGGAGCTCTCGACGCTTCCGGGCAATGTCGATCCTTCGCTGGTCTTCCCGGAGGGTGCGGCAGCGCAGGCGGCGACCGCGGCCCACGGCGTGGTGGGCGGGATCGCGGAGCCGCTCTTCACGAGCTACCTGATTCCGTTCGAGATCACCTCGGTGCTCCTGCTGGCGGCCGCAATCGGGGCCGTCGTCCTCGCAAAGAAGAAACTCTGATGCTGCTCGGACCTTCCCTGATCCTGTCGGCGATCCTCTTCGTGATCGGTGTGGCCGGCGTGCTGATCCGCCGGAACGCCATCGTGCTCTTCATGTGCGTCGAGCTGATGCTCAACGCCGTCAACGTCACCTTCGTGGCGCTGTCGCGCGTTCACGGCTACGGTGGTCAGATCATGGTGTTCTTCGTCATGACGGTGGCTGCAGCCGAGGCAGCTGTCGGGCTCGCCATCATTCTCGCGGTCTTCCGGCATACCCAGTCGGTCGACCTCACCCAACTCAACCTCCTCAAGGGCTGAGGCGTGATCCAGCTCGTCTGGTTGGCCGTGCTCTTCCCGCTGCTCGGCGCGCTGTTCAATGGCGTGCTGGCCGCGCGCAAGTCACGCGCCAAGGGACTCGTCTCCCTGGTGGGGGTGGGCACCCTTGTCGCGTCGTTTGCAGTTGCGCTGGCGGTGTTCAGTGAACTGCGGGGCGGGACCGAGGAATCGGTGCGCGTGATGCTCTGGCAGTGGATGCCGATCTCGAACCGGCTCAACATCGATCTCGCCTTTCAGGTTGACCACCTCTCGATCATCATGCTGCTGGTGGTGACGGGGATCGGCTCGCTGATCCACCTCTTCTCCGTCGGATACATGCACGACGACCCGGGGTATGCGCGCTACTTCGCTTACCTCAATCTCTTCGTCGCCTTCATGCTGGTGCTGGTCCTCGGCGCGTCGCTGCCGGTGAGCTTCATCGGCTGGGAAGGCGTCGGGCTCTGCTCCTATCTCCTGATCGGCTTCTGGTTCGAGATCGATGCGAACGCGGATGCCGGCAAGAAGGCATTTCTTGCCAATCGGATCGGCGACTTCGGCGTACTGCTCGCGATATTCCTGATCTGGTGGTATCTCGGCACGCTCGAGTACAGTGAAATCGCCCGGCGGGCTCCGGCACTGCTCGCGCTGGGCGGGACTACGGCCACCCTCATCACGATGCTGATCTTCCTGGGCTGCACCGGCAAGTCGGCCCAGATCCCGCTCTACGTGTGGCTGCCGGACGCGATGGCAGGCCCGACCCCGGTGTCGGCGCTGATCCACGCTGCCACCATGGTAACGGCCGGTGTCTTTCTGGTGGTGCGGACCGGCGTGCTCTTCGCCCTGGCACCTGCAACACTGGAACTGATCGCCATCATCGGTGCGCTGACCGCGTTCTTCGCGGCAACGATCGGCCTCAAGCAGTACGATATCAAGAAAGTGCTCGCCTACTCCACCGTCTCGCAGCTGGGATACATGTTCCTGGGTGTGGGCACCGGTGCGTACGCCAGCGGCATCTTCCATCTCGTCACGCACGCATTCTTCAAGGCGCTCCTCTTCCTCGGCGCGGGCAGCGTGATCCATGCGATGCATCACGCCTTGCACCACGCCCACAGCCCTCGGGACGCGCAGGACATGCGGAACATGGGCGGACTGCGGAAGGCGATGCCCTGGACTTTTGCGCTGATGGCCATCGCCACGCTGGCAATTGCCGGTGTGCCGCCGCTGTCGGGCTTCTGGTCGAAGGATGAAATCCTGACGATGGCATTCGCCAAGGGGCAGACCAATCCCGTCTACCTTGTCTGCTGGCTCCTTGGCCTCGCTGCGGCGCTGATGACTGCCTATTACATGGCCCGGCTGGTTGCGATGACTTTCTTTGGTCGCTTCCGTGGCGGCGAGGCGACCGAAGCGGCATTGCATGAGGCTCCGTGGGTCATGACCGGTCCGCTGGTCATCCTCGGTCTGCTCTCGATCGTTGGTGGCGCGCTCAACCTGCCGGAGTTGGTCGGTGGCAGTGAGGCGATGCACCGCTGGCTGGAACCGGTCACCGCTCCGGCCGACGCGCTGCTTCCGATTGTCGCGATGCCACACGGCAGTACCGAACTGTTGCTGATCGCCGGCGCAGTCGCCATCGGGTTGCTGGGTCTCTTCTTCGGCACCACGCGCACGTTGCGAGGACCGATTGCGACGCCTGAGCTCGCGACGCCCGAGGTTGGCCTCGCTCGCCTGCTGTACGAGAAGTACCGCATCGATGAGCTCTACCGGAAGGTGATTATCGGACCGGTGGTCTGGATCGCCCGCAAGGTGCTCTGGCAAGGGATGGACCAGTTCCTGATCGACCGCCTCGCCGTTGGTGGTACCGCCCGGGTGGCCGCGGGACTTGGCTGGCTTGGCTCACGGCTCCAGAACGGACAGGTCGCGTTGTACGTGACCATGTTCGCGATCGGTGCCGTACTCATCCTTCGATCGCTGGTGGGGTAAGGAGATGACGCAATTCCTCGCCTCCATCGGATACGAGCACTGGATTCTCCACGTGCTCCTGATCCTGCCGCTCCTCGCCATCCCGGTGATCCTCGTGCTGCCGGTTCAATCGGCGCGCTGGGTCGCCCTCGTCGTGGCGCTGACCGAACTCACGCTCGGTCTTGGTCTCTGGTGGGCGTTCGACTCGAACAATCCCGGGATGCAGTTCGTCACCGACGTGGCCTGGTTGCCGCAGTTCGGCATCGGCTACCGGATCGGGATCGACGGCATCTCGGTGCTGATGGTGCTGCTCTCCGTCGTGATGATGCCCCTCGTGGTCTGGGGGAGCTGGCGCGGCATCGACCAGAAGCAGCGCGGATTCTACGCGTTGCTGCTGGCGCTGAAGACCGGGATGCTCGGGGTCTTCATTTCGACCGACCTCTTCCTCTTCTACACCTTCTGGGAACTGCTGCTGATTCCGATGTATTTCCTCATCGGCATCTGGGGCAGCAGCAATCGGCTCTATGCGGCAACGAAGTTCGTGATCTACACCTTCGTTGGTTCGCTGCTGATGCTCGTGGCCATCATCTGGATGGTATGGACCGTCGGCAAGGCCACGGGCGTCTACACCTTCGCCTACGAACACCTGCTGGAGCACGCGGATGTCATGGCGCCGTGGGGCGGCTGGCTCTTTGTAGCCTTCGCACTGGCCTTCGCGGTCAAGGTGCCGCTCTTCCCATTCCATACCTGGCTCCCGGACGCCCACACCGAAGCGCCGACGGCGGGCTCGGTCGACCTCGCCGTGATCCTGCTCAAGATGGGAACCTACGGATTTCTCCGCTTTGCCATTCCGTTCTTCCCGGCCTTTGCGCTCTCGAAGACCACAGGTCTGGTGATGGCTTCGCTCGCTGTGATCGGCATCATCTACGCCGCACTCGTGGCGATGGTCCAGCCCGATCTCAAGCGGCTGGTGGCGTATTCCTCGGTCAGTCACCTCGGCTTCGTGATGCTCGGGATCTGGGGCAGTACCGTCGAGAGCGTGCAGGGCGCAATTCTCGTCATGGTCTCCCACGGACTTTCGACCGGTGCGCTCTTCTTCATCATCGGCATGTTGTATGAGCGCCGGCACACCAGGAAGATCGCCGACTTCGGTGGCCTGGCCCGCGTCGCGCCGTTGATGGCGACGGCATTCACGATCACCGCATTCTCGTCCATCGGCTTGCCGGGCCTCAACGGGTTCATTGGCGAGTTCCTTGTGCTGATCGGCTCCTTCGGTCGCTACCCGTGGCTGGTGGCCGCTGCGGCCACCGTAGTCGTCTTCTCGGCGGCGTACATGCTCTGGTCGACGCAGCGGGTCTTCTTCAACCGGTTCACCAACCCGCTCAACGAAGGGATCGGCGACCTGAACTTCCGTGAGATCGCCGTGATGGCGCCACTGATTCTGGCAATGCTCTGGATCGGTCTCTATCCCAAGCCGCTGCTGCACCGGACCGAGGCCGCGGCTCGTCGCTACATCGAACTGATCGAACCGCACCTGCCCCCAGCCTCCTTGCCGGGGATCACCACGTCGGGGATGAAGCCGTGATGGGGATCGACCTCGCCACGCCGGGCGGTGCAACACTGGCACTGCTTCCAGAACTCCTGCTGACGGCCTGGGCGCTCGTGGTCCTGGTGGTGGTGGCCTGGCGGCACCGCACCTCGGCCGACACTCGGCTGGTCGGCTTGCTCTCGCTCTTCGGGTATCTCCTCGCGGTAGTCGCTACCGGATGGCTGGCCTGGCGCGGCGCGCGGGCGGACGGCCTGCCGCAGATGATCGCCCTCGACGGCTTCCGGTTCGCAAGCGATGCCTTGCTGCTCTGGATTGGTGGTGCGATCGCGGTGCTGTCGCTGCGCTGGCTGGAACGGCAAGGCATCCTCGCACCGGAGTACTACGTCCTGCTGATGCTGGCGACCGTCGGCATGATGCTCCTCGCCGGCGCGGCCGACCTGATCACCGTCTTCCTCGGCCTCGAGGTGATGTCGATCTCAGTGTACGTCCTGGCGGGGTACGACCGTACCCGACGCTCGTCGGCCGAAGCGTCGCTCAAGTATTTCCTCCTTGGCGCCTTTGCTTCCGGCTTCCTGCTGTACGGCATTGCACTGATCTACGGCGCCACCGGCCAGTTCAACTTCGCGCTCATTGGCGCCCAGCTCTCGGCGACTCCGCCCACGCTGATGGCGAAGTTCGGCATGGGTCTGCTGCTCATCGGTTTCGGGTTCAAGGTGGCAGCGGTGCCGTTCCACGCCTGGGCCCCTGACGTCTATGAGGGGTCCCCGACGCCAGTCACCGCGTTCATGGCCAGTGGCGTGAAGGCCGCGGCGTTCCTGGCGCTGGCGCGACTGCTCGCCGAGGCGTTTCCGGCCTACGTCACCCTGTGGCGGCCGATCATTGCCGTGATGGCCGTGGCGACGATTCTCGTCGGCAACCTGACCGCCTTGGCACAGACGTCGATGAAGCGGATGCTGGCCTACAGCGCCGTGGCACACGCCGGATACCTGATGCTCGCGCTCTGGGCCCACAGCGACGAAGGAACCGCCGCCGTGCTCATCTATCTGCTGGCGTACTCCATCACGACGGTGGCGGCGTTCGGCATTCTTGCCTCGATCGAGCGTGCCGGCGCCCGCACCGTGCTGCTCACGGATCTTGAAGGCCTCTTCTCGGTGCGCCCGTTCGCTTCTCTCGGGCTGGCGATCTGCATGCTGTCACTGCTCGGATTCCCGGGCACCTTCGGTTTCATCGGAAAGTGGTATCTCATTTCGGCGGCGTTGGGGCAGGGTGAAGTGCTGCTGCCAGTGGTGGCGATGATCGGCAGCGGCATCTCGATCGGCTACTATCTCCCCGTGATTCTCGCGATGACCCTGAAGCCGACGCGCACGCGTTCGGCGCACACCACGATCCGCTTTCCGATTCCGGCCAAGATCGCCGTGGCAATCTGCGTGGCCGCCATTCTGGTGTTCGGCCTGCTGCCCAACATCCCGTTGAACTTCGCGACCCAGGAAGCGGTACACCTGCGGCAGACCGCGATGCCGATCGGCCCGCGCTGAAGGAAGCCCTCTCCGTGAATGTCCCGAAGTCGATTTTTCGCCAGTACGATGTCCGCGGGATCGTGGGGAGCGAACTCACCCCCGCGTTCGCCGAGCAGCTCGGCCGCGCCATCGGTACTGCTGCCCGCGCCCGCCTCCATCGCGATGCCACCCTCGCCGTCGGACGCGACAACCGCCCCAGCGGCGAGGCCCTTGCGGCTGCGCTTCGCCACGGCATCGTTTCGACCGGCTGCATCGCCATTGACGTGGGAGTGCTCCCGACGCCGGCGCTGTACTACGCGGTGAGTGCGCTGGGAACAGATGGCGGCGTGCAGGTCACGGGATCGCACAATCCGCCCGAGTTCAACGGCTTCAAAATCTCGCTTGCTGGTGATGCCATCCACGGCGATGAGATCCTCGGTTTGTGGGAAGCGATCGTGACCGAGCGCTTCGACGAGGGTGCGGGTCGCCAGGCCAGCGATGCGTCGATCCTGACTCGGTATCGCCAGGCCATTGTCGAGCGCCATCAACTGAAGCGATCGGTGAAAGTGGTGGTCGATTGCGGCAATGGGGTCGCCTCACTCGTGGCGATCGCGACGCTGCAGGCGTGTGGCGCGGAAGTCATTCCGCTCTTCGCCGAGAGCGATGGCACCTTTCCAAACCATCACCCCGATCCCACCGTCCTCGAGAACCTGGTCGACCTGCAGGACGCGGTGCGGGTCCACGGCGCCGAACTCGGTATTGCCTTCGACGGCGACGGCGACCGTATCGGCGCGGTCGACGAAGACGCCAGGCCGGTCTGGGGCGATCAGCTCCTGGTGATCTACGGCCGCGATGCCGTGCGGCGCTTTGGCAGCGGTATCCCGGTGATCTTCGATGTGAAGTGCTCGGATCTCCTGCCGCAGGCACTCACCGCTGCCGGCGCCCGTCCAATCATGTGGAAGACGGGCCACTCACTCATCAAGGCGAAGATGAAGTCCGAGGATGCGCCACTCGCCGGCGAGATGAGCGGACACATCTTCTTCGGCGGCGACTGGTTCGGTTTTGATGATGCGCTCTTCGCCGCGGCACGGCTGCTCGAGATCGTGTCGGAGCAACCCGGCGGACTCGCCCGATTGCTGGCCGACCTGCCAGAAACGTTCACCACGCCGGAGTTGCGGGTCGATTGCCCCGACGCGGTGAAGTTCGGCCTGGTCGAGGAAGCGGCGGCCTACTTCTCCTCGCGCTACCCGGTGTCGACCATCGATGGCGTGCGCATCGAGTACCCCGAAGGGTGGGGACTCATCCGGGCGTCGAATACCCAGGCGATCCTTGTGCTCCGCTTCGAGGGCGCCACCGCCGCCGCGCGCGATGGTTATCAGCAGGAAGTGATGACCTGGCTCGCCGGACGCGGCGCAAAGGTCTGAGCGGATGACGCCGCGAACGCGCCGCCTGCTGAGCGGCATCGCGGTCGTTGTCGTCTGCCTCTACGTCGGTCGCTGGAGCGTCGCGTTCGTGACCGAACGCTGGTGGGCGGCGATGTTCTCACCGGCAGCCGTCAACGCGATTACCAGGTGGCGCCTGCTTGGCCTCGCGCTCGACGTCACGGCCATCCTGATCGCCTCGTGCTGGTTTGCGCTGCAGGCGCTGCTCGTCGCCCGGGCAGTCGCCACCGTTTCCGTCACGCGCAATATCGGCAACCTCCAGGTTCGCGAAGCGATACCCACTCGCTATCTCTGGATCGCAGGGGTCTGCACCGGTGTCCTGCTCGGGCTCATCACCGGTGCTGGTGCGCGCGCGTGGCGCGGCCCGGTGGCGCTGGCCTGGCAGGGCGTGCACTACGGGGTGGTAGACCCGCTCCTCGGTGAAGACCTCGGCGTCTACGTCGCCCAGTTGCCGGTCTGGGAACTCGCGCACGATTTCGCCGTCACCCTCGTTGTCCTCGGCCTCGCTGTCGCGACGATGTTGTACTCCGGCATCGGCGGCATCAAGCGCGACCAGAAAGTGCTGATCGTGCATCCCGACGCACGACGGCATCTCGGCGGGCTGCTGGCGCTCTTTGCCGGAGTGCTCGCTGCCGGTTACCTGATCGAGCCGTACCGGATTGCCGCCGCGAGCGATCCCGGTCTCGGAGCAGTCGCGGCGCTCACACGGATTCGCGCGGCGCAAGTGATGTCAGGCCTCGCGCTCGCCGTCGCCCTTCTGAGCCTCATGTGGGCCCAACGGGGGCGGCACACGCTGCTTCTGAGCGGTTGGAGCGTACTGGTGTTCGGGATCGTCGTCGAGCGCATCATCATTCCTGCGCTCGCCGCAGAGTCGACTCCCCCGGCCGTCACCCGTGCCGAAATTCGTCAACTCGAGAGCATTGCCTGGGGTATCCGCGAAGCAACCCAGCCACGCACAATCGACTCGGCAGAGGTGCCGCTCGCGATATGGGATGATGCCATCCTGTCGCGCTGGTTCGAAGGGGATGGACGGACGCTGCTGGGCGCAAATCCCGCAATCATTTCCGGCCCCGGTGGCCCGCAACCTGGCTGGCTACTCGCGGCATCGGCCACCTCGGATCATCGTCGGGTAGATCTGCTGGCAATTGCCGAAGGGGTGGCAGCTACTGATGGCGGACCGGTCGTGGTCCCGCCGCCCGGGGCCACCGAGTCCGCTGCACCACTGCTCACGCTGGCCGATCCTCGACTCCGGCCCGATGCCGAAGAGTGGCGCTTCACGCTCACTGGCGTGCCCCTCGGCGGTCCGCTCCGCAATCTCGGTCTCGCTTGGGCGCGGCAGGCCGGGGGGATGGTAGCGTCCGGTGCCGCTCGGGCGGTCGATTGGCATCTCGATCCGGCCGAGCGCGCTGCGGCAATCCTCCCGATGGCATCGTGGTCGCCTCCGGTGCCGATGGCATTGGGCAACCGGATCACCTGGGTGGTGCAGGGAATGTTGCCGATGCCGATCGCGGCGCAGGCTACCCGCCTGAGTTGGCGCGGCACCGAGGTGGCAGGGGTAGTGCCGGCCTTCGTTGCCGTCATGGATGCGGTCTCTGGCGCCATCAGCATCTATCGAGATCCGGGGGCCGACTCGCTTGCCGCGAGCTGGTCCCGATTCGCGCCCGGCGTCGTGGCAGATGCGTCCGCCCTGCCGCCGGAGGTGCGTCAGCAGCTCGCCTATCCCGCGGCGTGGCTGGCGAGTCAGTTGCAGGTGCTCGAGGGTGCGGCGTGGGGACTTGGCCGACGACCGGGTCGCGAGAGCCCGGACGGACCGGCCGAGCGACCAATGGTGGTCTGGAGCACCGGCGGACAGGCGACGCGGGTCGCGGTATTCGAAGATCCTGCGCGACGGGTGCTATCGGCGCTGGTGACGGCATCGCGAGTCGACGGCATGCCCCAGCTCAGGATCGACCGGATCGAACGGGCCGCGACGCCCAATGGCCGGGAACTCGAACGTGACTGGGCGCGAGATCTCACCCTCGGACATTTGCGCGACTCGGCCCAGGCCGCGGGAGACAGTTTTTTCGCGCCACCGCTCCGTTGGCGATTTGCGGCCGGCGAGCTGATGGCCTGGCAGCCGATCTTCGCCGCCCCCTCCAAGGGGCGACCGGCGCTGCTCGGAATAGGGGGAGCCGTCGGCGAGCGAGCGATCGGAGCCAGGAGTGGGGCGGAGGTCTGGGCCGGTCTGCTGGGGGCCGGTCGCCCAGCCGGACCGACCGGCCCCTCCGACGCGGGCCGGCTCAGCGCGGCGCAGAGCTGGATGCGGCAGGCGGATTCGGCACTGTCGCGGCACGACCTGACGGCATTCGGGCGGGCGTTCGAGGAGTTGCGAAAAGTGCTCGATCGGAGCCCTCGTTAGTGGCGGGGCGCCCGGCGTACGGCTATTTTTGATGGCTGTCTCTTGATCCTTTCGTCGAGGTACGCGTGAACTTGCACGAATATCAGGCCCGTGACCTGCTCAAGGTCGCCGGCATTCCCATGTTTGACGGTGATGTGGCCAGCACGCCGACCGAGGCCGAGGCCATTGCCCGCCGCCTGGGTGGCACCGTGGTGGTCAAGGCGCAGGTGCACGTCGGCGGCCGCGGCAAGGCCGGCGGCGTCAAGCTCGCGCGCAATCCCGCCGAAGCGCTCGAATGCGCGTCGCAGATCCTCGGCATGTCGATCAAGGGACTGATCGTCAACAAGGTGCTGGTCGTTCCGGCGGCCGACATTGCCACCGAGAGCTACGTCGGTCTGATCCTCGATCGCGCGTCGCAGAAGCCGGTCTTCATGGTGTCGGATGCCGGCGGCGTCGACATCGAGGAAGTCGCGGCGAAGACGCCCGAGAAGATCACCAAGCTCGCGATCGATCCTCGCGACGGTCTGCTGCCGCATCAGGCGCTCAAGCTGGCCCTCGCGCTCTACCGCGACTGGGATCACGTGAAGGCTGCCACCAGGATCCTGACGCAGCTCTATCAGGTCTTCATGGCGAACGGCTGCTCGCTGGCCGAGATCAATCCGCTGGTCACGACGCCGGACGGCAAGGTCCTCGCGCTCGACGCCAAGATCATCATTGACGACAACGAACTCGATCGTCGGCCCGACCTCGCGGTCCTCCGTGACGAGTCGGCCGAAGAGCCGAGTGAAGTGGCCGCACGTCGCGCCAACCTCACCTTCATCAAGCTCGACGGTGACGTCGGTTGCGTGGTGAATGGCGCCGGCCTCGCGATGGCCACGATGGATCTGGTGAAGTACCACGGCGGTGAACCCGCGAATTTCCTGGATATCGGCGGCTCGTCGAATCCCGAGAAGGTGGTCAACGCGCTCAAGATCATCACCTCCGATCCTGCGGTGAAGGTGATCCTGTTCAACATCTTCGGTGGCATCACCCGCACCGACGATGTCGCCAACGGCATCGTCGCCGCGACCAAGCAGTTCAAGGTCGGCGTGCCGATCGTGATCCGGCTCACCGGCACCAATGAAGTCGAAGCGTTCCGCATCCTCGAATCAGTCGGGATGTCGGCAATGAATGACATGGACGCGGCCGTGGCCAAGGCCGTTGCACTCGCCAAGGGGGCTGCGTGAGCATCTGGATCGGGAAGGACACGCGCCTGGTGGTCCAGGGCATCACCGGCCGTGAAGGGTCGTTCCACGCGCGCCAGATGATGGAATACGGCACCAACATCGTGGCCGGAGTCACGCCTGGTAAGGGCGGCCAGACGTTCGAAGGGAAGGTGCCGGTATTTCACACGGTTGCGCAGGCCGTGGCCGAAACGCAGGCGAATTGCTCTGTGATCTACGTGCCGCCCGCCATGGCGGCGGCCGCGATCAAGGAAGCCGCCGACGCCGGAATCGAACTCGTGGTCTGCATCACCGAAGGCGTGCCGGTGCTCGACATGACCACCGTGATGCCATACATCGCCCAGCGCAACGTCCGCTTGATCGGCCCCAACTGTCCGGGCCTGATCACGCCGGGCGAATCCAAGGTCGGCATCATCCCAGGCTCGATCTGCAGGCCGGGTCCGATCGGCCTGGTCTCGCGGTCCGGTACCCTGACCTATGAGGTCGTCCATCACCTCAGCGGCGCCGGCCTCGGCCAGAGCACCTGCGTCGGCATCGGTGGTGACCCGATCGTCGGCACCAACTTCATCGACGTGATCGCGGCCTTCAACGCCGACCCGAAGACCGAAGCGATCGTGATGCTCGGTGAAATCGGCGGCACGGCGGAGCAGGAAGCGGCCGAGTACATCAAGGCCCACGTCAAGAAGCCGGTCTGTGGTTTCGTGGCGGGTCAGACGGCGCCCAAGGGCCGCCGGATGGGACATGCCGGCGCGATCATCTCCGGTTCCTCCGGCACCGCAGAAGAGAAGTTCCAGGCATTCGAAGCGGCCAATATCGGCATCATGCGCCGTCCGGCTGATGTGGTCGAGCTGCTCAAGGCGCGCCTCAAGTAGCCCGTTCTGCACGCACACGACGCGGCCGCAGGGTCGCGAGGAGTCTTGAATGGCTGGTCGGATGACGTTTGCGATGGTGAAGCCCGATGCCGTGAGCACCGGGAAGGGCGGGGCGATTCTCGCCCATATCGAGAAGCAGGGGTTCGGAATCCGCGCGATGCGGATGGTCCGGCTGACTCGGACCGAGGCCGAGGCCTTCTATGCGGTCCACCGCGAGCGCCCGTTCTACGGTGAGCTGGTCGAGTTCATGAGCTCGGGCCCGGTCGTGGCACTCGCCCTCGAGGCGGCAGATGCCGTGGCCTCCTGGCGGACCGCGATCGGGGCAACCGACCCGGCCGAGGCGGCCGAGGGTACCGTTCGCAAGCTCTTTGCGGAGTCGAAGGGCCGGAATGCGGTTCACGGGTCGGACAGCGACGAGAACGCCGCCCGGGAAATCGCTTTCTTCTTTCCTGAGCGTGAGTTAGCCCTCCTCGGGGCGGCCTGAAGCCGCTTGACCCAACCGGGGACGCGCCGCTAGCTTTGATGGCTATGCTTCGCGTGGACGTGCGTCAGTTGAAGGGGGGTCCGGTCGAGACCGACGGGCAGATTGCCCCCTCTGATAGCGCCCTCGAGGGGCTGGACGTGGCCCTGACGGGCCCGGTGCAGGTTGTAGGGGAGCTGCAGTCGACCTCCGAGGGGAACTACCTCTGGTGGGGTCGGATCCAGGCCACCGTAGCGGGCGAGTGTCGCCGCTGCCTGACGCCTGTGACGCAGGAGATCGACGATGACGTGGACGTCCTCTTTTCCGGGGACCCCGAACTCATCGAGGATCCCAGCGTGTACCCCCTCCCGACGCATGTCGACGTCATTGACGTCGCGGCGGCTGTCCGGGAGGAGCTCGCTCTGCGGGTGTCGGCATTTCCACTCTGCCGACCCGATTGCAAGGGATTCTGTGCCGCCTGCGGCGCGGACTTGAACGCCGGTCCATGCAGTTGCATGATCGCCGGCTCGACCAACTGAGGGACCGATGGCCGTACCGAAGCGAAAGATGTCCAAGTCGCGCAAGCGCCTCCGTCGCGGGCACCATACCGCGCAGGGGATTCCGGCTCAGGCGTGTGCGCGTTGCAGTGCTCCGCGTCTGCCGCACCGGGTGTGCCCGTCCTGCGGCTACTACGCGGGAAAGAAGCGGCTCGAGGTCGAGGACAACTAAGCTGTGATCCGCGTCGCGCTCGACGCGATGGGGGGAGACCACGCGCCGGCCGCTGAAGTCGACGGCGCGGCCCTCGCCCTGCGCGAGCTGCCGCCGGACTTCACCCTGACCCTGGTTGGGCAGCCGGCGGTCATTGAAGAGCACCTCGCCCGCCACCCCGGGATCGACCGGTCGCGCCTCAGCATTGTCGAGGCCACCGAGGTCATCGGCATGGCTGAAAAGCCCCTGTCCGCCGTTCGCCGCAAGCCCAACTCGTCACTGGTCGTGGGGATCACCCTGCATCGTGACGGTCTCGCCGATGCGTTCGTCTCGGCCGGCAATACCGGCGCCTCGCTCGCTGCCGCCACCATTCTCCTCGGCCTGCATGACGGAGTCGATCGCGCCACTGTCGCGTCACTCTTTCCCGCCGCCGAAGGGCCCGTACTCGTCCTCGATGCCGGCGCAAACCTGGACTGCTCCGTCAAGGAGCTGGTCAACTTCGCGTATCTCGGGTCGATCTACATGCGAGACGTCGTCGGTCGCAGCGAGCCCAAGGTCGGCCTGCTCAACGTCGGCGAAGAAGATGAGAAGGGGAACGCCGTTGTTCGCGAAGCCCACAAGGTTCTGCTCGAATCTCCGCACCTGAATTACGTCGGCAACATCGAGGGGCGCGACATCGCCGTGCCGCACCCGCGACACGGCCGCGTCGACGTCGTGGTGTGCGATGGCTTCGTCGGCAACGTGGTGCTCAAGTTCTACGAGTCGATGGGCCGCCTGGTCGCCTCGCTGCTGGGACGCGAGAGCCCCGGCCTGCTCGAGTCGGACGGGATGAAGCCCTTGATGCGATTCCTCGACTATTCCCAATATGGTGGCGGCCCCCTGTTGGGGGTGCGCGGCGTACCGATCATCTGTCACGGATCGTCGACCGCGAATGCCATCAAGAATGCCATCAAGAAGGCGGTTGAATCGGTGCGCGGTGGCCTCAGTGAACACATCGCGGCCGAGTTCGCGCTGCGCAGTCAGAAGACCGACGCATGAGCATCGCACGCCCCATCGCCTATTTCGCCGGGATCGGCTCGGCCACCCCCGCACGGGTACTGACCAACGCCGACCTCGAACGCACGGTCGAGACGTCGGACGAATGGATTGTCGAGCGGACCGGCATTCGCGAGCGGCGCATCGCCGATGTGAATGAGTCGCTCACCAGCTATACCCTCGTTGCCGCACACCAGGCGATGACGCAAGCCGGTATCACGGCGGCGGACCTCGATGGAATCGTCTTCGCGACGGTGACGCCCGATCGTCGCCTTCCCTCGGCGGCGTGTGACCTGCAGGCCGCACTCGGCGCCAAGAACGCGTGGGCGTTCGATGTCGTCGCGGCGTGTCCCGGCTGGGTCTACGGACTCACGATCGCCGAAGGGCTGATGGCGACCGGAAATGGCGACACCATCCTGGTGATCGGCGCCGAGAAACTCTCGAGCATCGTCGATCAACACGATCGTTCGACTGTCATCCTCTTCGGGGACGGCGCTGGTGCTGCCGTCCTCAAGCGGGCGACCGATGAGCGCGGCATGCTGGCGACGTACCTTGGCGCCGATGGCGATCTCGCCGACCTGCTGTACATCCCGGCGGGCGGCTCCACCGAGCCGATGAACGAAGAGATCCTCCGCGACAAGCGCCACCTGATGAAGATGGCCGGCCGCGAAGTGTTCAAGGCCGCCGTGCTGGCGATGAGCCGCTCGACCGACGAGGCCATCCGTCGTGCCGGGCTTTCACCTGCCGACATCGATCTTCTGATTCCGCATCAGGCGAATCTTCGGATCATCGAGGCGACGGCGAAGCACGCCGGCATTCCGATGGAGAAGGTCTTCGTCAATGTCGACCGGTTTGGAAACACGTCGTCGGCCTCCATCCCGCTGGCACTCGCGCAGGCGCAGCAGGAGGGTCGCCTCAAGCCGGGGATGATCATCATGCTGGTCTCGTTTGGCGCCGGTTTCGCCTGGGGCAGTGTGGTGCTTCGGTGGTGACCATCCTGCTGTTCCCCGGGCAAGGGGCACAGAAGGTCGGCATGGCGAAGGATCTGGCCGAGCGTTTCCCCGAGGCGCGCACCGTACTGCAGCGCATCGATGATGCGCTCGAAACGCCGCTCACTTCGCTGATGTGGGACGGCCCCGAAGACCAGCTCACCCTCACCCACAATGCCCAACCTGCGATTCTGGCGCACTCGGCGGCGGTGCTCGCCGTGTTGCGTGGCAAGCTCGGAAACGTGGTTGCGGCGGCTGGACATTCCCTCGGCGAATACAGCGCCTACGTCGCGGCGGGAGCGCTCGACCCATCCGATGCGGCACTCCTGGTGCGTCGCCGCGGTGCCCTGATGTTCCAGGCAGGTCAGGCCCGTCCGGGTGCGATGGCCGCAGTGCTCGGGCTTGGCACGGCCGAGGTCGAGGCCAGCTGCGCCGGCGCGACCGCCTCCGGGATCGGAACGGTGGTTGCGGCGAATCTCAATGCGCCCGATCAGACGGTGATCTCGGGCGACCCGGCCGCCGTTGAACGGGCAGGGGAGCTCTGCAAGTCGGCGGGCGCCAAGCGCGTGCTCGCCCTCAAGGTCAGCGGTGCCTTTCATTCGCCCTTGATGGAGCCTGCCGTCGCCGGACTTCGCGAGGCGCTCGATGTCGCCCCGTTTGGTGAGCCTGCCTTTCCGGTCGTTGCCAACGCGACGGCCGAGTTCTCGAGCTCCCGGGATTCCGCCGTGGAGCTGCTCGCAGCACAGCTGACCGCCCCGGTGCGCTGGGTCGCGTCGATGCAGCGGCTCGCCGAGCGATACCCGGGGGCGCAGTGGCTCGAAATCGGCCCCGGGGCGGTGTTGACCGGCCTCCTCAAGCGAATTGTGCCTGAGGCCAGCTGCACCGCACTGGGCACCGCCGACGACATCGACAAATGGTTGGCCCGATGAGCGTTGCCATCGATCTCACCGGCCGGGTCGCCTTCGTCACCGGGAGCACCCGGGGCATCGGCCGCGCCATCGCTGCAACGCTGCATCGTGCTGGCGCGAAGGTCGCGATCATTGGGCGTTCCCGCGAGACCGCCGAAAAGGTCGCCGCGGAACTCGGCGACGGTGCGCGCGGTTTCGCGTGTGACGTCACTGATCCGGCCACCGTGCGATCGGCGATCACCGAGGCCGAAGCGGCGCTCGGACCGATCGATATTCTGGTGAACAACGCCGGCCTGACGAAAGACAATCTCCTGATCCGGTTGAGTGAGGCCGATTGGGACGAGGTCATCTCGGCCAACCTGAAGGGCGCCTTCGTCGCGACCCAGGCGGTGATCAAGGGGATGATGAAGCGCCGTCAGGGACGGATCATCAACATCAGCTCCATCGTGGGTGTCACCGGCAACGCGGGCCAGGCCAACTATGCCGCCAGCAAGGCAGGCCTGATCGGCTTTACCAAGTCCGTGGCCAAGGAATACGCGGGTCGCGGGATCCTCGCCAATTGCGTCGCGCCGGGCTTCATCGAGACCGACATGACGGGTGCCTTGCCCGAGGCGACGCGGGCCGCGTTATTGGAGTCGATCCCCGTCAAGCGCCTCGGCGCCCCGGGGGATGTTGCAGGAGCCGTTCTCTTCCTCGCCTCGGATCTCGGCGGGTACGTGACGGGGCAGGTACTCGTGGTCGATGGCGGCATGATCGGCTGAGCAGGTCATCACTTCACACCAGGCAACAGAGGCATCAGATGAGCGACGTAGAGGAAAAGGTCAAGGACATCATCGTCGAGGAACTCGGCGTCGAGCGCGAGAAGCTCACCCCCGAGGCCTCGTTCATGGAGGACCTCGGCGCTGACTCCCTCGATACGGTCGAGCTGGTGATGGCCTTCGAGAAGGAATTCGACATCGACATCCCGGACGAAGAGGCCGAGAAGCTTCGCACGGTCGGCGATGCGCTGAAATATCTCAACGAGAAGCTCGGGAAGTAACCGGGTGCGCCGCGTCGTCGTAACCGGACTCGGCCTGGTGACCCCGCTGGGGCTCACTGTGGAGGAGTCATGGGCGAACCTGCTCGCCGGAGTCTCCGGCGCGGCCCGTATTACCAAGTTCGATCCTGAGCGCTTCGCGGTGCAGTTCGCCTGCGAAGTGAAGAACTTCGATCCGTCGCCGTACATCGACCGGAAGGAATCGCGTCGGTACGACCTCTTCGCCCAGTACGGCCTTGCGGCCGCCCACCAGGCGATGGTGCAGGCCGGATTCAGCAACGGCGAGATCGCCGACCCGAAGCGGGCCGGGGCGATCATCGGCGCCGGCATCGGCGGGATGCAGACTTACCAGGACAACTGCGAGGCCTTCCTCACCAAGGGGCCCGATCGTGTCTCGCCATTCTTCGTGCCGATGTTCATCCCGGATATCGCGGCGGGTCTTGCCTCCATTCGCTACAACCTGCGCGGACCCAATTTCGCGACGGTGTCGGCCTGCGCGTCGGGAACTCACGCCATCGGCACGTCGTGGCAGATGATTCGCGGCGGCATTGCCGATGTGATGCTCACCGGCGGCTGTGAAGCTGCGATTACCGGGCTCACCGTGGCGGCGTTCTCGAACATGAAGGCGCTCTCGTCACGCAATGAGAATCCGGCCGCCGCGTCGCGGCCGTTCGACCGTGGACGCGATGGTTTCGTCCTCGCCGACGGCGCCGGCATGCTGGTGCTGGAAGAGTACGAGCACGCCAAGGCGCGCGGCGCCACAATGCTCGGCGAAGTGATCGGCTACGCCGCCTCGGGCGATGCCTACCACATCACGTCGCCGCCGGAAGACGGTCACGGCGCGATGCAGGCGATGGTCGACTGTCTTGAGAGCGGTGGCATCGCCCTGGACGAAGTCGACTATATCAATGCGCACGGCACCTCGACGCCGCAGGGCGACATCGCCGAGACCAACGCGGTGAAGGCGGTGTTCGGAGCCCGCGCTCGCGATCTGGTCTTCGCGTCGACGAAGTCGATGACGGGACACGCGCTTGGCGCGGCCGGCGCGATCGAAGCGGTCATCTCGCTGCTGGTAGCAAGCACCGGTGAGATTCCGCCGACGATCAACAATGATGATCCCGATCCCGATTGCGATCTCGACTGTGTTCCGAATGTGAAGCGGGCGCAAGCGGTGCGCGTCGCCCTCTCCAACTCGTTCGGATTTGGTGGCCACAATGCCACGCTGGCTGTCCGGGCGATGTGATGTCCGGTACGCCCGAGTCACCTGACGATCCTTCGACCCTCCCCGGGCTACCCCGGCGGGGGGTCGCCTCGTTTCGGCCCCTCCATGCCGCGATCCTGATATCGGCGGCGGCGATCGTCCTCGCCACCGTGGTGCGCCGCTCGTCGATCGCCAGCGATGAAGTGATCATCCGTCAGCAAATCATTCAGGAAACGATTCCGTCGGCGAACGCGCTGGAGACCTCTGTCAATCGCCGGATGGCGCTGCTCGATGGCGTCGCGGCGTTCCTCGCCGTCAATTGGGGACGACCCGGGCTGACCCGCGACTTCGATGCGTTCGGAGCACGGATCCTGAAGGGAGTGCCCGGCGTTCGCAGCATTCAGTACGTTGTCGACGGTCGCATCGTGCAGACGGTGCCGCTGGCCGGCAATGAAGCCGCCGTCGGCCGCGATATCCTGCACGACCCGCGACCCGAGATCAGCGGCGAGCTTCGGCACGCCCTCGAGTCCAACGGTGTCGTGCTCTCGGGACCGATCGAGCTCTTTCAGGGCGGGCGGGGGTTGATCGGGCGACTCGCGTTCCGTGATGCGAAGGGCGTGGTGCTCGGTGTCGCGGCGGTGGTACTCGACCTTGACCCGCTGCTGCATGAATCCGGATTCGACAACCAGCAGGCGCTCTGGATGCGGTTGCGCGACAGCAGCGGCGCCGTGATCGCGGGACGTGCCGGGCTGGAGGAAGTGGGCCCAGTAATCCGGACAGAGGTGCATCTCCCGGATCGTACCTGGACGCTGGAGTCGTTGCCCGCCGGTGGCTGGGATGCGCGATCGACCGGCCCGTTGTTCCCGTTCGCCGTGCGAGTCGGGCTCGTGGTAGTGCTGATGGCGCTCTCGGCGTTCCTTGCCCGCAGTCGCCAGCTCGCACGCATTGAAACGCGAGACGCCCAGTTGCGCCGCGGCGCCGAAGAGAAGTTCGCTCGACTCTTCGCGCTGATCCCCGATGGGGTGATTCTCACGCGGTACCTCGACGGACGGATTCTCGAGGTCAACGAGGTGCTGCTCACGATGACCGGCCGGGCGCGTGACGAGATCATCGGGCGCACCACGATCGAGGTCGGCCTCTGGAGTTCCACCGAGGGTCGCGAACAGCTGCTGGCAGCGCTGGCGACCGACCGCAGTGTCAGCGAATTCGCACTCGCATTGCCGACTGGCGATGGAAATCTCCGCGAGTGCCGGATGTCGGGCCGTGTGGTGAACTTCGATGGCGTCGACTGCCTGCTGATGATCGTGCGTGACGTGCACGATCAACTGCAGCTGGAGCGTCGACTCGCAGAAGCGGCCCGTCTCGAGGCCGTGGGGCGTCTCGCTGGCGGCATCGCCCACGACTTCAACAACCTGATCACCGCCATTGCCGGGTATGCCCAGTTGCTGCGCGACCGCTGCCACGGCGATGCCGAGGCGCTTCGCGATCTCAACGAGATTGTCCAGTCCTCCGACCGCGCGGCCGAACTCACCCGCCAACTGCTGGCGTTCGCGCGCAAGCAGATGGTGCAGCCCAGGGTCGTGGATGCCAACACGGTGATCGTGGGGGCCAACTCGCTGCTCCGCCGGCTCGTCGGCGAGCGGATCACCATCGCCACGACCATCGCGCCATCGCCGGCGCGGGTGCTGATCGACCCAACCCAGTTCGAACAGGTCCTCACCAACCTCGCCGTCAACGCACGCGATGCGATGCCGCAGGGTGGCACGCTGCACATCCAGACCACCGTCGAAGGCAACACGGTGATCGTCACAGTGACGGATACTGGAGCCGGTATGCCGCCGGACGTGCGAGAGCACATCTTCGAGCCCTTCTTCACGACGAAGCCGGCAGGCCAGGGGACCGGACTCGGGCTGGCCACCTGTTACGGCATCATCCAGCAGGCCGGTGGCCGGATCGACGTGACCTCACGTCTTGGCGAATGGACCACCTTCCGGATCGCCCTCCCTCTCGCCCCTGGTGCGCCGGACCCCGCGCCGGCACGAGAAGGCAGCCACGAGGCACCGCGAGGTACCGAAACGATTCTCGTGGCCGAAGATGAGCCGCAGATTCGACGCCTGGCCCAGCGCGTCCTCACGCAGCTCGGCTACACCGTCCTCGTGGCGGCTGACGGCAACGAAGCCGTCGCGCTTGCCAGCACCCAGACGGATACCCTGCATCTGCTGCTCACCGACATGGTGATGCCCGGAATGGGCGGCGGTGAACTGGCCAGACGCATTCACGAGACCCGCCCCGAAACACGCCTGCTCCTGATGTCGGGGTACAGCGAAGAGCTGGTGGCCGCTGAGTATGGCGGGGCGCCGTTCCTCGCCAAGCCTTTCACCCCGGCCGAGCTCGCCGACGCGGTCCGGGAGGCGCTCGACGGCCGTTCCTAGGCCGGTGATGCCCGCTTCCTGCGGGCAAGGGAATGGCGCGACCCCCTCGCTCGTCCAATACGTCATGATGCTCCCGCACAACCGCCATTTCGAGGGCCGATGGATCAACCGTGGACCGAGCGGGGGCTGGTCGCAGCTGCTGCGCTCGGGGACGAGGTGGCGGTCCGGCACCTCGTGCAGGAGCACGAAGGGGCGATCGCGACCACGGTCACGGCCATGCTCGGCGCCGGCGACGATGCCGAGGACGTTGGCCAGGAAACCTTCGTGCGCTTCCTGCGCTCACTCCCGAACTATCGCGGTGATGCTGCAGTCCGCACCTACCTCACCCGGATCGCAATCAATCTCTCACTCGACGTGCTGGCACGCCGCCGCCGGCGCCTTGGCTGGCTCCGGCTTGGCACCTCGGGCGACCGTGACGAGCCCACGGTTGCGGCAATCGGGCCCGAAGAGATCGATCGCGAAGATCGTCGGCGACAGATCCGGATTGCAGTCGCGGCGCTCGACCCCAATCATCGTGCCGTCGTCGTGCTGCGGATTCTCGAGGAGCGGTCTACACGGGAAACTGCGGAACTGCTCGGGGTCCCCGAAGGCACCGTGATGTCTCGCTTGAAACGCGCGTTGGCTCGCCTGGCGATTACGCTCGAACCGCTGGAGAACGGCTGATGACTTCAGACTCGAAGATCCTGCGCGAAGTGCTCGCCGAGACGCGACGCACAAGCTTCGGACCGGATTTCACTGACCGGACCATCCTGCGCTGGCGTATGCGTCGGGCACCCTCGACGGCAGAGTTCATCCTTCGCATCGGTAGTCGTGCTGCCGCCGTCGGACTCGCAGCGGCCGCAGCAATCGCGCTGTACACCCTGGGCGGGACCGGGCGTATCGCCGGGCAAAGCACAGCAGAGGCACTCCTTGGCCTCGCGCCGGTCACCCTCGACGTCGCCTATTTCGATAGCGGCGCCACACCGACCCGCTAGGAGCTTTCATGCAACCAGGTTTCAAGGCCGGGGTACTGGTCACCGGTTTGTTCGGTCTCGGCATCGCGCTGGGTCTCCTCTGGAACGGATCGCTGGTGCAGCGACGGGCCCGGGAAATGGTGCGCATGCGAGAGCCTGGTGGCTTCGTCGCGCATATGGAGGAAGTCATCCAGCCGCGTGACTCGGCGCAGCGAGCGTCGATTCACCCGTTTCTTGTTGCGACCGATGCACGCAACCGGGAGATCGCTGAATCGGCCGCCGGGCTGATGCGGGGAGCCATGGATTCCCTGCAGGCGGCCCTCGCGCCATTGCTCGACGCGGGGCAACGGGATCGACTGGCCGAGGCGGCCCGCCGCCCGCCGCCGCCACGCGGAGGGGAAGGCCCACCCCGAGGCCCGCCACCCCGGTAAACATTGCGGGCCGGGGTGGGTAGATTTCGGGCATGGCCCAGACTCTCAACGTACCTCGCCATCGCCTCCGTGATCCCGCCCTCCTCGGTATTGCCGACAAGGTCGATGCCGGCGAGCGACTGAGTGCGGCGGACGCAAGAATCCTCTACGCCAGCGACGACCTCATCGGCCTCGGCACCCTCGCCGACGTCGCCAATCGACGCAAGAACGGCGACCGGGTGTTCTTCTCGGCCAACCAGCACATCAACCCGACCAACGTCTGCATTCTCCGGAACACCTGCACCTTCTGCTCCTTCGCGCGGATGCCGAAAGAGGACGGGCACTACACGCGCTCGCTCGAGGAGGTTTATCACGAGGCGGCGCAGGCGACCGGATCTCCGACCAGGGAGTTCCACATCGTCGGTGGCCTGCATCCAAAGCTGGCGCTGAGCTACTACACCGACATGATCCGGGGCTTGAAGGCGCGACACCCGCAGGTGCACATCAAGGCACTGACGGCGGTCGAGATCGCCCACCTTGCCCGGATCGAGAAGAGTTCGGTGTCGGAGGTCCTGGTGGCGCTCAAGGAAGCGGGGCTGACCTCGCTGCCGGGGGGCGGCGCGGAGGTCTTCTCAACCGCCGTGCGCGCAACGATTGCGGAGCGGAAACTCACGGGGACGGAGTGGATCAACGTCCACCGCGAGGCACACCGGCTCGGCATCCCGACCAACTGCACGATGCTGTATGGTCACATCGAGACCGCCGACGATCGGATCGAGCACCTGACGATGCTTCGCGATCTCCAGGATGAGACCGGCGGCTTCCTCACCTACATCCCGCTCGCCTACCACACCGAGCACAATGAACTGGGGATTGAACTTGGCCGCGTGGGCACTGCCACGACGGGCTTCGAGGATCTCAAGAACATCGCCGTGGGTCGGCTCTTCCTCGACAACATCCCCCACGTGAAGACGCACTGGCCGATGGTGACGCCATTTCTCTCGCAGATCGCGCTGGCTTTCGGGTGCGATGACGTGGAGGGCACCGTGGTGTTCGAGCGCGTCTATCACGAGGCGGGTGCCACGACCCAGATGCACCTTGCCTACGAGGGTCTGGTGGCGTTGATCCGGGATGCCGGCAAGGAGCCTGTCGAGCGGAATTCGCTGTATGAGTCGGTACGCACGGATTTCAGCGACCTGATGATTCCGCACGGCGGGGCCGTACGCGCGTCACTGCCAGTGGTGCACGCGGCGTGAGACTCGGGCGGATTCCGTGGATCAATGCCGCACCGGTGTATGCGGCGATGGATCGCGGACTCGTCCCCGCGCCGGCACAGGTTGTCTCGGCCACGGCCGCCGAGCTGAATGACCTGCTGGCGGCAGGCGAGCTCGATCTCAGCGTGATCTCCGCCGTGGAGTACGCGCGCGACGCGGCCTCGTACCACCTGCTGCCGAATCTTGCCATCTCCTGCGATGGGCCGGTCCACAGTGTCGCGCTCTTTTCCCGGCGGCCGGTACGCGACCTCGATGGGGCCACCGTGTTGCGGACGGCTTCGTCGCGCACCTCGGTTCTGTTGCTTGAGCTGCTCTGCCGCCATCGGTGGGGCGTGCAGCCCAACTTCGCGACGGCGCGGGCCGAGGCCACCGATCTCGCCACGTTGCAGTCACTGCCTCATGATGCCGTACTTGTCATTGGTGATGCGGCACTGCATCTGCGGATGAGCGGGATCTACCCTGTCTGCGAAGACCTCGGGAGCGCCTGGAAGGAATGGACCGGCCTCCCGTTCGTGTTTGCGGTGTGGGCGGCCCGGCGTGAGGCCGATCGCGATGCCGTGCTCGGGGTCCATGAAGCGCTGCTGCAATCGCGTGCATGGGGCATCGAGCACCTCGACCTGATTGCCGGGGAAGCGGCGGCACGGACAGGCATCCCGTTGACGACCTGTCGCGCCTACCTCGGCGACCTCGACTACGGACTGTCGTACCGACACCTCGCGGGCCTGACCGAGTTCTTCGGTCGTCTCGCAAAGGACGGGCTGGTCCCCAATGGCTCACTCTCGTTCCTGACGGCGGCTTGATGTCGACGATTGATCGCAACAGCGCGGAGTTCCGCGACTTGCTTGAGCTCTATGAAAAGGCGCCGCTCCTCGAGCTCGGTGCGCAGGCCGATGCCGTCCGGCAACGACTGCACCCGGACCCGGTGGTGACCTACATCATCGATCGCAACATCAACTACACCAATGTGTGTGTGGCCGATTGCGCCTTCTGCGCCTTCTATCGCCGCCCGAAGGATCGCGAGGGATACGTCCTCTCGTTTGAGCAGATCGGTGCCAAGATCGACGAGTGCAAGGCGATCGGCGGTGTCCAGATCCTGCTGCAGGGTGGCCACAACCCGTACATCCCGTTCGACTGGTATCTCGAACTGATGCGGTACATCAAGGCCAATCACGCGATTCACATCCACGGCTTCTCGCCCTCGGAAGTCGTCTTCTTCTCGGAGCGCTTCCGGATGCCCGTCGCCGACGTCGTGCGCCAGTTGCGCGAGGCCGGGCTCGATTCGATTCCCGGCGGCGGTGGTGAGATTCTGGTCGACGAAATCCGCGAGCGGGTGGCGAAGAAGAAGGCCCAGACCGACGAGTGGCTTGGCGTCCAGGAAGAGGCGCATCGTCAGGGGATGAAGACCTCCGTCACGATGATGTACGGCCTCGGCGAGTCGAATGCCGACCGGATCGAGCATCTGCTTCGGGTGCGGGACGTGCAGGCGAAAACCGGCGGCTTTACCGCCTTCATCTGCTGGCCCTTGCAGCCTGAAGGGACCGGGATGAGCGAGTACGTCAAGACCGATGCGGTGACCTATCTGCGCACGCTCGCGATGGCCAGGATCGTCTGCCAGAACATTCCCAATCTGCAGTCCTCGTGGGTCACGATGGGGCTCAAGGTGGGGCAGGTCGCGCTGCGATTCGGCGCCAATGACTTCGGCTCGTTGATGATGGAGGAAAACGTCGTCTCCGCCGCGGGGACAACGCATCGCGCAACAATCGGAGAAATGGAACGCGCCATCCGGGATGCCGGACTGACACCGATGCGGCGGCGACAGGACTACTCGCTCGTCGCCGATTCGCTGGCGGCCGTCGCATGATTCGAGTGGGCATCGGGTACGATTCGCATCGCTTCGCTGCCGGGAGACGACTGGTGCTCGGAGGCGTCGTCATCCCCTACACGCTGGGGCTGCACGGACATTCCGATGCCGACGCCGTAGGGCATGCGGTGACCGACGCGATTCTGGGCGCTGCCGCACTCGGTGATATCGGCCGCCTCTTTCCCGATACCGATGCGGAGTGGAAGGATGCCGACTCGATGGTGCTTCTCGCCGAGGCACATCGTCGGGTCCAATCCGCAGGGTGGACGCTGCATCAGACGGATGTGACCGTGATCGCACAGGCACCGAAACTCGCGCCACACGTTCCGGCGATGCAGGCCCGGATGGCGGAGGTGCTCGGGGTGTCTGTCAACGCCGTGTCGATCAAGGCCAAGACCAACGAAGGGATGGGATTCCTTGGTCGCGGCGAAGGGATCGCGGTCATGGCAGTCGCCACGCTCACGGCCACTCCGGGTCGCCCCACGCTCCTGCCATGATCGAAGGGCTGCTGAACTGGCTGACGACCCTCCCGCCGGGGGCGGTCTATGCCGTCATCGGTGTGCTGGCCGCGGTCGAGAACATCTTTCCTCCATTCCCGGCCGATGCCAGCGTCGCGATCGGCGCCTTCCTCGCACACCGCGGCGTCACGACGGCCTGGGGCGTCTTCCTGGTCACGCTGATCCCGAATGTGGCCGGCGCGATGGGGATGTACTTCCTCGCCGCGCGACACGCACCGGCACTCTTCCGCTCAAGTTTTGCGCAGCGATTCCTCCCCGAAAACGGCATGGCGTTCGTCCGGCGGGAGTACGATCGGTTCGGCGTCATCGGCCTCTTCCTGGGTCGCCTTCTCCCCGGCTTCCGCGCGATCGTCCCTCCGTTCGCCGGACTCATCCATGTCGGGCCGATTCGGGCCGGCATCCCGATGCTGCTGGCGTCGGCGCTCTGGTATGGGGGAATCGTCTATCTCGCGTCGACGTTCGGGGCCCAGCTCGAGACCCTGCTCAAGAGTCTCGACAAACTCAATCAGGGGCTCGCGATTGCCGCAGTCGTGGTGGCACTGGTGCTCGCCTTCTGGTTCTGGAAGCGATCGCGGCAGCAGCGCCCGGGCACACCGTGAACTTGCCGCAGCTCGATGCCGACTTGGCGTTGGCATTTCACCTCACGGCCTTCCGGGATCATCTGTCGCTCGAAGCGGGCCACTCGCCGCACACGCTTGAAGGGTATCGACGCGATCTCACTCGCCTGGTGCAGTTCGCGGTAACGAAGGGTGTCCGCGATCCTGTTGGCCTCACCACGCCGATGTTGCGGGAGTTCATCTTCCTGCTCAAGGACCTCGGTCTCAGTGGTGCCACCATCCGGCGACACATCTCGGCAGTCCGGACCTGGTTCGCATTTCTTGCCGCCGAAGGGCTGGTCACCAAGGATCCGAGCGATCGCCTCGAGACACCCAAACGCTGGCGCACGCTTCCCGAGGTGCTCTCGGTGGAGCAGGTCGAGAGTCTGCTCGAGGCGCCAAAAGTGGAAGAGCCGCTCGCCTGGCGCGATCGCGCGTTGCTTGAGCTCGGCTATGGAGCGGGACTCCGGGTATCGGAACTCTGCAACCTCGGAATTACCGACCTGCTGCTCTCGGATGGCCTGGTACGGGCGTTCGGGAAGGGAAGGAAGGAGCGACTCGTACCGATCGGGCGGGGCGTTGTCTCGTCGCTCGCAGTCTATCTGCACACCATTCGACCAACCCTCGACAAGGGGAACAGCAAGGGACGGGTACTGCTCAATGCCCGCGGCGAGCCACTCTCACGGGTCGGAGCATGGGGCATTGTCAAGAAGCGATCGCTGCAAGCAGGCCTCGGCAAGGCGGTGACTCCGCACACGCTCCGACACTCATTTGCGACTCACTTGCTCGAGGGAGGGGCCGACCTCCGCGCCGTGCAGGAGATGCTGGGCCACGCAGACCTCTCAACCACCCAGATCTACACCCACGTCGACCGCGACTACCTCAGAAGCGTGCACCAGAAGTTCCATCCGCGGGGCTAGCCGCCGAGTTGGTGGCGAACAATCTCTCCGGAAATGGTGGTGTCGCCGATCGTGGCATAGAGCTGCCGGTCCGTCACCGAGAGCGCCAGCTTGGTGCGGCGGTCCAGCAGGTCAACCAGCCCATCGATGAGCTCCCGGCCAAAACTGTAGAGCTCCAGTGCTTCCGAGCGATGGATCCGCTCCCCCTCGAGCTGCCGCAACAGCGTCCTCGGTTCCTTGTGGGTGTACACCGCGACACGGCGTGCCGCCTTGCTCGCCTTGTGCAGGCGTGCGGCATCGGGACTGCCGATTTCGATCCAGGTCAGGAGCGCCCCGGTGAGATCCTTCACGGCGATTGGCGGATCGTCGGGCTCGGAGATTCCGCGGCCGAAGGCGATCCCCTCGGTGTATTCGAGGCAGTAGGCGAGCACCCGCGCGACCAGGTATTCGGGGGTCTCGGAGGGATGGCAGGCCACCCGCATCGCCAGCTCCTCATAGACGCCGCGATCGACGTCGGCGAGCTGGATCTCGAAGTTGTAGATCGTAGCGGTCAGGGCCAAGGCGCGCTCCGGTGGAGTCGGGTCACAAGGTATACTCCTTCATGCTCCTCGTCCTCGACAACTACGACTCCTTCACCTTCAACCTGGTGCAATACCTGGGGGAGCTCGGCGCCGACCCGGTCGTTCACCGCAACGACCAGCTCAGCGTGGCGGGCGCAGTGGCCTTGGCGCCAAGCGCGATCCTGATCTCCCCCGGCCCGGGAACCCCCACGGAGGCCGGCATTGCCGTTCCGCTGATCCGGGCGGCGGCGGAGCAGGGAATTCCGCTGCTAGGAGTCTGTCTGGGTCACCAGGCCATCGGCGAGGCGTTCGGCGGCGATGTCGTGCGGGCGGATCGGATGATGCACGGGAAGACCACCGAGGTGGTCCACTCCGGCGAGGAGCTTTTTCTGGGGGTCGCGACGCCGATGACCGTGATGCGGTACCACTCACTGGTGATCGCCCCGAAATCGATGCCCGCAGAACTCGAGGTCACGGCGTGGTCATCGGACCGCCCGGCCGGTGAGGAGATTATGGCGTTGCGTCACCGGAGCTTGCCCCTGTGGGGGGTCCAATTCCACCCCGAGTCGGTGGCGACCCCGGCGGGGATGGGATTGCTGGTGAACTTCCTTCGCCTCTCGGGGCTTGACAGCTAATCGATTCTCGTACAAGCGTTTAGCAACCAGCCCCCAACTTCGGCACGACTTTTGACAGCGGGGCCGGACCTACATAGCTTTGATCGTGCCTGTCCTGCTTGTCGTGCCCGCTCGCGTCGGCTCGACGCGACTCCCTCGCAAACCCCTCCAGCTTCTGGGCGGGGCCCCACTGGTGGCCCGCGTGGTTGAACGCGCCCGTCAGGTGCCGGGGGTCGACCACCTCGTCGTCGCCACCGACTCATCCGAAATAGCCGATGCGCTCGCCCAACTCGGCGTCGAAATCGTGATGACCGATCCCGCGCACGAGAGCGGGACCGATCGCGTTGCCGAGGTTGCCCGTCATCCGAAGTACGTCGGCTGCGATATCGTGGTAAACCTGCAAGGGGACGAGCCATTCATGCCGGTCGAGGCCGTGGCGGGCGCGATCGCGCGGGTCCGGCAGGGCGATGCGATCGGCACCGCCGCGGCACCGCTCGATCCCGCGCTCCGGCACGAGCCCGCGCTGGTGAAAGTGGTCGCCGACGCATCCGGACGGGCCCTCTACTTCTCGCGTGCGGCGATTCCGCATGTGCGGGATGATGCCGATCTCGCCGGGGCACGCTGGTGGCAGCACCTCGGCGTCTACGCGTATCAGCGCGAGGCCCTGTTGCAGGTGACCGCGCTCCCGCTCTGCGCTCTCGAACGTGCCGAGCGCCTTGAACAATTGCGCGCGCTCGATGCCGGCCTCACGATCGGCCTGGCCTTTCTTGATCGACCCGCTCCCGCCGGCATTGATACGCCGGCTGACCTGGCTGCCGCAGAAGTGCGGTGGCGTGAACTTGCCGAGGCTTGCTGATGACCAACCCGCCGCGCCCGACCAAATACATCTTCGTCACTGGTGGCGTTGTCTCGTCCCTGGGCAAGGGAATCGCAGCAGCGTCGCTTGGTCGGCTCCTGGTCGAGCGTGGGTTGACCGTGACGATGCAGAAGTTCGATCCGTACATCAACGTGGACCCGGGCACGATGTCGCCGTTCCAGCACGGCGAGGTCTACGTCACCGATGACGGGGCAGAGACCGACCTCGATCTCGGCCACTATGAGCGGTTCATCGATCGTTCGTTGTCACAGCAGAACAACATCACCACCGGCAGGGTCTACCAGACGGTGATCGGCAAGGAACGGCGCGGCGAGTATCTCGGCGGCACGGTCCAGGTCATTCCGCACATCACCGACGAAATCAAGGCGTCGCTCAAGCGCACCGCCACCGGCACCGACGTGGTGATCACCGAGATCGGCGGGACGGTGGGCGACATCGAGTCGCTGCCGTTTCTCGAGGCGATCCGCCAGTTCCGCCAGGATGTCGGCCGTGAGAATGCGCTCTTCGTGCACCTCACCCTGGTGCCGTGGATCGCGGCCGCAGGCGAACTCAAGACCAAGCCCACCCAGCATTCCGTGCGCGACCTGATGCAGGTCGGTATCCAGCCTGACATGCTGATCTGTCGCAGTGAACGGCCGCTCGGGTCGGACATCAAGCAGAAGATCGCCCTGTTCTGCAACGTCGATTTTTCGGCCGTGATCGAGAGCCCCGATGTGAAGAGCATCTACGAGCTCCCGCTGCGCTTTCACGAGCAGGGATTCGATCGTGAAGTCTGTGCCCGGTTGCGACTCGAGGCGCGCGAGCCCGCCCTCGAGGAGTGGGGCGCGATGGTCCATCGGATCCTGCGTCCGGCGCACCGGGTGCGAATCGCCATCGTCGGCAAGTACACCGACTACCACGATGCCTACAAGTCTGTTGGGGAATCGCTCCTGCACGGCGGTATTCCGCACGACACGGGCGTGACACTGGAATGGGTCTCGAGCGACAAGTTCACGTCGCAGGAAGCGGCGGGCGAACTGCTGAGCGGTTTCGACGGGCTGCTGGTCCCTGGCGGATTCGGAGAGCGCGGCGTCGAGGGAATGATCGAGGCGATCCGCTGGGCACGAGAGCACCAGCTTCCATTCTTCGGCATCTGTCTCGGACTGCAGGTGGCGATCATCGAATTTGCACGCCATGTCTGCGGGATGGCCGAGACGACCTCGACGGAGTTCCAGCCCGACTGCCCCAATCCGGTCATCGCGCTGATGGCGTCACAGCGCGACGTGAAGGACCTCGGCGGCACGATGCGCCTCGGGGCGTATTCGGCGCGGCTCCTCCCCGGCAGCAAGGCCGCCGTGGCCTACGGTACCACCGAGATCTCGGAGCGCCACCGCCACCGGTGGGAGGTCAACAACGCTTATCGCGATGTGCTCACCGAGCACGGCATGGTGTTGGCCGGGAAGTCTCCTGACGGCTCGCTCGTCGAGATGATCGAACTCGAGGACCATCCCTGGTTCGTGGGGTGTCAGTTCCATCCTGAGCTGAAGTCGCGGCCGACTCGTCCGCATCCGCTCTTCGCTGCGTTCGTCGGCGCGGCTCTGCAGCGCCACCTCGGGGCCGTGACGGTCCTGACGGCGGCACCTGCCGTGGCGGCCGGAATGGCGTCGTGACCAACGGGTGGCGCTTCGGCCCTGGGCCGTTCCTGATTGCCGGACCCTGCGTAGTCGAGGATGACGCGACGATGTTGCGCATCGGCGAGTCGCTGGCCGCGATCGGGTTGCGCCACGATCTGCGCGTCTGCTTCAAGGCGTCGTTCGACAAGGCCAATCGTGCGCGGGGTGATTCGCCGCGCGGGCCGGGGATCGACGAAGGGCTTCGCGCCCTCGAGCGAGTACGGCGTGCCACCGGGCTGCCGATCCTCACGGATGTGCACGAGGCGTCGCAGGCCGCAGTGGTCGCCGAAGTCGTCGACGTGTTGCAGATCCCCGCGTTCCTCTCCCGCCAGACCGATTTGCTCATCGCCGCCGGCGCGACGGGAAAGCCGGTCAACGTCAAGAAAGGCCAGTGGATGCAGGCGGAGGCGATGGTCGGCGCGGTCGACAAGATTCGGCTCGGTGGCGCGCAGGACGTGGCCGTCACCGAGCGCGGCACCTTCTTCGGCTATGGCGACCTGGTGGTCGACTTCCGGAATTTCGCGCGGATGCGTTCCGCGACCGGCGTTCCCACGATTTATGACGCCACCCATTCGGTGCAGCAGCCCGGGCAGGCTGCCGGCGGCGCCAGTGGCGGGTTGCGTGAGTTCATCCCACCGCTGATGGCCGCTGCGGCTGCTGCAGGCGTCGACGGATTCTTTGTCGAGACGCACCCGGAACCTGCGCGGGCATTGTCCGATGCCGCCACCCAATGGCCGCTCCACCAGCTCGACGCCTTGGTGAAGCGCACGCTCACCATCTGGCACGCCGTCCGGGAGGAAGCCAATGCTTGATCCGGTCAGCGCGCGGCGCATCCGCCTTCTTGGCACCGACGTTGATGGCTGCCTTACCGACAACGGTCTCTACATCGGTGAGGTCGCCGGCCAGCGCGTCGAGTTCAAGCGCTTCGATGTGCTCGACGGTCTCGCGGCAACATTGCTTCGCAACGCCGGAATCGAGATGTGCTGGGTGAGCGGACGGATCTCGTCGGCGACGGCGCTGCGTGGGACGGAGCTCAAGGTCAGTGCGGTGCTGCAGGTCTCGAGCACCGGCAAGGTCGCGGCGGTCGATGCGCTGCTGGCCGAGCGCGGCATGACGTGGGAGGAGATGATCTTCATCGGTGATGATCTCCCCGACATCCCGGTGCTGCGTCGAGTCGGGCTGCCGATTGCCGTGGCGAATGCACGCCCGGAGGTGAAGGCGGTCTGCCAGTACGTCACCCAGGCCTCGGGTGGCCACGGCGCCTTGCGCGAAGTCGTGGAGCAGTTGCTTCAGGCACGCGGGGAATGGGAGCTGGCGGCGCAACACTACATCGGGGCCGACGCGTGAGCAGCGCGATCGCGGCGGGTCGTCGGACACTTCGCCTCGAAGGCGAGGCGGTGCTCGCGGCCGCCGAGCGTCTCGACGAGCGCTTCGATGTGGCCATCGATCTGCTCGCGCAGGGGGGCCGGGTGGTCGTGAGCGGGATCGGCAAGAGCGGCGTGATCGCACAGAAAATCGCCGCGACGCTGACTTCGACCGGCACGGCCGCCAGCTATCTGCATCCGATCGAGTCGCTCCACGGTGATCTGGGCATGGTCGACCCGACCACCGTCGCCATCGTGCTCAGCAAGAGCGGCGAGACGGAAGAACTCTTCGGCCTGCTCGAGGCCCTTGGTCGGATGCTGATCCCGATCATCGCGATCACAGGTGAAGCTGCCTCGACGCTGGGACGCGCCGCCCGGGTGACCATCGATGCCGTGGTTTCCGAGGAAGCCTGCCCCCACGATCTGGCACCCACCACCAGCACCACGGTCGCGCTCGCGATCGGTGATGCGCTGGCCGTGGCGCTGCTCGAGCGGAAGGGGTTCCGCCGCGAGGATTTCGCGTCACTCCACCCTGCTGGACGGCTTGGTCGCAAGCTGCTGCTGCGGGTCCGCGATGTCATGGTGCCGGCCGATCACGCCCTCACGACAACCGCGACGATGCAGCAGGCGGTGGTGGGACTCGCTCGCGGCCGTGGTATCGTGCCGCTGCTGGAGGACGGGCTGCTCGTTGGGGTGGTGACCACGGGCGATCTGACCCGCCTGGTGGAGCGCACGGCCAATTACCTCTCGATGTCGGTGGCCGATGTGATGACCCGAAGCCCACGCAGCAGCCAGGCTGATGACCTCGCCGCCACCGCGCTCGGCGCGATGGAGCGGCACGGGGTGGTCGCGTTGCCGGTCCTTGACGAGGGTGCGCGGGTCATCGGTGTCGTCCACCTCCACGACCTGCTTCGGGCAGGGGCCGCCTGATGCGAACAATTGCCACGTGCGCGGCATTGCTGCTCGCGGCTGGGTGTGCGAGCCGAGGGATCGCACCGCAGCAGACCGCGATGGCCGATAGCGCCGATCAAGTCATGGGCGGGATGGAAACGTCGATCACCGACAACAATGTCCGGGTGCTCA
>JBDSMX010000171.1:0-27829 GCA_039915645.1 Gemmatimonadales bacterium | reverse complement strand
TCGAACTGCATCGCCGGATCGACGGCAAACCAGGGCGCGATCACCGTGAACAGCACCAGTGCCGCCAGCAGTCCGAGTCCCCATCGCAGCGCGCTGCTCACGATTCGCGTTGCACGGGATCGACGACGCGGTAGAGAACGTCGGCGACCAACGATCCGAGCTGGACGGCGATCACCAGAAGGAGGCCGGCGCCGACCACCAGCGGTACATCACGGGCCGAGGTTGCTTCTGCGATCAGTGAGCCGAGACCGGGCCAGCTGAACAACCCTTCGATGAACACGGCACCGGCCACCAGCATCGGCAGCCAGAGTCCGAAGAGGGTGACGACGGGCGTCAGCGCGGGTCGCCAGCAATGTCGCCACGCTACCGCCGCCGGCGATACTCCGCGGGCACGCGCCGCGCGCACCCACGGCGCATTGACCACGGCGAGCGCCGCGGCGCGCTGTTGTCGCAGTGGCACCGCGATGGTGGCGATCACCATCGCCGCAAGCGGGAGAATCAGGTGCTTGATCCGGTCGAGGAGCACGGTCCCCGCATCGGCATCCATCGGCAGGAGTACGTCGCTGTAACCCGCCACCGGCAGCCAGCGCAGCTTGATCCCGAAGAGCCAGACCAGCAGCATCCCGGCAACGAACGAGGGAATGGCATAGCCAAGGATGGAGAGTGCGCTGACCGCTCGCGCCCGCCAGCTCTCGGGACGGAGTGCGGTCCAGAGTCCGAGCGCCAAGCCGATGGTGAAGTCGACGAGCAGGGTGAGCGATCCGAGCAGGAGTGTGGGGCCGAGGCGTTCGCGGAGCACCGTGGTGACGGGGATGCCGCGTGTCATCGAATAGCCGAGGTCGCCGTGGAAGAGGGCCGCGAAATACTCGACCACCTTGGTGAGCAGCGGACGATCGGTGCCCCAGCGGGCCGTGAGTGCGGCCAGTTGTTCCGGAGTGGCACCGTTCTCCCCAACCAGCGCGGTCAGTGGATCGCCGGGCATCAGATGCACCAGTACGACCAGCGCCACCGCGGCGAGGAGCGCAGTGACGCAGGCATCGGCTCCGCGCCGGAGGAGCCAGCGATTCACGTCAGCGGTCGCGCGGCAGGGCCATCGCGGGATTCACGCGCCAGAGCCAGAGCGAGCGCCAACTCTTCGTGGGCCAGATGGTGACATTGGTGAAGCGCTGCTGCACCGCGACGAGGTTGACCGGTGCCGCGATGAAGATCGCCGGGTGCCACTGGCTCATCCGTCCGATGACCGCGCCCCATGCAGCGACCGGCTTCCTGCTCGTGCTCGCCGCCTGGAGCAGCCGGTCGAAGGTCGGGTCACACCAGTGTCCGACATTCGAGGTGCCCGCCGTGCTGGCCGTCGCGCAGGACCAGCTCTGCACCAGGGATGATGGGGCGGGGTCCTGACTCACCCCGGCGAAATCGACATCCCACTTGCCGGACTTGCGCCGCGGCTCGTACTCCGGGCGCTCGACGATCTCGAGATCGGCCTGCACGCCGACCGCCCGCCACATCTGCTGCGCCTGTACCCCGAATGGCCGGCGAGTCGGGGAATTGGGCAGCAGCACGCTGAGGCGCAGCGGCTGGCCATTGCGATCGAGGATGCCATCGCCATCGCTATCTCGCCACCCGGCGGCGCTGAGCAGCGCCTTGGCGCGCGCAACATTTTGCGGTGCGGCGCGCAGGCCCCCGGGGGTGATCCATCCCCAGAGTTGCGATTGCGCCGCATCGGGGACTTCGACGCCAGGGACGAACACGGAGGTCGCCATCGTCTTCCGATCGAGCGCCAGCGTCAGCGCTTCGCGAACCCGGACATCGCCGAGGATCGGGTTCGGCTGTGCGGTGTCAGCCGGGTTGCGGCTGTTGAAAAGGGCGTAGCTCAAGATGTTGCTGGCGACGGTCACGAGCCGGATCTGTGGTTGTGCTTTCACTTCTCCGACGGCCGGAAGCGGAACGCTTTCCAGTACGTCGGTCTCCCCGGAGATCAGCAGGTTCTTTCGTGCGGTCCCATCGGCCACGAAGCGGAAGATCAATCGCGCGATCCCGGGCTTGCCGAGGAAGAAGCTCGGATTCGCCTGCAACTCCGTGAATTCGCCCGGCACCCGTCGCACAAACCGGTATGGCCCATTGCCAATCGGTTCGCGCGCCCATGCCGAAGTGGAAATCGATTCGGCCGGCACCCGCTCAAGCAGGTGCGCCGGCATCGGGAGCAAGTTGAAGCCCGCGAGGTACACCTGTTCGGGGAAGGCGCGACGAAAACGCACCCGGACACGTTGCGGTGTCACTGCCTCGACCGCCGCGATCGGCTCCAGCGTGGCCAGGCCGTTGAACGCCACCACGGGATTCGACATCAACTTCCACGCGTACAC
The DNA here is from genome assembly GCA_039915645.1 of Gemmatimonadales bacterium. GTDB lineage: Bacteria > Gemmatimonadota > Gemmatimonadetes > Gemmatimonadales > GWC2-71-9 > Palsa-1233. The sequence goes on along the minus strand of JBDSMX010000171.1, from coordinate 25,469 downwards.
CACATCGCTGGCCACCACCGGCTTGCCATCGTGCCAGCGCGCGCGCGGATCGAGTTCGAAGATGATGGTGAGCGAATCGAGTCGGTGCCAAGCGCGTGCCAACTCGGGCTTGAGGGCATCGTCGCCGGTGGTTCGAAGCGAAGCGCCTAGCGAAGCGAGTCGGAGGAACATCTGATCGGCCACGTCGGCATCGGCGGTGCTGCTCGAGCCGACCACGGGGTACGGCTTGGTCGCTTCCTGGCCAACACCCATCACCAGCGTTCCCGGAACCGAACGATTCTGCTGCGCGGTGAGCGGTGCGGCGGTGAGCAGGAGACACAGGAGGGTACGACGCATTGGCGAGACCTCGACGGCGGGAAGAGCAGGGGGACCCGATTTCACCGGCGCCACGTCCACAACGGGTCGCGGTACCGGGCAAGGTGCTGCACGCTGGCGAGATTCGCCCGCGCGGTCAACTCCGGATCGACCATCCGGGCACCACGGTCCAGCCACTCCTGCACGATCGCGGCACTCACATCCTCGGCGGATGGTAGTATCGGCATCACCGGAACGGCTGCGGCAGCGTGCTCGTCGGGGCTGGCGTCGATCCGGAAGCGATCGAGCCTCGCGGGTCGCGTCGCGCGGGCAATCGCGCCGTGCTGCAACAGCGCCCGACGAGTCACGACTTGTGCCGACCCGATCACCTTGATCTCCCCGACGACCACTTCACCGCCGACGGCCACATCAAAGCAGGCACCGCGACGCAATCCGGGCAACCTGGCGGGGGCCGGCGCGAGGGTCGCGTCGAGACCGACACGGGTCAGGGCTGCGGCCAGGCATTCGTGGATCGCGTGATATGCGGACTGCTGCGCCCCGAACGTCGCGAGCGGTCCGGTGTAGGCATAGGTGAGATCGTCCTGGTCGTGCCAGACCGCACGCCCACCGCTCGGGCGACGGACCACCGGGACACCAGCGTGCTCAAGTGCACCACGATTCCAGTGCCGGGTCGCGGATTCGTTGGCGCCGAAGGAGACCGTGCTGGTCGACCAGCGATAGAGACGGATTACAGTGCTGCCGTCCTGCTCGGCCAGATCCCGCAGCGCGTGATCGAGGGCCATCTGCTCCGGCCCGGATTTGGGCGCGGGCTCCAGCCAGAGCTGGGTGGTCAGCGGTGGATCGCGTCCCAGACCGCGCGGGTCCGGGCTTCGAGAGTCGGCCGATCGCTGTCGTTGTCGATGATCCAGGTCGCCCGGGGTCGCTTTGCCTCGGCCGGCATCTGGACGCTGATCAGCGCGAAGGCCTCATCGGCGGGCAGGCCGCGGTCGTGGACGAGGCGGGCGTGACGAAACGGCACCGGCGCGTCGACCAGGATCACGCCGTCGAAGAGCGCCGGATCGACCGCCTCGAAGAGCAGCGGGATATCGGAGATCACGATGGCGTCGCCCCGTGCTCGCGCTGCGGCCACCAATTCCTGCCGCCGCTGCTCGACCGCGGGGTGGACGATCCGCTCCAGGTCGCGCTTGGCCCGGGGATCGGCGACGATCCGACGGCGGAGGGCGGCCCGGTCGAGTCCGCCGTCTGCCCGGCGCATCGCGGGACCGAAATGCTTGAGGATGGCGTCGAACACCGGTTGCCCGGGACGCTGCAGTTCGCGCACCAGGGCGTCGGCATCGATGACGGTGGCGCCCCAGCTGCGGAGCAGGTTCGCCACGGTCGACTTGCCGGCCGCAACATTCCCCGTGAGGGCGACGACCCGGGTCACAACAGGGGCACCTGGTCTTCGTCGAGGCGGGGCACCTGGAAGCAACGGCGACAGCGCGCCTCGTAACTTTCGCTCCCACCCACCATCACCACGGGCATGTTCCAGCGGGCCGGACGGCCGTCCACGAGCCGTTGGTTGCGACAGGCCAGGTCGCCGCAGACGACACAGATCGCCTGGAGTTTGGTCACTTCCTCGGCGATCGCCATGAGGTGACCCATCATTCCGAACGGCTCGCCGCGGAAGTCCGTGTCGGTCCCGGCGAGCACTACCCGGACACCACGCTCGGCGAGATGCGTCGCCACTTCGACGATGCCGGCGTCGAGAAACTGGACCTCGTCCACGGCGACGAAATCGATCAGTTCCGGCTCGGATACCTGGCGCAGAATCTCGTCGGAACGGTCTATTGGCGCGGCTTCCAGCGCGATGCCCGTGTGACTCGAGACGTGGTGCAGGCCCTGGTAACGCTGGTCGAGATGCGACTTGAATACGCGCACGCGCTTCTTCGCGATCAGGGCCCGGCGGACCCGCCGGATCAGCTCCTCGCTCTTGCCGCTGAACATCACTCCGGCCACCACTTCGATGCGTCCGGGTCGGGAAGGTAGGGTCATTGGGGATTCGTCAAGGGGGTGTCAGCCGGAAGTCCGCTTGCCGTGCGGGATGCAGCGGCACGCATCCGGATTTGTCAAGCATCTTGCGTTGTTTCGAGCGCGTGTCCCATATTCTCCGCCGTCGGGGCCACACTGGCCCGCGATCGGATCCAACCCAACATTTCCCAGGAGCTCATCATGAACAAGATGGAGATGATCGAAGCGGTCGCGAAGGCCCTCGATACCTCGAAGGCGCATGCCGGCGAGATCGTGGACCTGTTTTTCTCGACCGAAGGCCTCCTTGCCAAGGAGCTCAAGAAGGGCGGCAGCATCAACCTGACCGGTTTCGGCAGCTTCGAAGTCCGCAAGCGCGCCGCCCGTGAAGGCCGCAACCCGCAGACTGGCGCCACCATCAAGATCAAGGCGTCCAAGGTTCCTGCGTTCCGTCCGGGCAAGGGCCTCAAGGATCTCGTCAACAAGGCGAAGTAACACCGCAGGAAGTCCGCAGTCGGACTACGGGCCGCCCCGCTGGGCGGCCCGTCGGCTTTCCGCCCCTACCGCAATCTCCCCATCACACCCGCTGGTGCGAGCCTCGCGAGCACCTTCACCTGCCGGTGCGAGCCTCGCGAGCACATCCGAAGCTACGATCGCGGCCGGAACGGCGGCCGACCACCACTCCCGCCACTGCTGCCGCCACGCATCCCGCCACTCGGCCGCTCCGTCGGGCCCCGATCGACCCGGGCCGTGAGCCGGCGCCGGCGAATGGTCAACCCGGTGAGCTTCTCGGCAATCCGGTCGGCGTCCGCTGCCGGCACTTCCACCAGCGTGAAAGTATCGCGCAATTCCACCCGGCCGATGAGGGAGCGGTCGATGCCGACTTCCTTCACCAGCACGGCGACCAGGTCGCCCACGGTGGCATCGTCCTTCTTCCCGGCGCCCACCCAGAGCTTGGCCACGGCCAGACCACCCACTGGAGTCGCGCTCTGGACCGGCATCGCCTGCACCACCGGTGACGCATCTCGCCGCGCCTCAGCGCCACGCCAGAGCCCGAACACCGCTGCAGCCACCACCTGTGGCTCGAATCGTTCGAAGAGCGGAGCGAGGGCGTAGAGCGCCGCCGCGTCGGGTCCATGTTCGAGGGCCGCGAGGATCTGGCCGCGCACGCCGGCGTCGCGTCGCATCAGCGCCGTCGCCGCCGACTCGAGGACCATCGGACGCCGGGGCGCTGCCACGCGCGCAATGTGCCCCTCGGTGCCGGGCGGGACCAGCAAGACCACATCGCCAGCGGCGGTGAGCGCTCGCAATGCATCGAGGCTGGGCGGATCGTAGCAGACGATGGTGCCGCCGTCGGGAATCGCCTGGCTGAGCAGCGAGATGCCCTCGCCGAGGCCGCCCAGGGCGCCGCGAAGCAGGGCATGGTCGCGAGTGTCGGCGGTCCAGATCGTCAACCGGTGCGGGTCGGTCGCCTCGAGCAGGGCAGCGATCGTGGCCGGTCGATTCGACCAGCTCGAAGGCACGGTGCGCACAGGTCCTGCGGGTGTCGGGTTGGCGTCGGCCGCTGGAGCGCCAACGACGAGGGCGCGCCTGGCATACCGCTCCACCAGACCGTCGCTTCCCTCCAGCCGCTCGGCACGCGCCGTGAGCACGACACGCTGGGCATCCTTGGGGAGGTCCTGCAACAGGACCGCGATCGCCTCGTCGGCGTCCCAGTCTTCCGGCCACGCGAAGACGATCGCAGCGATGCGATCGACGCCCAGCGCAGAACGGGTATGCAGGGTGAGTGCGGTGTCGGGAGAGGCAACGAGGACGTCGACGGCATCGGCCTTGAGGCGCCGCGCCGCCCGGGCTGCGCCACTGGCGGCTTCGATGCGGAGCGCGCTGCCTTCGGCGAGGCTGGCGAGGAGGGTGCCCCATTCGGGAACCAGTGCCGGGGCGGTGAGGATCAGGACCCGGCCGCCATCCGCGCGACTGAGGAGACCGCCCAGGATTCCTGCAGCGATCGGACCTGCCCACGCCGGGGCGGGTGGCAGCACGGCCACCAGATTGGTTCCCCGCACGACTGGCGGGACCACATCACGCACCAGTGCGCTGTCGCCATTCCACCCCAGACGTTCCATGCCGGCCGCCACAACTGGCGCCAGGCCCCACGATTCGAAATCCGACACCCGTTCCTCGATTGTCAATTGGTGCATTTGCTGACTTCTGCGGAGTCAAAGTACTTGGCCGGCCCGGCGTGGCCAAGCGTTCCGGAGGCCGCACTCGCGGTTGACACAGGCATCGGAGCGGCAAAGGTTTACCCTCCCAGCACCCCAGTCACTTCCAGCCGGATCCGTGCCCGCATGACGTTTCGCCCGTCAGCCAACCTTGCCTATCTGAAGACCTCGGAAACAGTGGCCATCAGCACGGAGGCGAAGCGTCGCAAGGCGGCCGGGGAAGACGTGCTCGATCTCGGGGTCGGTGAGCCGGATTTTGATACCCCGGCGATGGTGGCCGAGGCCGGGATCGAGGCGATCCGCCACGGGAAGACGCGCTACCCACCGAATGTCGGCATTGTCGAATTGCGCCAGGCGATGGCGGGCGCCTTGTCGCGAATGAGTGGTGGTCGCGCCATCGACGCCGATCGCCTGATCGTGAGCAATGGCTCGAAGCAGTCGCTCTTCAATACCTGCTTCGCGCTGTTCGGCGCCGGCGACAGTGTGCTGATTCCCTCGCCTGCGTGGGTGTCGTATCCGCAGATCGTGCACCTCACGCGCGCGACGCCGGTGATGGTGCCGGGCGATCCGGAGTGGGGACTCAAGGTCTCGGTGGCCGACCTCGAGCGGCATCGCGATCCGTCCACCAAGGGACTGATCCTCTGCTCGCCGTGCAACCCGACCGGCTCGGTCTACACCAGTGCCGAGCTTGGCGCGATCGCGAAATGGTGTGGCGAGCACGACATCTGGCTCATCTCCGACGAGATCTATCGCCGGATCTACTACGGCGCCGGGCCGGCACCCTCGATCTTCGATCTCGATGACAGCGTCCTCGATCACAGCGTGGTGATCTACGGCGCGTCCAAGGCCTACGCCATGACGGGCTGGCGAATCGGTGCCGCCTACGCACCGCCTGAACTCGTCAAGGCGATGGCGGCATTCCAGAGCCATACCACCACCGGCGCCAACCAGCCGGCGATGTGGGCGGCGGCCGAGGCGTTCGGCAATCCTGCCGAAGATGTCGAGGTCGACAAGATGGTGGCGTCCTTCCGCCGTCGGCGCGACTATCTCGTTGCGCGCTTTCAGGATCAGGCTCCCGGCGTCGAGTTCGTCGAGCCACACGGCGCCTTCTACATCTTCTTCCGCGTGGACGGCCTCGCGCCCGGGATGGGCGGCGCCACCTTCTGCGACCGACTGATGATGGAGGAGGGCGTGGCACTGGTACCCGGCATTGCATTCGGTGATGATCGCTGGGTCCGGCTCTCGTACAGCGTTTCGGATGTCGAACTCGAGGCCGCGTGCGATCGGGTGATGCGATTCATCGCCAAGGTCGGCGGCACCACGGTGCCGACCTGATGGCGCTCGAAGTGCACGTGCTCGCGCTCCCCGGGCCGTTGCCGGCGTTCTCGTGGCGTCGCGACGCCGAGACCGACATCCTCAGCGGCGCCTTCGCCAACGCCCCGCACGGCGCGGGCTACACCGGCACCGTCGAATTCAACGACGACGAAGGCTCGATCGCGGTCATCGATGTGGCCGGCGGCGTACTCTGCGGCCTCGACATCGTGGTCTGGCCCGAGGTCACCACCATGGCCGGACTCGCAGCGCCGGTCGAAGCCCGTTCGGGTCAGGTCGTGGTGCCATCGCGTGCGGCCAAGCGCGGCACATCGGCGTTGGAATTCGATGCCACGCTCACGGCCTCTGCCGATCCTGGCGAGCGGGTCTACCACCTGCGCATCGGGACGCGGCGACCGGTGGAACCGATCCGCGTGGCCGACGGCTTTCTGGTCGAGGTGGACGCGGCCCAGCGACTCGCGGGATTCTGGCTCGAAGGCGTCCCGCCGCTTCCCGATCTCGCCTGATCGCGCCGCGCGCGCGCTGATGCCCGCCTCACCCTTTGCAGCCCTGCGTCGTCGACTCGTTCTCGCGGGAGGACGAGCGAGTGATGCGCCGGCGGAATCGGCGCAGGGACGTCGCGACGACGCCAGCTATCGCCCCGCGCGGTTGATCGAGGCGCCACTGACGCACCACCCGGTGGGCGCGCCAGAGCCGTGGCGCGAGCCAGTGGCATTTCTCGATGGCACCCAGCATGTCGAACTGGTGGGCTACATCGGTACCACGCCGCTCGTGGCCGCCGTCGTGCGCGCGGCGGTGCGCGAACGTGAGCAGCGGAAATTGCACGCCGCCGTGGTCGCCGAGCGGCGCATTCTGGTGTCGCGTCCCGAAGTGCTGGCACAACTCGACGGCGCCGCGCTCGGGATCGAAGCCATCGCGAGCGACGGCGATGAGACGCCACACCCCGTACGCGACCTTCAACGTGCCAACGCGGTGATCGACCGGATCCGGGGCGATCTCGAGATCCGGGTCGCGCGCGAGTTTCGCAGCCGCAGTAACGCGTGGTTGCTGATCGACGGTTCGCTGAGCGCCTCCCCCGACTGGACCTCCGATCCGCGAATGATCGGCGTCGTCAAGAGTCACGCATCGTTGCCGTTTGAAGCCGATGACCTCGAGCGCTATCTCACCGTGCCGGTGGGGCACCGCTCGTCGGTGTTCGAACCCGAGAGCCACCGGGTGGCACCGGTGCACGCCTGGGCGCTGCGTCTCCACGATTTCACCGGCCGCGATCTCTTCCACGGCCTGGTGCGGATCGAAGTCGCCGCCGATGCATCATCCGCCGGCCGAGCCACGCAACTCTCGCGGCACCTGCTGGCCGAGCGTGCGCCGCTGGCCAACGATGCCCGGGCCGATCGTTTGCTCTACGGAATTCACGACGTCGAGCGCTTCCTGCGCGCCCAGGGGAGCTGAGATGGCCGTTCTTGGACGGGTCGTCGCCACCGAGCTCAAGCCGAGCACGCCGCATCAGTTCCACTTCTGGACCGCGCCTGATGCGACGCTTGGCATCGGCACCATCGTGCGGGTCGAGGGTGAAGGACGCACCGTGTTTGGCGTCGTGATGGAAGGCTTTGCCTACGCAGATCTCGCCCGCCCGCTCGACGCCGTGATCGGTGCTGACGGCGATCCGGGCAATGTCGCGAATGAGCCGACGCTGCGGCCGGAGATCCGGCTCTGGAACGCCGCCGTGCTCCGCCAGATTCCCGAAGAGCCAATGCAGCCAGTGCCCTTCGGCGCCGTGACGCTGGCCAGCGATGCCGATGTACGCATCGCATTGCGGATGGATTCCTACGTCCGCGACGACGCCTCGACCGGAATTCCGATTGGTGTGTACGCCGCTGGTGGCCTCTCGGCGCCGGTGCTGCTCGATGCCGATTTCCTGCTCGGCCCCGAAGCGGCGCATCTGAACATCACTGGTGTGTCCGGTCTCGCCACCAAGACGAGTGCCGTCACCTTTCTGCTCTCGAGCATCTTCCAGACCTTCCCGGCTGCAAAGGGCACGGTCGCTGCGGTCTGCTTCAACGTGAAGGGGCCGGACCTCTGCTTCCTCGATCAGCCCACGGCGCTGGGCGAGGAGGATCTCGCGCTCTGGCACCGGCTTGGACTCCACGCGGCCCCCTTCGCCGATGTCACGGTCTTCGCGCCGTTCAAGCCCGATGGCGTGAATCTCAACACCCTGCGAAGCAATCCGGCATTGCGTGCCAACGTCGCGCCGCTGGTCTGGGGACTCCGCGAGGTCCTCGACTATGCCGAAGTGGTGCTGAATCGCGATGACGTGGACGCGAAGTCGGATGCGCTGATCGATTTCCTGGCGGAGCGGGTGGTGGGGAAGCGCTTCGACGCGCCCGAGCTGCGGGGTGCGCCATTCGAGGTGATGAGCTTCGCCGATCTCGACGAATTCTTCCAGGCCATCTTCAATTTCCTCGAGACTAACCAGCGCGGTGCCGAGGTCTGGCGGACGCATCACGTCGCCACGATCCGGAAGATCCGCAACCGGCTGGGCAATATCGCGACCCGCTCGAAGGGGCTGGTGACCGATGATGGCATCGCCAACGACCTGCCGTGGGGGACGTTCCGCGACAAGTCGATCACGGTCGTGGATGTGGCGGGGGTTGATCCGCTGGCGCAGGACCTCGTCTTTGCCCGGGTGATTTCGAAGCTTCGCGAGCATCTCGAGCGCCGCGACCTCGGCGTCGATCATGTCGTGGTGTTTGTTGATGAACTCAACAAGTACGCCGCTGCCGATGGGCCGGACAATTACGTCAAGAAGATGCTGCTCGATCTATCGGAGCGCGGCCGCTATCTGGGACTGGTGCTTTTCTCGGCCCAGCAGTTCCGCTCGCAGGTCTTGCGTCGCGTCACCGGCAACGCCGGGACCACAGTGTACGGCCGGATGGACAGTGATGAACTGGCGATGCCGGGCTATGCCACGCTTTCGCCGGCGGTCAAGGCGAAACTGGCGGCACTCCCCAAGGGAGAACTGCTGCTGCGGCACCCGCATTTCACCCAACCGATCTTCGTGCGCTTCCCGCGCCCTGCCTCGCTTTCCGGGCGAGAGGGGGTCGAGCGCTTTCCGCCGGCGGTGGATTTGCCATTTGCCGATGCCGTGGTCGAACGCCTCAAGGCCCTCGATCCCGCGATTGCGGCCGATGCGGTGCGTGCGGCGATTGCAGGGCGGCCCGATGACGAAGTGCGACGTGCGCTGAGCGCGACCGCGCAACGCCGCCCGGACGACGTGCTCGCCTTCTTCCGTGGCTGCCTCAAGCGCACCATTGTCGCGAGTCCGCTCGAACCGCGACGCGGTGTGGCTCCGCTTGCGCGCAACGACGACGATCCCTTCGCGCCCTACTGAATCGATGCGCATCGCTCACGTCGCCGACCTGCATCTCGGATTCCGGCAGTACCACCGGCTCACCGAGCGCGGTCGCAACCAGCGTGAAGTCGATGTCGGGATGGCGTTCGAGCGTGCCATCGACGGGATCATTGCCGAGCGACCTGATGCGGTGATCGTGGCGGGCGATCTCTTCCACGCCGTCCGGCCCACCAATTCGGCGATCCTGCTCGCCTACCGCCAGTTCCTCCGGCTGCGTACCGCGCTCCCCGACGCTCCTGTGGTCGTCATCGCGGGAAACCACGACACGCCGCGCTCAAGCGAGACGGTGTCGATCTTCGGACTCTTCCCTGAGCTCGGAATCGAAGTCGCGCTCGACAGCGCGCGCCGTATCGATTTCCCCGCGCTCGATCTGAGTATCCTCGCGGTCCCGCACCAGGCGCTTTTCGAGGAGCCGCGACCGGGGCTCGAGCCTGCCGGGACCGCGAAGTTCCAGGTGCTGGTACTGCATGGCGAGACGCCCGGGCTCTTCGGCAACGACCGCGGTGTCGCCGAACCTGGTGGCGCGCATCTTTCCGAAGTCGACCTCGGGCAGGGCGCCTGGAGTTATGTCGCCCTGGGTCACTATCACGTGCAGCACGAGGTGAGCGACCGAGTCTGGTATTCCGGCGCACTTGAGTATGTGAGTCCGAATCCGTGGGGTGAACTGCACGAGGAACGGCGTCAGCGCATTGCGGGGAAGGGATGGTTGCTCGTCGATCTCGCCACTGGCGAAGTGACGCGGAAGCCGATCGTTCCGCCGCGACGGGTGCTCGATCTGCCGGTGCTCGATGGCGCCGATCTCGCCGCACCAGAACTTGATCGCCTGCTCGCCGAGGCCGTCGAAGGCGTCCCGGGTGGCATCGCGGAGGCGGTTGTTCGTCAGGTCGTCCGCAACGTCCCGCGCCCGGTGGGCCGCGAACTCGACCACGCGAAGATTCGCGCGTGGAAAGCGGAGGCGCTCCACTTCCAGCTCGACCTCCGGCGCCCCGAGGCGACCGAGCGGATCGTCGGCAACGCCGCGCCCGGCACCCGCCAGACGCTTCCCGAGATGCTCGAGGATTTCCTGACCCGTCGGCCGCTGCCGGGCGGGATGGATCGGGCCGCATTTGTTGCCGAAGGCGTCGATCTCCTCGCCTCGGTCGCGCACGACCGCGGGGAGGGATAGTGCTGCTCCATCGACTCCGCCTGGTGAATTTCCGTCAGCACGAATTCACCGACCTCGAGTTCGGTGTCGGCCTCATCGGCATCATCGGTCCGAATGGCGCGGGAAAGACCACGCTCCTCGAGGCGATTGCCTACGCACTCTACGGCGTCCCCGCGACGCGCGGCACCCGCGAGACGCTGCGTCGTCGTGGCGCGCCCCCTCGCTCGCGCTTCGAGGTCACCCTCGACTTCTCCCTGGGAATCCACCGTTACTCGATCACCCGGACGCTGACCGCCGCCGAGCTGTCGCAAGACGGCCATCTCATCGCCAACAGTACTGGCGCGGTGACCGATCGTGTGACGGCACTGCTCGGGATGACGCGCGACGAGTTCTTCAACACCTACTTCACGGGCCAGAAGGAACTCGCCGTGATGGCCGCGATGGGGGCCACCGAGCGAGCGCAATTCCTCTCCCGGGTCCTCGGCTACGAGAAGCTGCGAGAGGCGCAGGATCGGCTGCGCGAACGGCGGACGGCATTTCGTGCCGAACTCACCGGCATCGAGCAGGGTCTTGCCGACCCGGCCGCGCTGGAGGCCGAGCTCGCGGCGGCAGCAACGGCACTGGCAGCGTCACGCCGTGAGCGTGATCTCGCGCTTGCCGCCGAACAGGCCGCGTCGGCGCGACTCGCCGCGCTCACTCCCGACTGGACCGCCGCCGAGGCGCGTCGCACGGCGTGGCAGGCACTCGACGGCGAGCGACGTGTGGCCGAGGGGAAGGTCGCGGCGGCCCGCGCCTCATTCGAGGCGCTCGACCGGGAACTCGCCAGCGCATTGCGGGCGCGCACGCGACTCACCGACACCGCCGCCGCCAGCGCCGAATGGACGGCCCTCACCGCCGAGCGCGAGTCGCTCGACAAGGCCGCTGCCGCGTGGGGCGCTCGCTCGAAGAGTGCCGCGCGGCGTGATCAGGCCCGGCGACGCGCCGAGGAACTGGCACCCCAACTCGCAGCGCTCCCCGATGCCGCGCGCGTCGATCAGCTGATGATCGCGCGCGCCGATGCCCTGATCATGCGCGACGCGGCCGATCGCCAGAACGAGGAGCGGCGCACCCGCTGGACCCAGGACGGGCAGGAAGTTCGCACCCGGCTGGAACAGTTCCGCGATCGCTATCGTGAACTCAAGGAGCAGCGCGAGTTGATCGAGGCGCGCGGCCCGGAAGGGATCTGTCCCACCTGTGGCCGACCGCTGGGGAAGGACTTCCAATCCCTGCTCGACCTGCTCACGCGGCAACTCGAGGAGGTGGCGGTCGACGGTCAGTACCTCCGCCAGCGTGCCGATCAGCTCAAGGATCTTCCGACGGAACTGGCGGAGCTCGATGCCGAGCGGCAGCGCCTGGAACAGGAGCTGCGCAAGACGACGGAGGCACTTGGACAGGCGCAGGCGCAGCTCCGGCAACGTCGCGACCTCGAGCTCGAGCGCGATCGACTCGCCGCCGAGTTGGTGCCACTCGACGCCGAGTTGGCCGGTCCGGCCGCTGCCTACGATGCGATGCGACACGAAGGCGTGCGCACGCGACTCGGCGAACTCGAGCCGCTGCGTCGCGAGCACGATCAATTGCTCGGCCTCGCCACCCGGGCCGAAACGCTCCTCGCCGATGCCGCAGCCGCCGAACAGCGTGCCAGCGGAGCGGAGGGCGAACTTGCGGCACTCGATCAGCGGGTCACTTCGCTCGGCTGGGATCCCGAAGGATTTGCGGCACTGGAACGGAGTCTGCGCGAGATCGAGGCCTCGCTGCAGGCCTCGCGCGTGGCCGTGGCCCGGGCCACCACACTCGTGGAAGCTGGCGAACGTCAGCAGGTGACCGCCCTCTCGCGACAAGCGGATCGACAGGCGAAGGCGGAAGCCGCAACCCGACTTGGCGTGCGCCTCGGCCTGCTCCAGGAACTCGATCGCGCCTTCACCGATCTGCGCCACGAACTCAACTTGCAGCTTCGGCCCGAACTCGCCGAGCGAGCGTCGGTGCTGCTCAGCGACCTCACCGGCGGACGCTACCCCGATCTCGATCTCGACGAGTCGTATCTTCCCACCATCGTCGAAGACGGCGAGGCCAAGCCGGTGATCTCCGGCGGCGAAGAGGACGTGGTCAACCTCGCGCTGCGCCTGGCCATTTCGCAGATGATCGCCGAGCGGGCCGGGCAGCCGCTCACGCTGCTGATTCTCGACGAGATTTTCGGATCCCTCGACGAGGAGCGCCGCGGCTCCGTGCTTGATCTGTTGCGCGCGCTGTCCGATCGCTTCCCCCAGGTCGTGCTGATCACGCACGTCGAGGGAATGCGCGACGCCTTTGACCGGGTGGTCCGAATGACCTACGATGTCGAGAAGGGTGTCACCACGGCGACGGACGAAACGCCGGAGGTCAGCGATGTGGCGGCCTGATCGCACGGTCGTCGGTCCCGAGCGGGTCAAGCCTCGCGACATCGATCCGCTCAATCGCGTCTTCTCCGACGCGTTCACCGAGCGCTATCGCAAGGATGGTCTCTCCGGCGTGCGGGTGCCCTACCTCAATCCGCTGATCTGGCAGTTCGCGATCGCCGATGCCGGGGACGGTGCCATGCTCTGGCGTGACGGCCGTGGCGAGATGATTGCCTTCAACATCGTGCACCAGTCGGGCAGCGAAGGGTGGATGGGACCGCTCGCGGTCCGCCCCGACCGGCAAGGCCAGGGCCTCGGCCGGCAGATCGTGATCGCCGGCGTCGAGTGGCTCATCGCGCAGGGCGCCACGACGATCGGCCTCGAGACGATGCCGCGCACCATCGACAACATCGGGTTCTACTCCCGACTCGGTTTCGTGCCCTCGCCACTCACCATCACCTTGCAGCGCGACGACCCGCGATCGAGCGAAACGGCTGGCGAGCGGCTCGGCGAGCTCTCTGCATCGGCGGCGCGTCCGGTAGTCAATGAGTGTCGCCTGCTGGCGGACTCGGTGTGCGCCGGCGTGGATTTCACCCGCGAACTCGACCTCACGCTCGAGTTCAAGGTGGGTGATGCCACGCTGCTTCGAGGCGCCGATGGCCGGCTCCGTGGCTTCGCGCTCTGGCATACCGCTCCGTTGGCGCAGGGGCGCTCCGTCGAGGAGCTGCGGATCCTCAAGCTGGTTGCCCCGGACACTGCCACGGCCATCGAGGTCATCGCGGCGGTTGAACACGAAACGGCGGCGCTCGGTCTCACACATTTCTCGTTGCGCTGTCAGACGTATTATCGCGACCTCTACACGGCGCTGGTGGCCGACGGCTTCCGGGTGCAGTGGACCGACCTTCGTCTGACGCTCGGCGGCCGACCCGAATCAGAACCGCGCGGTGTCCTGTTGTCGAACTGGGAGATCTGAATCGTGCGTCACGACATTCTCTCGCGGGATCCTGCGGTCCGGCAGGCGTTCAGCGCCGATGCGTCCGGCCTGGAGATGATACCGGACGCGGTGGCGCGACCCACCCTGGCCGCCGAGATCGTCGAGTTGATGAAACAGGCGAGTGCCGATGGCACGCCGGTGACATCGGCGGGCGGACAGAGCAGCATGACGGCAGCCGCGATCACCGATCGCGGCATTCTCCTCTCCTTGCGCGGCCTGGACCAGATCAGCGATCTCGATGTCGCAGCGCGCACCGTGCGGGTCGGCCCGGGAATCGGTGTCGCCCAGCTCAAGCGGCAGCTGGCAGAGCACGGGTTGCTCTTTGCCGTCGATCCCACCAGCGAGGAGGAAGCCTCCCTCGGCGGTGCGATCGCGTGCAACGCCTCGGGAGCGCGTTCGTTGCGCTATGGTGCCACGCGGCCCCACGTGCGGGCGTTGTCGGTCGTGCTCGCGAGCGGAGAGCTGGTCGAATTGCGCCGCACCAGGCTCGAGAAGAACACCGTGGGCTACATCCCGATGCAGGATCCGATCGACTGGTTCATTGGGAGTGAGGGGACACTCGGGGTTGTGGTCTCGGCCGAGCTCTCGCTGTTGCCGCTGCCCGAAAAGGTCACCGGGATCGGCATCCCGTTCACCAATGAGGCGGATGCGCTGGCGTTCGTGGTCGCGGCACGGATGGCGATGGATACCGGGACGATGCATCCTCGCTGCCTCGAGTTCCTCGACGCGGGAGCGCTCGCGATTGTGAGGGCGGAAGAGGGCGGCGCGCAGTGGAGCGGGGAAGCATTCGTCTACACCGAGCAGGAGTCACGCGGCGACGAAGAACTTGATTTCGATGCCTGGCTCGCACTGGCGGAACGTCATCATGCGGTGACCGACGAGATGCTGGTCTTCGATAGTGACGCCAGCATCCGGGTCGCCAGACGGCTGCGCCACGCGGTGCCTGCCGTGCTCGGAGAATACGGCGGCCGACACAAGGCCACCGGCGGCATTCGGGTCGGCACCGACTGGGCCGTGCCCTTTGGGCTCCTTCCCGAGGCGATTGCGATGGCGCGCGGTGTTGCTGCACGCCATGGGGTGGAGAATCCCACGATTTTCGGTCACGCCGGCAATGGCCATCCGCACTTCAACTTCATCTGCAAGACGCCCGAGGAGATCGAGGCCGTCGATCGCGTGCTGCACGAGACGCTGACGCGGGTGATCGCGATGGGGGGCACCGTGGCGGCGGAGCACGGCATCGGCAAAATCAAGCAGCGGTGGCTCCCCTTGCAGTTGAGTCGGATGCAGGTGGACGCCATGGCCGCACTCAAGTATGCCCTCGACCCGCACGGGCTCATGGCACCGGGAAATCTGCTGCCATGATCGCCCCCTTGACGGCACTTGGTGCTTCCCGGTAATGTCAGTCACGATGCCTCGCGCAATGTTTACCTACGCCTATCGCTTTACGGCCTTCCTCACTGAGGGGGTCGGGCACAGGCGCACGCGCTAGCAGCACCGCGACGCACCAGTCCCGAAGCCTCCTCGATCCTCGAGGGGGCTTTTTCGTTTTGGAGGTTCGAGATGACTCGCATTGCCTTTCAGGGTGCCCCCGGCGCGTTCTCGTGGCTCGCGGCGCGCGATCTCTTTCCGCGGGCCAAGCGGCAGGCGATGAGCGATTTTGCCGCGGTGGTTCGTGCCGTGGCCCAGGGTCGGGTCGAACTGGGGATCCTGCCGATCGAGAACTCGGTGATCGGCGAGGTGCGCGAGGCGCAGGCGGCGCTCCGGTCGGTCGAGGGGCTCGTCATCGTAGAAGACGCGACCTTCCCGATTCGTCAGTGCCTGCTCGCGCTCCCCGGCGCCACCATGGCCGGCCTGCGTTGGGTCGAGAGCCATCCCGCAGCGCTGGCGCAGTGTGCCGACTGGTTGGCCGATCGTGGCCTGCGGATGCGCGCCGTCGACGATACCGCCGGGGCTGCTCGGAGTATTGCCGCCGACCGCGACTACACCAGGGCGGCCATTGCCGGGGTCGAAGCGGCCGAGCTGTACGGCCTTGAGGTGCTGGCACACGACATCGCGGATCGCTCTGACAACTGCACTCGCTTCGTCGTCATCGCGACGTCGGCGCGCGCCGAGGTGGCGGCGTGATCCGGCGATGGTTGCGCCGATGGCTCGCGGTCCCCGAGGTGCGGGCGATCCGGGGAGCGATCACCGTGCCCAGCGACGATGCGACCGCGATTCGTGAGGCCGTCCTCGAGCTCCTTCGTGAGGTACGGCGAGAGAATCAATTTGACGATGGCGATGTGATCAGCGCGATCTTCACCGTGACCCCCGATCTCACTGCGGCGTTTCCGGCCGAGACTGCCAGACGCTCGGGGTGGACGCACGTGCCACTGCTCTGCATGCAGGAAATTGCGGTGCCGGGCGGGATGCCGCGCTGTCTGCGTGTGCTGGTACACGTCCAACGTCACTGGCAGGAATCTGCGCCGACACACGTCTATCTCCGCGACGCGGCGACACTTCGACCGGATCTGGTAAGGGTCTGATCCGGTGTAGTACGGGGGTGTTGCGTCCGTCGCGGAGATCCACCACAATGCGTCGCGCCGATACCTCTCCCCGTCCCCATGCGAGTACCAGTGCCAGTACCGACGGAACGACTGCAGCAGATCAAGCCCTACGTGTTTGCCACACTCGCCGAGAAGAAGCGTGCTCGCCTCGCAACCGGTGCCACAATCGTCGATCTGTCGCTCGGCTCGCCCGACCAGCCGACGCCGCAGCCGATCGTGGACGCGCTCGTCGCTGCCGTGCAGGATCGATCGCGTGACGGCTATCCCGATTTCAGTGGCGACGTCACCTTCAAGCGGAGCTTCGCGGCATTCCTCGGTCGCCGCTTTGGAGCAACCGTCGACCCGATGACGCAGCTGGTCCCCACCGCGGGCGCAAAGGAAGCGCTCGCCCAGGTGATCCAGACCTACTGCAACGCGGGCGATGTGGTGCTGATCACCGATGTGGCCTATCCGGTCTACGAGCGGGCTGCGATGGCGGTGGGCGCCGAAACGGTGGCCTTGCCGGTGAGCGCCGACGACGGATGGTGGCCGGACCTCGGAGCGGTCTCCGCCGAGCTGCGTCGTCGCACGAAGGTGCTGGTGCTGAATTTTCCCAACAACCCCACCGGCGCTGTGACGACCCTGGCACGGCTGGCCGCCGCGGTCGAGTTTGCACGCGCGAACGACATCCTGCTGGTCAGCGATCTTGCCTACAGCGAATTGACCTTTCGCGGTGATCCGGCGCCGAGTGTGTTGCAGGTCCCAGGCGCGCTCGCCACGGCGATCGAAATCCATTCCGGCTCGAAGAATTTTTCAATGGCCGGGTTGCGCGTCGGGATGGTGGTTGGGAATCCTGAGGTGTGCCGGGCGCTCAATGTCTGCCGCAGCCTGGTCGGCTACGGTGCGCCCACCGTGATCCAGTTGGCGGCCGCGAAAGCATTCGAGCGTGCCGAGGAGCTGTCGTCGCTCCTTCGCGCCGGTTACCGCGCGCGCTTCGAGGCGGCGGGAACCGGATTCGCGGACGGCGGGTTTCCGGTAGAGCTTCCTGCTGCGGCGATGTACCTCTGGCTGCCCGTGCCCGCCGGAATGACCGACTGGGAGGCTACCGAATTGCTCCTGGCGCGCGAGGGAATCGTGCTCACGCCCGGGAGCGGATTCGGAGCGGGTGGAGCAGGGTACCTGCGAATGTCGATGGTTGCGCCGCCGGCAGTGCTCGAGGATGCCGCCCGAAGAGCCGCGAGCCTCTGGCGCTGAACGCGCTCAACGTGGTTCGGGCGTGCCCCAGCGTGACCGGGCAATGCCACGCACGGCGAGGATGACGCCTGCGGCAAGCAGGATGTGATACCAGGCCGTGGCGGGCTGCACCTTGAACTGCAGCACGGCCCAGACAGCAAGGCACAGGATGCCGATCGGGAGTTCTGCCATCGTCTTTCCGGTGGTGTAAGGAAATCAGTCGCGTTGACCGCTGTGATGCGTGCCCATATTATAGCGGTGGGCGGACGGTGGTGGGGAACCAACGTTTCGAGCCAACAGGTCCGAGGATGGGCCCACATTCCAGGTCCGACGCCATGCCCCTCGGGGGAAGACGGACGACAGGGAGAGGGTGCCAAAGCGTTTCTCCACGGGCTTCGAAATACACCTCCCTGCCACCGCCCGTTCACCCGGGATTCCGCAAATGCCCCGCGCTCTCGTAGTCCGTCGCGTGCACTTCAACGCGGCCCATCGCCTTCACAATCCCGCGCACTCCGACGAGTGGAACCGCACCACGTTCGGTCCGTGCAACAACGCCAACTATCACGGTCACAACTACGAAGTCGAGCTCTGTGTCGCGGGGGAGATCAGCCCCGAGACCGGCTACGTCGTCGACGTGGGGATCCTCAACGCCCTCTTCGATGAGCACGTGCACGGCCAGCTCGATCATCGGAACCTGAACCTCGACGTCCCCTGGTTCGCGACCAACCTTCCCTCGGCTGAAAACATCGCGCGCTTCATCTGGGAACAGCTCGAGCACCGAATCCCGGCCGGCAAGCTCTCGTGTGTCCGGCTCTGGGAAACGCCCCGCAACTTCGTCGAATACACGGGAGCCTAGGGTGAACTCCGGGGTGGTTCTCGTGACCGGAGCATCGCGCGGCATCGGCGCCGCCACCGCTCACCGGTTCGCCGCTGACGGTTCCACTGTGATCCGTCTCGCCCGCAGTGCGCTGCCGCCCCTGCGCGGCGCCCGCGACTACCGTGTCGATCTGGCGGACCCCACCGACCGGGGCAGGGTGCTGCAGCTCATTTCCGAAGAAATCGGCCTCCCCGACATTGTGGTGAGCAACGCCGGCGCTTTCCTGCTGGCGCCGATCGAGGACACCAGCGACGCGCTGCTGCGGGAGCAGCTCGCGATCAACCTCGAGGCCCCGCTGGCCATCGCGAGGCACTTTCTGCCCGCGATGTGCGAACGCGGGACAGGTTCGCATCTGCTGGTGGGAAGCGTGGCAGATCACAAGGCGTATCCGGGCAACGCCGCCTATGCAGCGAGCAAGTTCGGTGCACGCGGCCTGCACGAAGTTTTGCTGGAAGAGTGTCGCGGCACCGGGGTGCGCTGCACCCTCATCTCGCCCGGACCCACCGACACCTCGGTCTGGGATCCACTCGATCCGGACTCGCGCGGCGATCTGCCGAACCGTGCTGATATGCTCTGCGTCGATGACGTCGCGGCTGCGATCTACTTCGCGGCAACGCAGCCGGGCCACGTGCAGATCGAAGAAATCCGGATGGGGGCGAGTCGATGATTACCTCTCGCGTGATCCTCGCCCTCGCGACCGCTGGTGCCGCGCTTGCGCGGCACGGATCTTCGCCGGCGAACCAGACCTTCCTCGAATCGGAGACCGGTGCCGCCCAAGGGCGGCACCACCGGGGCGGCGCTCTCGCGCCGTCCCTTCCCGACTCCGCCGGCATCCCCACCATCGCGCTCACCACGGCCAGAGCCCCCAACGGCGACATCTGGGTCGGCACCTATGGTCGAGGCATCTTCATCGACGCGGGCAAACGCTCGGCGCGGTCCGGTGAGGGGCGACTCCGCCGTCTCGTCAACGACACCAGCAGCACCTCGATCTCGATGAACTTCGTCAATGCGATCGCGTTCGGGGCGCACGGCGAGATCTGGTACGGCACCATCGGCAATGGCTGGGGACTTTCGGTCGATGGTGGCAAGCACTGGAAGAACTGGACCTTCGCACAACTGGGACCTGAGTGGCAGTATGTGGCGCCGGACGGCATCCGCGTTCGTGGCGATACCGTCGCGATTGCCACGGCCGACGGGCTCCAGGTCACCACCGACAACGGCACTCACTGGACTGCCTTTGGTGACGCGGTAGGCCCGCCGGCGAAGGGTCCGGCCGACACCATGCTCCCAGTGCTGCCGAACGAGTATCTGCTCGGTTACGCCGCTACTCCGGCCGCCAGGCGCGGGTCGCTTCCCCTCCGGCTGCTGGGAAATCGGACGGCGTTCCTGCCGCTCTCGCCCTGTCTGCGCGCCGCGCGTGGTGACGGCGCAGCACGCTGCACCGTTGCTGACACGCGCTTCGGCCCGGCGATTGATCCGGCACCGATCGGCCTCACGCCGGTGAAGGGGCCGGTCCCGGGGAGTGCCAAGGGTTGGTCGCCGTGGTTCGCGCGTCCGATCGGTCACGCCGACAACGATCGCAACGACCAGACCTATCGCTGGGGCTCCACGATGGGCGGCTTCTTCCAGCCGCATCAAGGGATCGAGTTCAACAACCCCGATGGAACGCTGGTCCATGCCATTGGCAGCGGCACCGTGGTTTACGCTGGACGCGCCGAACGCGGAGCACTCACGGTCTCGATTCGTCACGACTCGATGCTGACCATTGCCGACAAGCACTTCTACGTCTTCTCGGTCTACTACCACAATTCGAAGTTGCGTACTACGGTCGGCACGCGCGTGGCGCGGGGCGACGTCATTTCCGAGGTCGGGCACACGGGTCGGGCCACCAACGACCACATGCATCTCGAAGTGCATGCCGCGCCAACCGATTCGGTCAAGTCGATTGTCGATTCGCTCAATCGCTACCCGCCATATACCACGAATCCCGAGCTCTGGATCACTCCGCTCCCCGGAACCGGAATCATCGCAGGCACGGTCGTGGATTCCGCTGGCATTGCCATTCCACAGGCGCATATCTACGGCGTGAAGAAGCCGCTTCCGGCCGAGACGCCGTTCGTCTTCGCCGAGACGTACGGACCGCGCAATCGTCCACACCCGTTGTATGGCGAACATTTCGCGCTCACCGATGTGCCGGCGGGGAGTCAGACGCTCTTCGTCGTCATTGGCGGCAAGCGGATCACCCGCACGGTCACCGTGCGGCCTGGTGCCATGACCTGGGTCGAGTTCCGGCCCTGATCGCGGTGCACATCGAGCTCACGGATCACCTCCGCTGTCCCCAGCCGCACGAAGAAGCCTTCCTCGTGCTCCTTCCCGACCAGATGTCCGGCAGGAGTGTCGTCGCCGGCCATCTCGGCTGCCCGGCCTGCGGCTGGAATTGCGCCTGGGTCGATGGCGTTCCCGATTTCGGCGGTGGCCACCCTTCGACGACCGCGCCGCCGTGCGACGCCGTGTCGGCAGCGGCCCTCCTCGGCGTGAGCGGACCGGGCGGTTGGGTCGTGCTGGCTGGATCGGCCGCGGCACTCGCCGATGAACTCGCGGAGCTCCTCCCTGGCGTCTCCCTCGTCGTTATCAACCCGCCCGTGAACACCACGCCTTCCGAGCGCGTCAACGTGCTGAGGAGCGGCGCCTGGCCCATCAAAGAGCACGCGATGCGTGGCGTGGTGCTTGGGAGTGACGCTGGGGCGTGGCGGGATGCAGCGGTTCGGTCGGTGTTGCCGGGACTGCGTGCCGTCGGCGTCGGCGCACCACCGGTCGAACTGCCCGGGGTGGAATTGCTCGCTGAGGCGGATGGTGTGTGGGTCGTGCGACGGCGCTAGCGTAGTTCAGCTGTCGAGGAAGAGGTTCTCGATCTGCGCCTTGTAGTGCTCTTCGACGACTTTCCGTCGCACCGACATCTTCGGGGTGAGTTCTCCCCGTTCAATCGAAAAATCGTGGGGAAGGACCAGGAACTTCTTCGGCATCTCGAAGTGGGCCAGGTCGCGCAAACTCTTGCGCGCCTCGCGCTCCAGCTTCTCCTGCACATCCGGCATCTTGGCAATGTCTTCGCCCGGCTGTAACGCGCGCCCCTTGATCGTGAGCCATTGCGTCACGGCACTCTGATTCGGGACCAGCAGCATGATCGGGAACTTGCGCTTGTCACCGAGCATCACGGCATTGAGGAAGAACTTGTTGGTCTTCAGCAGGGCCTCGATCGGCTGCGGCGCAATGTTCTTCCCCCCGGCCGTGACGATGAGGTCCTTCTTGCGGTCGGTGATCTTGAGACAGCCATCCGCGTCGATCAGACCGACGTCGCCGGTATGAAACCACCCCTCGGCGTCGATCGCTTGCGCCGTGGCCTCGGGCAGATTGAAGTAGCCCATCATCACGTTCGGGCCGCGGGTCAGGATCTCGCCGTCGTGAGCAATCTGGAGTTCGACGCCGGGAATCGGTCGCCCCACGGTGCCAGGCTTGAGCAGCGAGAAGGTGTTCACCGTCATCACGGGCGAGGTCTCGGTCAGCCCGTATCCTTCGAGCACGGGCAACCCCGCCGCGATGAAGAAGCGGCAGATATCCGGGTTGAGCGGTGCGCCGCCCGACACGCCGAAGCGGAGTCGACCACCGAGGCGAGCCCGCAGCTTCGAGAAGACCAGCACATCGGCGAGCTTGTTCCCGAAGGCGAGCCCGGCCGGGACGGTGCGATGGGCGAGGAAATATTCGAGACGTTTTTCGCCGGTGGCCCGGGCCCATTCGAAGATGGAGCGCTTGAGCACGCCCCCCGACATCGCACTCTCGAGCGCCCTGGCGTAGATCTTCTCGTAGAGCCTGGGCACCGACGCCAGAATCGTCGGCCGCACTTCGCCCATCTCGGTGAGCAGCGCGTCCATGCTGGTGGCGTAGTTGATGACCGTGCCGGCCTGCAGCATGGTGTAATGCCCGACCATGCGCTCGAAGATGTGCGACAGCGGCAGGAACGAGAGGCACTCGTCGACGGCGGTGATCTCGAGAACCTGCAGTGATGCCACCACGTTGCTGGTGATGTTGCCGTGGCTCAGCATCACGCCCTTGGGATCGCCAGTCGTGCCCGAGGTGTAGATGATCGTGGCGAGGTCGCTGGCCGTGACACGACGGGCCTCGTCCATCCAGTCGGCATAGCGACTCGCCGCCGCGGCGCCGCGCGCCTCGAGTTCACTCAGCCCGATCACGCCCTCGGGGTACGGCCCGTCGTCGAAAACGATGATATGCCGCAGGTCCGGTACTTCGCTGCGCTGCTCGAGGACCTCGGCCAGCAGCGCCGGTGTCGACACGAAGATCCCCTTCGCCCCCGAGTTGCGCAGGATGTAGCAGGCCTGGTGCGCGGTGAGGGTCGGGTAGATCGGTACATCGGCGAGTCGGGCGGTCAGGCAGGCGTAGTCGGCGATGGCCCATTCGGGGCGGTTTTCCGAGAGGATCGCCATCCGATCCCCTGCGACCAGCCCGAGTTCGCGGAGCCCGCAATGCAGATTGAACACGCGCTGGAGCAGCTGATTGTGGGTGAGTGGTACCCAGTGCCCGTTCCGTCGCGCTCGCATCGCCGCCGGGCGATCGCGGAACCGCTCGATCGCACCGAAGAAGATGTCGTTGAGCGTGGCGGGCGTCACGGCTGCAACGTGATCGAGATCAGATCGGAGTGGAGAGTGCCGACATGCGCCTGGACCCGTGCCGTGCCGGTGCCGAGGCGAGCGAGGATGGCGCCGGTGACCGAGTCCACGGCGACCGCTGCCGTGTCGGGCGTCCCCCAGCGAATCTCCGCTGCGACCGAATCACCCTGCTGATTCACGGCTCGCGCGGGCAGGGTGAGCGTCTGACCAAGCCGCAGCGTTAGTGGCGGGGAGAAACGAATCTCCAGCGCGACGATGCCATCGCCGGTAGCAGGCAGCGCGCTGCAGGCAGCCGCCGCAGCCAGCACAACGCACAATGCGAGTCGTCGCTTCACGATTCCCCCGCCGGCGCAGCGAGACGGTCGAGCGTTTCCTTCGCATGGCCGACCCAGCGCGCCATCTCGGCATCGCGCGGTGGCTTGGCGAGGAAGGCACGCAGATGTTCGGCCGCGCGCGCACCATCACCGCGTCGCAGTAGCAGGAAGGCGAGACCGTAGTGTGCGCCGGGAAGATCGGGCGAGAGTTCGAGCGCGCGGCGGTAATGCCGGATCGCTTCTTCGTGGCGCGACGTCTTGGAGAGGGCGATGGCGATGTACTGCAGCACCTTGACGCTGGTCGGCTCGTCACGGAGGGCGAGCTGATAGGAGGTCACGGCACCCTCGAAATCGCCCTGACGCTCCAGCGCGAGTCCCTCATTGAGGTAGTCGAGCCGTTGCGGCCTGACGGAGGCGTCCTCGCCCGTGAGGATCCGCTTCCACCAGTTCATTGCCGGGTCACGCCGTAGGAAGGAGGCATCTCGCGAAACTTAGGCCGCGCTGGCAGGTGGGGCAACGCGATTGGCGGCGATGCTGTCACAGGGGTAGGTTGGCAGCAGGGGTTCCATTGGTCCCCACCTTTCCCATCGAGGCTCCCGTGCCGCGTCTCCGTCCGGAACCGTCCCGTGATGCACTGGAAGTCGATTGGGCCTTCTTCGGTGAGCTCTGCCGAGCGCTCGCCCTCCATGTCTCGCGGGATTACGACCCCGAAATCGTGGTGGGGATCGCCAAGGCCGGTGTGATCCCGGCGGCAATCATCGCCACCATCCTGCAACGTGAGTTCGTCGCGATCGGGATCTCCCGCCTGTCCGAAGGCGCCGACCCCGAACTCGTCACCGGACCGCCGCCGTCGATCGCCGGAAAGCGGGTGCTGCTGGTCGATGAGACCTGCGATACCGGTGATACCCTCAAGCTGGCCCTGCACGCGGTCAAGCGCGGCAAGCCTGCCGACGTCCGGACGGCGGTCTCGTTCAAGACGGGACGCTGGAACCCGGATTTCCACGCGTTCGAGACCACCAAGGCGATCGTGCTGCCATGGGATCGGGAAGTGGTCGAGGGTGGTGAGCTGGTGACCCGGTCGGAGCTGCGAGGCTGGCTGGCGGGGTGACTCAGGCGGGGAAGTCGCCGGGGCGGAATGCTTCGCGCCATGGTCGCCCGGCGGCCAGCACATCGTAGACGGTGGCGAGCGTCGCGGTCGAGCCCGCCAGGAAGCGACACGCCGAATCCCCGCGCGACAGACACTCGACTTCCAGCACCGACATCGGCGCGCCCGCCTGGGCGGTCAGGAACGCGGCGAAGAGCCCACAGGAAAAGTGGCACGACGGGTGTTCACTGCTCCCCGGCTCGGCCTCGGCCCACTCCCCGCCTTCGAGCAGGACCGCGCGCTCCGCAATCGGCGTGACCGTGAGCGAACCCCATCCCAGCTCGACACAGACTTCGTCGAGCAGTGGCCCGAACCAGCGCATGTCGAGCCGGCCCGCGTCGTCGAGCCCAGTGTGCGCCGCGATCTGGTTGCGCCAGAGATCGAAGAGCGCCTCGCCAGTCGCGAAGCCGGCATCCTGCAGAATGTCGGCGGCCGTGTTGGCGCCGGCCGCCTGCAGTCGATGACGCAGGCGATGCAGAGATTCCGGGGCAATCGTGAAGCTGGGCATCGGAGACCGTGGTGGCGGGGTTCGCGAAGCTAGGCGTCGGGGGCGATGCGCCGCAAGAGCCCGGCCTCATCGATCACCGGGATGCCCAGCTTGGTGGCTTTCTCGAGCTTCTCGCCGGCGTCCGCACCCGCCACCACCAGCGTGGTCTTCTTCGTCACGCTTGTCACCACCACTCCCCCTGCAGCGATGATACGTTTGGTCGCCTCGGATCGGGTGAGCTGGGGCAGGGAACCCGTGAGGACCACAGCCTCTCCGGTCAGTGGGCCGGTGACCCGCTCGCTCTGCGGTTCGACGGTTTTGAGGCCTCGCGCAACCAGCCGATCGAGCAACCCTGCCGACGCTTCATCGTCACAATAGCTCC
>JBDSMX010000146.1:0-3368 GCA_039915645.1 Gemmatimonadales bacterium | reverse complement strand
GTATTCGCGAAGGGCGTCGGCGTAGAGCTGGCTGCGGGACTTGCGGGCGCGTTTGGCGAGTTGTTCAGCGGCCAGGAAGACGGCGTCCGGGAGGGAGATCGCGGTTTTCATACTTTTAGTATAACCGGTGCGACCGCGCCGGCAATCTTCAGCCGACGCCACTCGGCACCGGGAAACGCCGACCTCCGGCGAACATCAGACGCCCCGACCGGCGCGTTGCGGTGGGTGGGCAGGCTCCGGCGAGCGGGGCCGCTGCTGGCCGGAATGGGCTCCCGGCGCCGCCAGCCTCCCGATCCGGTGGCCATTTCGCTACTTTGTCTCGCGTACGGCAGGGTAGCTCAGCTGGTTAGAGCACGGCACTCATAATGCCGGGGTCGCGGGTTCGAGTCCCGCCCCTGCTATTGCTCCCCGAGACCTCGCGGCGAGCATCGCTGCGTCGGAAGGGTCGCGGGTGGAGCTCCGGCGGCTACGCCGCCTCGCTCGCCTTCGGTTCGAGTCCCGCCCCTGCTATTCCCGCAACGCGCTTCGGTGGCCAGCCCGCCTTGGCGCTTTTTCGTTTCCCTAAATGACCCCGGACAGCGGCAGTCCCGCGAAATCGGCTACCCGCTGCGCCGCGGCCGCGATCTCCCCCTTGGTCGCCCGCAGCTTCCCGAAGGGCGCCAACTCGACGGCCAACGATCGCGCCTTGGCCACCCGCTTCCAGGTCCCCACCACCCGGCCGTCGACCACGATCATCGGCCGGAAGATGCCGTTTCCCCCGGGGACCACCTTGGCGGCGTGGGCGGGATCGATCACATCCTCGCGCCCCTGATAGCCAAGGAAGAACTCGTCGTAGCCGGGGAGGAGATGCACCCCCTCGGCGAGAGCGGCGTCAGGCACGCCGCCATCCGCTGGGCCCCAGAATTCCTTGCCTCGAAAGGTCTCCGAGCTCAGTGCTGACTTCGCTCCCTCAAGCCCGGCCCGCGCGCTTCCCATCGTGAGCCCCGCCCACCAGCCGAAATCGTGCACCGTGCTCGGTCCGTGACTCGTGAAGTAGCGCCGGGCCAGTTCGACGAGCGCAGCATCGCCCGAGAGCTTCTTCGGCTTCTTGACCCAGGCATCGAGCAGGACGAAGGTTGGCTGCTTGCCAGCGATCGGGCCATGCGCGATCACGCTGCTCAGCGCGGCAAACCAGATGATGGTGTAGTGATGCTCGGGCGGCGCGGGAATGCCGGCGCGCTGGAGCATCGCGAAGAGCTCTGGTCGTGGCACTGGTGTGCCGTTGGCCATCTCCTTCCGGAAGTGATCCTTGCAGCGCTCGATCGTCTTCATCGTGAGCTTGAGGTCGGCGAGTCGTTTCGCGAACTGCGTCATCGCGCGTTCGGCCGAGATCGACAGCATCCACTGCGCATCGGCGGCGGGGACGAAGTGGATTGTCCCGCGCATCGGCCAGGTCCGCAGGATCTCACCCTTGGCGATGCTGGCCTCGATCGACGCCAGCGTGGAGCCGGGAATGCGCGCACCCAGCGCCCAGACGGCCTGACCGTAGTCCTGCGCCTGCATCGCGCCGAGCTGGCGCACGATGTCGAGCGGCGTTGTCGCAGCGAGGTGGCCGATCCGCTGATGGTGGAGGCGGCGGTGACCGATGGTGTGCAGCAACTTGGATTTCATTGACGCGTTGTCACCCTGAGCGAAGCGAGGGGGCAAGGAATCGTGGCGGCTCCAAGCTTCGCCCCCTCGCTTCGCTCAGGGTGACAGCCTTGGGATCCGAGTGCGTCGGGTCGCGGGTGCCTCGCAGCGGCCTTTGAAGTTCCCGCGAGCGGAGTCTACGGAGTCGCCAGCGCGATGCCCGTCGGAACTTCGACAGACGCGGAGAGGCAGCCCACGATCCGACGCACGTTCGCCAAGAGGTCCTTCGACAGCGTCCGCTACGCGGACTTGCTCAGGATGACAACTTCATCAACGGCTATTACTTGGCGGTCGTATCCTTCTTCGGCACCGGCACGATCATGAAGCTCATCTCGCCCGGACGCAGCATCCCGAACTGATCGCGCGCAACGCGCTCCTGCACCGACGGATCGTGTTCGAGCGAATCGGCGAACGCCTTGAGCGAATCCACCTCGCGCTGCAGCCGCGACGCCTTGATGGTGCTCGCGGCCTCCTCGGCCTGCAACACCCGATAGCCGGGCGTCGAGATGAAGCCGCCTTGATAGGCGAAGACGGCGGCCAGCACCAGCACCGCGACTGCCAGCCACCTCGCTCTGCTCACCGGGGGTAGAGATCCCCGCCCGGGTAGTGGGCGATCGGGCCAAGTTCTTCGGCGATGCGCAGCAGCTGGTTGTACTTGGCGACTCGATCGGTGCGCGAGGCCGAACCGGTCTTGATCTGGCCAGCGCCGGTGGCGACCGCAAGATCAGCGATGAAGGTGTCTTCAGTCTCGCCAGAACGATGCGAGATGATCACACCGTAGCCGCTCGACTTGGCGAGCTCGACCGCCTGAAGCGTCTCGGTGAGCGTCCCGATCTGGTTCACCTTGATGAGGATGGCGTTGGCGCATCCCTCATCGATCCCCTGCCCCAGCAGGTCGACGTTGGTGCAGAAGAGATCGTCGCCTACAAGCTGGCAGCGATCGCCCAACGCCTCGGTGAGCGTCTTCCATCCCTTCCAGTCGCCTTCGGCAAGGCCATCTTCGATCGAGACGATGGGATACTTGTCGCACCACGAGGAATAGAGCGCGACCATCTCGTCGGCACTCTTCTTCGAGCCATCACCCTTCTTGAAGGTGTAGACGCCATCGGCGTAGAGTTCGCTCGCCGCGACGTCGAGCGCGATCGCGAGATCCTCGCCCGGCTTGAAGCCCGCCTTCTCGATTGCCTCCATCACCGCGTCGAGTGCCGCCTCGTTGCTCGGCAACATCGGCGCAAAGCCACCCTCGTCGCCCACGGCGGTCGAGAGCTTCTTGGCGGTGAGCACCTTCTTGAGCGCGTGGAAGACTTCGACGCCCATTCGGAAGCCGTCGTTGAAGTTGTCGGCGCCGACCGGGACGATCATGAACTCCTGCGCATCAACGTTGTTGCTCGCGTGCGCGCCGCCGTTGAGAATGTTCATCATCGGCACCGGCATCACCCGCGCCATCGGCCCACCGAGATAGCGATAGAGCGGCAGATCGGTTTCCTGGGCCGCCGCGCGCGCTGCTGCCATCGAGACGGCGAGGATCGCGTTGGCGCCAAGCTTCGACTTGTTCGGCGTCCCGTCGGCATCCGTCATCTCGGCGTCGATCGCGATCTGGTCGAGCACGCTCATCCCTTCGAGCCGTGGACCGAGGATCTCGTTGACGTTCTTGACCGCCTGGAGGACGCCCTTGCCGCCGTAGCGCTTGGGGTCGTTGT
>JBDSMX010000108.1:0-6736 GCA_039915645.1 Gemmatimonadales bacterium | reverse complement strand
ATCGTGGTGATCTACATCGTGCTCGGTGTGCTCTACGAGAGCTTCATTCATCCGCTGACGATTCTCTCCGGACTTCCCTTCGCCGGATTCGGCGCGCTGCTCACCCTGGCGATCTTCCGGATGGATCTGTCGGTCTATGCCTTCGTCGGCATCATCATGCTGATCGGCCTGGTCAAGAAGAACGCCATCATGATGATCGACTTCGCGGTGGAAACCGAGCGCCTCCACGGCAAGTCCGCGCACGATGCAATCGTCGAGGCATGCCTGGTGCGTTTCCGGCCGATCATGATGACCACGATGGCCGCACTGATGGGAACCCTTCCGATTGCGCTCGGCGCAGGTGCCGGTGCCGAGTCGCGCCGGCCGCTTGGCGTGGCGGTGGTGGGCGGCCTCGCCTTCTCCCAGTTGATCACCCTCTTCGTGACGCCGGTGGTGTATGTCTGGCTCGACCGCTTCCGGAAGCGTGACCGCGTGGCGTAATTCGTTCACCCCTCCCGAGTCTCCGGTCTCCCGTATCGAGTCTCGCCCATGCGCCGCTGGCTGCTTGCCGTTGCCCTGCTTGCTCCCGTCGGCGCACCCTGCCAGGATCCGATCCCCGAAGTCAGTGAGCTGCGTCGGCGGATCACGACGATGCGCGGGAATCTCCCCGACATCACTGAAGCCGCCGAGTATGCCGTCCGCCTGATGTCGGCCGACAGCTCGCTCCGGTTCCTGTCGCCGATGAGTGTCGACGCCGGGTTCTACCGCGAACTCTTCTTCCACGGCGGCGGCCCGCCGGAGACCGGAAACGCCGACGACCCGACCCTCCCGGGCGTGGTCATTTTGCCAGTGCGGACCTGGTCGAGTGGTCTGGGGATCTCGATGCGGGTGGAGCGGCTCCACAGCACGCGACGGGTGGTGATCACCATTGGCGCGCGGGTGGGGAAGCCCTCGCTGCCGATCGGTGAGCGGCTGATCGACAACGGCGGCACCAACGACGATTCCCCGCCGCTCAACGACCTCTCGAACATCGTGGCGTGGTGGACCTTCTATTCGGAGTTTCTCGCGGCGGCAACCCGTGCCGGGTGGCAGCCAGGCGTCTACAAGTCCTCCCCTGCTCCCGGCGCCGAGGCACACAACGCCCGTGTGGTTTTCAGGATGCCGGCAGGGGCTGCGCTCACGGCAGTAGCTCCCGGACAGCTTGGCCGACAGTATCTCGATGGCGTGGAGGCACTGCTGACCGCGGTGGCCACGCCGACGCATCGCGCCCTGGTGGAGCGCGGCGCCAGCCTGCTGCGGACTGCGCGTCAGGGCGGGGCGACCGTGTTCGTCGCCTCGTGCGGGCACTATCTGCTCGATGAGATCCCTCGCGATTCCCTGCGGACCCCCTTCCGGCCGATCGATTGGCGCTGGGAGATGGGGAAGCGGC
Organism: Gemmatimonadales bacterium; assembly: GCA_039915645.1. Lineage (GTDB taxonomy): Bacteria > Gemmatimonadota > Gemmatimonadetes > Gemmatimonadales > GWC2-71-9 > Palsa-1233. The sequence goes on along the minus strand of JBDSMX010000108.1, from coordinate 5,328 downwards.
TGAGCGAGGCGGGTGCCCGCCCTGGCGACGCGATGCTCTGGTTCGGCTTTGGCGGACTCGACTGCCCGCACGCCGAGGTCTCCAATGCCTTTGCCGTGGCCCAGCTCCAGGTGGTGACCCTCACCGGTCCCACGCCACCGCCGGCGGGGTCGGTGGCGCTCTTCATTCCGGCGCACTGGCCACAGGCCGACGGGCTCGCCCGGCTGCCCTTTGCCCCGGGTGTCGCGGCGCCGGTGGCCTCGGTCGAGATGGTGCTGCACTACCTCTGGATCAAGCGGTTGGTCGGAGGTCAGCGCACCCCGCCGTAAGTGGTCGCCTAACCCAAGTCATTGCAACAACTTAGAACCGTGCCACCCCCCTTCATTTGCGGGGGTGGAACGGCTATATTTCGCTGTTTCCGTCCGCCTCGCGCGACGACCGCCGACTCCCCGTACTCCGGACCCAGATGACCGCGCCGAACTCACGCGAACGTATCGTCCCGCGCCTCATCGAAGACGAGCTCCAGCAGTCGTTCATCAACTACTCGATGAGCGTCATCGTGTCCCGCGCGCTGCCCGATGTGCGCGACGGCCTCAAGCCGGTGCATCGTCGCATTCTCTACGCCATGAACGAGCTGGGCCTGCTGCCCAACCGTGCCTACAAGAAATCGGCGACGGTCGTGGGCGATGTGCTCGGCAAGTACCACCCGCACGGTGACTCGTCGGTCTACGAAGCGCTCGTGCGCATGGTGCAGACCTTCTCGCTGCGCTATCCGCTGGTCGACGGCCAGGGCAACTTCGGCTCGGTCGATGGTGATCGCGCCGCGGCCTATCGATACACCGAGGCGCGACTCACGCGCATCGCGCTCGAGATGCTCGAGGACATTGACAAGGACACCGTCAATTTCATCCCGAACTTCGACGACCAGCGCGAAGAGCCGTCGGTGCTGCCGGCCAAGCTGCCGAACCTGCTGGTCAACGGGTCGAGCGGCATCGCCGTCGGCATGGCCACCAACATTCCGCCGCACAACCTGCGCGAAGTGGCCAAGGCCATCGGCGCGCTGGTCAAGAATCCCGACGCCACCACCGACGATCTGCTGCAGCACATCAAGGGTCCCGACTTCCCCACCGGTGGCTACATCTACGGTGAGCACGGCATCCGCGACGCCTACGAGACCGGCCGCGGCAAGGTGATCATGCGGGCGCGGGTGCGGATCGAGGAGAACGAGCGCACCGGCAAAAATGCGCTGGTGATCACCGAGCTGCCGTACCAGGTCAACAAGGCCAACCTCGCGATCGCGATTGCCGAACTCGCCTCCGAGAAGCGGGTCGAGGGCATCACCGGTGTGCGCGACGAATCCGACCGCGAGGGAATGCGCCTCGTGGTCGAGCTCAAGCGCGATGCGATTCCGCAGGTCGTGCTCAACGGGCTCTACAAGCACACCGCGATGCAGAGCACCTTCGGCGTCATCAACCTGGCGCTGGTGAATGGTGCCCCGAAGGTGATGGCGCTCAAGGAGATCCTGCAGCACTTCATCGACCACCGTCACGTCATCATCGTGCGACGGACCGAGTTCGATCTCGCCGAAGCCCGGAAGCGCGAGCATATCCTGCAGGGCCTCAAGATCGCCGTCGACAACATCGACGAGGTCATCGCGATCATCCGCTCCTCGGCCGACACGCCGACGGCGGACACCAGGCTGCGCGCCCGCTTCGGCTTCACCGAGGCGCAGAGCGATGCCATCCTCAACATGCGCCTCGCGCGACTCACCGGCCTCGAGATCAGCAAGCTCGAAGCCGAGCTCGCCGAAGTGCTCGCGACCATCGCGGAACTCGAGAGCATCCTGGCCTCGCGCGAACGCCGCGAGAAGATCCTCGTGGGCGAAGTCGACGAGCTCGCCACCACCTACGGCGACGCCCGGCGCACCGAGATCCTCAAGGACCAGGGCGAGTTCTCGGTCGAGGACCTGATCGCCGAAGAGGACATGGTGATCACCGTCTCCCACACCGGCTACATCAAGCGGATTCCGGTGACGACCTATCGCCGGCAGCGCCGGGGCGGTCGCGGACTCACGGGAATGGACACCAAGGAAACCGACTGGGTCGAGCATCTCTTCATCGCCTCGACGCACGATTACCTGATGTTCTTCTCCGATCGCGGCACCGTCTACTGGCTCAAGGTGCACGAGATCCCGCAGGGCGGGCGCAATGCGCGCGGCAAGCCGATCGTCAACTGCATCAACATCCGCGAGAATGAGCGGATCGCCTCGCTGGTGCCGGTGCGCACCTTCGGCGATGACGAGTGGCTGATGTTCGCGACGCGCAACGGCACCGTGAAGAAGACGGTGATGTCGGCGTACGGCAACGTGCGCACCGTCGGCATCAACGCCATCAACATCGACGCCGATGACGAACTCATCGACGTGCAGAAGACTCGCGGCAACGACGACATCGTCCTCGCCACCTCGTCGGGCATGAGCATCCGCTTCCACGAGAGCGATGTCCGCGAGATGGGTCGTGCCACGGCCGGCGTGAAGGGGATCGAACTCGACGACGAAGATCGGGTCATCGGCATGGTGGTCGTGCGCGAGCGCGCCGAACTGCTGGTCGTGAGCGAGAAGGGAATCGGCAAGCGGTCGATGGTCGCCGACTACCGGGTCCAGCGTCGCGGCGGCAAGGGGATCATCACGATGCAGCAGACCGAGAAGACCGGCCGGCTCATCGCCCTCAAGGATGTGGTCCCCGAAGACGAACTGATGATGATTACCAAGGGTGGTGTCATCATCCGTTGCCCGGTCGAAGGGATCCGCGTCTCCGGCCGCAACACCCAGGGCGTCAAGCTGATGAACCTCGACACCGACGATCGCATCGTCGACGTCGCGCGGGTCCAGAAGGAAGAGGACGACGGCGCCGAAGAGGGGCTCGAGGGTGTGCCCGCTCCCGGAGGCGAAGACGGTCCGGCGGAGGAGGGGTGACCGGCCCCTCCCTCGAGAATCTGCGTGAGGCGGCAGCGGGGCTCGTCGGCATTGCCGAACGGACCCCGCTGGTTCCGTTGGAGGGGTTGGTTCCGGGCGTCGAGGTCCGGCTCAAGGCCGAACACCTCCAGCCCATCGGTGCCTTCAAGATCCGGGGCGCCTGGACCGCCGTCCGGCGACTCCCCCCGGAGCAGCGGCAGCGGGGGGTCGTGACCTCCTCGAGCGGCAACCACGGATTGGGGGTCGCCTTCGCCGCAAATCGCCACGGCATCCCCGCCGTGGTCGTGATGCCCGAGTCCGCCCCGGCGATCAAGGTGGCCGGGGTGCGGGAGTTCGGGGGCGAGGTCGTCCAGATCGGCAAGATCCGGGGTCCGGAGCAGACGGTCGAGGCCGAACGGCTGGTCGCCGAACGCGGACTCTCGATGATCCCCCCCTACGACCACCCCGATGTGATGGCAGGGCAAGGGACCTGCGGCCTCGAGATCCTCGAGGCCTGGCCCGAGGTCACCACCATTCTGGTCCCGGTCGGGGGGGGAGGCCTCCTCGCCGGAATCTGCGCCGCGGTCCGGGCATTGCGCCCCGATGTCACGGTCGTGGGGGTCGAACCGGCCGGAATCCCCAAGCTTTCCGCCGCGATCCGGGCCGGACACCCCGAAACCCTGCCCGCTGGCACAAGCCTCGCAGATGGACTCCTTACTCGGTCGGTGGGGGAACTCACCTGGCCGGTATTCGAGCCCACTGTCCACGAGGTTGTAGCCGTGACCGATGACGACATCACCGCCGCCATGAAATGGCTGGCGGGCCGGGGCGTTCGAGTGGAGCCCTCCGGTGCGGTCACCACGGCAGCACTCCTCTCGGGACGATTCCGACCACGAGGTCCGGTCGTCGTGGTCGCCAGTGGCGGCAACGTCGACCCCGCGCGCTACGACGCTCTGGTCAGCTGATGCAGCTCAACCCCCGGCTGCTGCTCGCCACCGAAGACACCGCCCTCGCGCGCACGCTCTCCTGGGTCCTGAAGGAGAACGGCTACGATGTCGTGACTGCGCAGGGCGGACCACAACTCCTCGAACGACTCGAGCAGGAGGAGTACGACCTCCTCGTCGTCGACCTCGCCAATCCCGACGCCGGCACGATGGATCGACTCGCCGGAGTCCGCGCAGATCTTCGCTACAAGGATGTCCCGCTCTTCGTGCTCACCGATCCCGGTTTCGATCCCGCCCTGCTCGAACCCTACGGGCTGCACGCCGCCGATATCGTGAAGCGTCCCTATCGCGTGCGCGAACTCCTCTCGCGCATCAAGGCGCATTTGCGCGTCGGTCGCGAACTCAACAAGGCGCGCGCCGAAGTACGGTCACGCGCCGAGATGGTCGCCATCCTCAAGGAAGTCACCGCGACCCACAATCCCGACGAGATCTACCAGATCCTCGTCCGGCGTGTGGCGCAGGGACTCCGGATCGCGCGCTGCTCGGTGGTGCTTGCCGCACCTGGCGCCGACGAGGGGACCGTGGTCGCGGCCTACGAGAATCCCACGCTGCGCGAACTCAAGGTCGAGCTCGCGAAATATCCCGAGATCCTGCGCGCACTGCGCACCGGCGAGACGGTGATGGTCGGCGACGTCAACGCCGACCCGCTCTATCAGGACGTCAGGATGATCATCGCGACCGAGGCCAATGCCGCGTCTCGCACCCGGTCGGTCATCGCACTGCCGTTCCCGATCAACGGCCGTCTCGCAGGCGTCTTCTTCCTGCGCACGACCGCCGACGATCCGCCGCTCAATCGCCTCGACCTCGGCTTCGCCGAGCAGGTGATCGAGGCGGCCGTCACGGCGCTCGAAAAAGCCTACGACCTCGAGCAGACCTCGCAGGGGCACCAGCAGCTGCGCCAGCTCGCCGACACCGACCCGCTTACCGGCTGCGCCAACCGACGCGTGCTCAACGAGCGACTTCGCGAAGAGCTCGATCGCGCCCGCCGCTACGATCAGGTCGTCACAGTGGCGCTCTTCGATGTCGACGACTTCAAGCGCATCAATGACACCTACGGCCATCACGTGGGTGACACGGTGCTCCAGCAGATCGTGACCATCCTCCGTCGCGAGCTGCGCACGATGGACATCCTCGCGCGGTATGGCGGTGAGGAATTCGTGGTGCTGCTCCCCGAAACCGGCGGCACCGGCGCCAGACTCTTCGTCGACCGGATCCTGCGGCGCGTGGCGCAGCACAATTTCGGTGAGGAATCGGCACCGATCTCGGTGACGGTGAGCGCCGGCCTGGCCACCTTCCCCGACGATCGCGCGGCCGACGACGAATCCCTGCTCAAACTTGCGGACGAGAATCTCTACAAGGCGAAGCGGGCGGGACGAAACCGCTATCGGGACT
>JBDSMX010000097.1:0-9452 GCA_039915645.1 Gemmatimonadales bacterium | reverse complement strand
ACAGTCTGCGACATCAGGTTTCCGCGTAGGCGCCCATCGCCGCGTACTTGTCGAAGCGGCGCTTCACCAGCTTGTCCGGCCGCACCTTGCGCAGCTCGGTGAGGTGACGAATGAGTACGGCGCGCAGCGATTCGCCAGCCGTCTCGGGATCGAAATGTGCCCCGCCAATAGGCTCGGCGATGATCTCATCCACGAGCCCGAGGCGCAGCAGATCTCCTGCCGTCATCTTCAGCGCCTCGGCCGCACGCTCGCGCTGCGACGGGTCCTTCCAGAGAATCGCCGCGCATCCTTCCGGCGAAATCACCGAGTAGACCGAGTTCTCGAACATCAGGATCCGGTCGGCCACACCCAGCGCCAGCGCGCCACCGGAGCCGCCTTCGCCGATCACCACCGAAATGATGGCCGTGGGAAGCGACGACATCTCGAGAATGTTGCGCGCGAGCGCTTCCGACTGGCCGCGCTCCTCGGCGCCGAGTCCCGGAAATGCGCCCGGCGTGTCGATGAGGGTGATCACCGGGGCATTGAAGCGCGCAGCGAGATGCATCAGCCGGAGCGCCTTGCGGTAACCCTCCGGATGCGGCATGCCGAAGTTGCGCTTGATGTTTTCCTTGGTGTCGCGTCCCTTCTGGTGACCGATCACCATCACCGACTGTCCCGCCAGCCGCGCCCAGCCGCCGACAATCGCCGGATCGTCACGGAAGAGGCGGTCACCATGCAATTCGATGAAGTCGGTGAAGATCGACGAGAGATAGTCGAGCGTGTACGGCCGGCGCGGGTGACGCGCAACCAGCACCCGCTGGATCGGGGTGAGGCCTTTGTAGATCTCGTCACGTCGCTGGTCGAGCTTGACCTCGAGGGTCGAGAGCTCGCCGGTCACGTCAATATTGCGCTCGTCACCGACGCGCTTGAGTTCATCGATCTGGCGCTCGAGCTCCGCAAGCGGTTTCTCGAATTCCAGGGTATAGGCGGTGGCCATGCGAACTCACCCCGCTCGAATGAAGGACACGGCGTCGCCGCCGAAGAGATCGCGCAGGGCGCGGAGGGTTTCCTCGTGCGGCTCCAGCCGGAGCCGGCGGGCCTTGAGCCGGACCGCCGTCCCGTTGCCATCGGACCAGTCAATATAGAGCGGAGCGGGGCCCGGGTGGGCCGAACAGAGCCGTGCCGCGGCCCGTACGGTCTCGGTCGCCGGGGCGAGGGGGGCGGTCCAGCGGATCGAGATCCCCAGCATCCCCGCCGCCTCGATTTCGGCCAGGAGACGCGCCCCCTCGACCACGAACGGGGCCTGGTCTTCGCCCCGGTCACGGGCCGAGTAGCCGCCGTTGAGGAGCATCGCGTTGTCGACCTGGATGGTCTGGTTGAGCTTGGCCCAGGCCTCCGGGAAGACGATCGCTTCGGCCGTCCCGTGGAAGTCCTCGAGGGTGACCCGGGCGTACTCCTTCCCGGTCTTCTTCGAGATCTGTCGCTTGACCGCCGTGATGACGGCCGCGATCGCCACCTGGTGTTCGCTCCATTCGCTCAGCGTGGCCGTGGTGCGCGTGCCGAAGAGCTCCACCAGCGGACGATAGCGTTCGAGCGGATGGCCGGAGATGAAGAAGCCGAGAATCTCCTTCTCCTTGGCGAGCCGATCGGCTTCGGTCCAGGGTGGCACATCGGGCATCGAGTGCTCGACCTTGGTGGCCGCGACCACATCACCGAAGAGCGATTCCTGTCCGGCAGCGGCTTCCTGCTGGAGAATCTGCGCCTCGCCCAGCGCCTGATCGAGCGTCGCCTGCAGCTGCGCCCGATGCGCGCCGAACGAATCGCAGGCGCCGGCAGCGATGAGCGACTCGAAGACCCGCTTGTTGCAGAGCCGGGTATCGACGCGCTTGACGAAATCGAAGAATGAGGTGAACTGGCCGTCAGCACGGGCAGCGATGATCGAATCGATCGCGCCGCCACCGACGTTGCGCACCGCGCCGAGACCGAAGCGCAGCCGCTTCTCACCAACAACAGTGAACTTGAACCCCGACTCGTGGACATCCGGTGGCAGCACTTCGAGACCGAGTTCGCGCGCCTCGTTGATGTACTGCACCACCTTGTCGGTGTTGCCGATTTCGGAGGAGAGCAGGGCCGCCATGAACTCGGCCGGGTAGTGCGTCTTGAGCCAGGCCGTCTGGTACGACAGCACCGAGTACGCCACCGAGTGCGACTTGTTGAAGCCGTAGCGCCCGAAGGTCTCGATCTGTCCGGCCAGTTCGGTCGCGAGCTTCTTGGGATGGCCCAGTGCCATCGCCTTGGTGACGAACTTCTCGAGCTCCTTCCTGATCAGCTCCGCGTCCTTTTTGCCGACCGCTTTCCGGAGCACGTCGGCTTCGGCGAGCGAGAAGCCGGCGAGCACGTTGGCGATCCGCATCAGCTGTTCCTGATAGGTGATGACGCCATACGTGGGAGCGAGGATCTGCTCGAGCGACGGATGCGGATAGGTCACCGCCTCCTGGCCGAGCTTGCGGCGGATGAAGACGGTATGCATCCCGGCATCGAGCGGGCCCGGGCGCAGCAAGGCGTTGGAGGCGACCAGGTCGTCGAATCGGTCGCACTTCATCTGGCGGAGCGTGTCGGTCGCCAGCGGTGACTCGAACTGGAAGACGCCGGCCGTGCGACCACGCCGCAGCAGCTCATACACGGCCGGGTCGTCGAGGGTGAGCGTGTCCATGTCGAGTTCGATGTTGTTGCGCTGCTTGATCATCTTCACCGCGTCGTAGATCACGGTGAGCGTCTTGAGGCCGAGCATGTCCATCTTGAGCATGCCGACCTTCTCGAGCGCGCCCATCTCGTACTGGCAGATGATCGCGTCGGCGCCGTCGGCACTCGCCCCCGAGCCCTTGGTGGGCGCGGTGCAGACCGGGACATAGTCCGAGAGCGGGCCCGGTGCGATCACGACGCCGGCCGCGTGGACCGAGGCGTGACGCGACAGCCCTTCGATGCGCGATGCGTACTGGAAGACCCGGCGATAGGTCTCGTTTTCCTTGAGTGCCGCCTTGAGTTCATCGATCTTCTCGGCGGCCTCAGGGATAGTCATCGAGAATGCGGGCCCTGATGGAATCAGCTTGGTGAGCTTGTCGGCTTCGCCCGGCGGCACCTTGAGGACGCGGGCGACATCCTTGACGGCGGCGCGCGCTTTCATTGTGCCGAAGGTGATGATCTGGCCCACTGACTCGCGGCCATACCGCTCGCGCACGTACTCGATCACTTCGCCACGGCGCTCGAAGCAGAAGTCGACGTCGATGTCGGGCATCGACACGCGTTCCGGATTGAGGAAGCGCTCGAAGAGGAGATCGAATTCCAGCGGGCAGACATTGGTGATGCCGAGCGCGTAGGCGACGATCGAACCCGCGGCCGAGCCTCGACCAGGCCCCACCGGAATATCCCGCGCCCGGGCGGCATCGATGAAATCGGCCACGATGAGGAAATATCCCGCGTAACCGGCGGTGTTGATCACCGAGAGCTCGAAGTCGAGTCGGGTGCGGACATCGTCGCGCAGTGGCGATCCGTAGCGCTTTACCGCGCCGGCTTCGGCGAGGTCGCGCAGCAATTCGGCTTCGCTCGAATATTCCGCGGGCATCGGGAAGGCGGGCACGAAGTAGCGCTTCTCGAAGTCGAACTCGCAGGTGTTCGCGACGATCTGGGTCAGCTCGAGCGTGTCGATGTTGTCGGGGAAGAGCTGCTTCATCTCCGCTTCGCTCTTCACGTACGACTCATTGCCGGTGAACCGGAAGCGCTTCGGATCGTCGAGGTCGGCGCCGGTTCCGATGGCGAGCAGCACGTCGTGCGCCTCGGCATCGTCGCGCTTGAGGTAATGCGCGTCGTTGGTCGCGACCACACCCAGGCCAAGCTCCTTCCCGAGTTCGAGCATCCCCTTGGTCACGATCGCTTCTTCGGGGATACCGTGATCCTGGATCTCGAGGTAGAAGGCGTCGCGGCCGTAGAGCGTCGCGAAATATTCCGCCGACGCCTTGGCCTTTTCGTACTGGCCCTGACGGAGATAGAGCGCCACTTCGCCAGACATGCACGCGGCGAGGCAGACGATTCCTTCCTTGTGGCGCTCAAGGACTTCGCGGTCAATGCGCGGGCGGCGATAGAAACCCTCGACATAGCCGATACTGCTCAGCTTGATGAGGTTCTTGTAGCCGACGGCGTTGCGCGCGAGCAGGACCAGGTGGGAATACTGGGCTGGGGCCCATGCCGGCTTGGCCTGTACCGTCCGCGGTCCGAAAGCGAGGTAGGCCTCGAAGCCGAGGATGGGACGAATCCCCTGCTTGCGGGCCTCGTCATAGAAGGAGCGGGCCGCGTGGAGGTTGCCGTGGTCGGTGACCGCGAGCGAGTCCATCCCCAGCGACTTGACGTGCTTCACCAGCTCGGGGAGGCGATTGGCGCCGTCGAGCAGCGAGTATTCGCTGTGGGTGTGGAGGTGGGCGAACGCCATCGGCTACTGCTCTCGCCGCGCCAGCTCGGCGAGCACGGCGTCGAATGACACACCCCGTACCTCGAGCAGGACGAGAAGGTGGTAGAGTAGATCGGCCGCTTCGCTCGCGAGGCGTTCATCGGATTCGGCGTGAGCGGCAACCACTACCTCGATCGCTTCCTCGCCGACTTTCTGCGAGATCTTGGGCAGGCCGCGTTCGAACAGGGTGGTCGTGTACGATCCGGACGGGCGGTCGACCTGCCTGAGGGCGATGGTTCGCGCCAGGCGGGTGAGGAGGTGCCCCCCGGGGTCGTCTCCCGGTGCCACGCTGCCATCGGCCAAGACCTGGCGGGCAAAGCAGGTGGGAGTGCCGGTGTGACAGGCAGGGCCCTGCTGGACCACCCGGTAGAGGACGGTATCGCCGTCGCAGTCGATCCGGAGCTGAGTGACCTGCTGGGTATGTCCGCTGGTCTCACCTTTGCGCCAGATCGCTTCCCGGGAGCGACTCCAGTAGTGAGCCTCTCCGGTGGCAGCGGTACGGGCGAGTGCTTCGCGGTTGGCCCAGGCGACCATCAGGAGGTCGCCGGTATGGGCATCCTGAGCCACGACGGGGAGTAGCCCGGAGGCGTCGAAGGAGAGCGAGTCCAGCCAAGCAGCAGGTGTCACCGGAGAATCGTATCCAGATCGGCTGAGATTGTCAAAAGTCGTTGCCCTGCTTAGGCTTACGTCGATTCCTCATCGCCCCGCCGGAGTCCGCTGAATGCGCGCTGCGTCCCCGCTTTTCCTTGCTCTCCCGGTGGTCCTGCTTGCCGCCTGCGGCAGCTCGCCAACCGGTTCGGGTCCGGTCGAGCCGCTCTGCTCCGTCCCGACCCCGATTGCGCTCAACGTGGGCGACTACCGCATCATCAACGTGTCCAATGAGACGGCCTGCATCCGGCTCCCAGGCAACAGCGCTGCCAGCGAGTACCTGCTGGTGGCGTATGCCGGCAACGGGACCGAGTCCAACAACGGCTCTTCGGCGAGCTACGCGCTCCAGTCCGACCCTACCGCGTTGACGACGGCGGCGGCGCTGTCGGAGCTCCCCTCCCTCGCAGAACTCCCCGGGACTGCGCCGTTCGTGCATGGTGGCGCCGATGACTTCCACCAGAACCTCCGGACCATCGAGCACCGCCTCGCCACCAGTGGCGCCGCGCAGCTCCTGAATGCCTGGGCGGGTCCCCCGGCGGCCCTGACGATTCCGATCTTTGGCGATCGCGATTCCTTCTCGGTCTGCAAGGTGGTCGCTTGTAACTCGTTTACCCGCGTCGGCGCGACCGTGCGTTATGTGGGTCGGGCTGGTGTGATTTATCTCGATGACCAGCTCCCCGCCGGCGCCGATGCGCTGACCCAGGCCGACTTCGACCAGCTCGGCACGGTGTTCGACGACTACCTCTATCCTGCCGATACCACTGCCTTCGGGCGTGAGTCGGATATCAATGGCGATGGCCGCGTGGCGATCCTGATCACCGATGCCGTCAATGATCTCACACCCGACTGCAGCAGCGGTCGGGTGATCGGCTACTTCTTTGGCAACGACCTGCTCGCTGGTGCGCCAGGGTCGAATCGTCGCGAGGTGTTCTACGCCTTCGCGCCGAAGCCTGCAACGGCTTCGTGCAGCGCCGTGACGCGCACGCGCGAGCTGACCTCGCTACCGCCGACGCTGATTCACGAATTCCAGCACATGATTTCCTACAATCAGCATGTGCTGGTTCGCGGTGGTGTCGACGAAGACCTCTGGCTCAACGAAGGGATGTCGCACTTCGCTGAAGAGCTCGGCTTCCGGGTGACGCCCGACGCGGCGTGCCCTGCGGCACCAACCTGCTTCTCGCAGTTCGCTGGCGGCGACCTCAGCAACGCCTATGACTACCTCAACGATCCCGAGGCCACCTTCCTGATTGCGCCGCGGAGCGGCACCGGATCGCTCGCCGAGCGCGGTGCCGCGTGGCTCTTCCTGCGGTGGGCCGCCGATCATTTCTCCAGCGATACCTTGCTCGGGACCTCGCTCACGCGCGCGCTCGAGATGACGACGGTGACAGGATCGGAAAATATCGCGAACGCCACGGGGCAAATTTTCTCGAACCTGGTCGGCGAGTGGCAGCTCGCGAATTACACCGAGAATCTTCCCGGCTTCCCGCAGGTGGGCCGCCTCCGCTACCGCACCTGGGATTTCCGTGCGACGTTCAGCCGGAATTCGCCCGCGATTTTTCCCAAGCCGTATCCCTTGACGCCTGACAGCACCAGCGGCGCCTACAGCAAGAGCGGCACGTTGCGTGGCGGGAGCGGCAAGTTCGTGCGCTTCAAGCTGCCGGCCGGCGCGGCGGGTGAAACAATCCGGCTCGCCGGCTCCACCGTGGGCACCCGGGTGAACGATGCGGTGCTGCCCCGGATGGCGGTGGTGCGCATCCAGTGAAGTGGCTGCCGGGCCTCGGCCTCCTGCCGCTGCTTGCGGGAGGAGCCACGGCTCAGGCCGCGGCGCCGGTGCCGGCGCTCCCGTATCTCCCGGCATCGGTACGGGTCGCAGGATTCGCGGGGGCAGGGGTCGCCGTGCCCGGGTATGCAGCCGCGGTGTTCGACAATCCTTCGGCGATCGGGCCGATCCGCGCGCTCTCGCTCGAAGCCGCCTATGCGCGGCTGCCCGATGACTCGTGGTACACCAGTGCTGCAGCGGCAATGCGCGCCGGCCCGTTCAATCTCGGTGGCGGGATTCGCTATCTCAATTTCGCTGGCGATCCACCGGTGCGGGACAATCTCTCCTGGGTGGCGGCGGGGGTCTATCGCTTCAGTGGCGTCGCCGTCGGCGGCTCGGCCAAGTATGTCGCGCTTCGCGATTCGCTCGGCAATGTCTACCGGACTCTCACGTCGGATGCAGGCGTCACACTGGCCTTCTTCGATATCGCCGCGATTGGTCTCGCGTTCCAGAACCTCGGGCGCTATTCGCTGACGGGTCCACGGCTGTCCCTTCCCTCGAGCACGCATCTGGGTTTTTCGTTCAACCTGATCGACACTTACTCCAACGGGCGGTTGCTGGCGACGATGGAAACAGTCTGGACCGACGGCCAATCGCGTCGCACCATCATCGGGCTCGAGGGCGGCTTCGTGCTCCACGGTGTCGGAATCGTCGGTCGGGTCGGGACCGGCGCGCAGCCGCTCGAGAGCGGAGTCGGGAAGACCTCGTACGGTGGATCCATTGTGCTGCCGCGGTCTCGCATTGACTATGCCTTCCAGCACCGGAGCGCGCTGGGGCGAAGCGTCCACCTGATCGGGCTGAGCTGGACCCCGTGAAGAAACCAAGGAGTCGCCTGCGGATGGGACTGCTGATATCGGCCATCGCGCTGCTGCTGGGTTACGGCGGCGCCTACGTCGCGTCGTCGGAGGTGCGCTATCTGTCGCGCGCCGGGATCGAGGAGACGCGCATCCTGATGGGGCGCACTCCCATCACCCGTCTCGCGAGCGATACCACCCAACCGGATTCCGTGCGCGCGATGGCGAAGCTCGTGATCGAAGTGCGCAGCTACGCGGCGCGGCTCGGGCTCAAGGCCGGCGAGACCTACACCAGTTACAGCGATGTCGGTCGTGACACCCTGCTGCTGGTGCTCACGGCATCGCCCAGGACCTGTCTCTGCCCGGTGACCTGGCGCTATCCCATTGCCGGGCGGGTGCCGTACAAGGGGTTCTTCAATTTCGATGAAGGGAAACGCGCGGCGGCTAGCTACGCCGAGAAGGGTTACGACATCAACCTGCGCCCCTCGGCGGCGTTCTCGACGCTGGGGTGGTTCAACGATCCCCTGCTGTCGACCGCACTCACTCGTGATTCGGTCGAGCTCGCGGCGCTGGTGTTCCACGAGATTGCGCACAACACCATCTGGGTGAAAGGCGCCACCGACTTCAATGAGAGTTTTGCGCAGTGGGTTGGCTATCGTGCGGCCGAAAAGTTCTTCCTCACCCGCGGCGACACGGCACTCTCCTTCCGCGCCGCCGATCGCTGGCATGATGAGCAGCTGCTCGCCACCTACTATGCACGCTTGCTCGGGAAGCTCGACTCGCTTTACACCAGGAAACTTCCCGCTGCCCAGAATGACAGTGGCCGCGCGGCGATCGCCCACTGGAGCGCCGACACACTCAATGGGCCACTGGGGCAGTCGCTCCGGACGATTCGCACGGCCCGATTTACCGAGCGGCCCATCAACAATGCTGCGCTGCTGGGCGTCCGGCTCTACCGGACCGAACTGCCGCTCTTCGACAGTTGGGACGCCGCCTACCGGGGAGACCTGGCCCGGGCCCTCTACACCCTCGGGGCGCTGCTTGAAGACGCCAAAGGGGCCGAGGCGTTTGAGCGGATGCGCGGGATGGTGAAGACCATCCGGCCGATTGTCACAACCCCACCCGCGTTGTTGCCGCCGCAGTAGCTTTCACGATCCTTCTTCTTTGTCGTGCCGGAGCGGAGCACCATGGACAATGAATTCGTCAATCGCGAAGAACCCCGCCTGCTGGCGGAGCTCTTCGAGTTTCTTGCGATCCCGAGCATCAGCACGCTTCCTGCGCATGCCGACGACTGCCGGCGCGCAGCGCAGTGGCTGGTCAATCAGCTCTTTGCGCTCGGCTGTCCCACTGTCCAGCTGATCGAAGGTGCGGGGCACCCGGTCGTCTGGGGCGAGAGCCCGCACGTGCCTGGTGCACCGACGCTGCTGATCTACGGCCACTATGACGTGCAGCCTCCCGATCCGCTCGACGAGTGGCACACGCCTCCGTTCGTGCCGTCGATCCGTGACGGCCAGCTCTTCGCGCGCGGCGCCATCGATGACAAGGGCCAGGTCTTCTGTCTGCTCAAGGCGTACGAGGCCACGCTCGATCGGGAGAAGCGTCCGCCGATCAACGTGCGCTTTCTCTTCGAGGGAGAGGAGGAGTGCGGCGGCCGGGTCGTGTTCGACCTGCTCGCGGCCGAACCGCAGCGGACAGCGGTCGATGCGGTCCT
>JBDSMX010000079.1:0-4636 GCA_039915645.1 Gemmatimonadales bacterium | reverse complement strand
TGTTCGGTGGAAGAGCTGCCGTTGCTGGTGCCGAAGCGGCAGGAAGAACTCACCGCGGCGCGCGCGCGCATCGAAGTACTCGAGCGCGACATTGGGCAGCTCAAGCTCGCCGCGCTGATTGCGGCGGTCACGCCTGACGAACGCGGAATTCGTTGCGTGGTCTATCGGGCCGAGGGCGAGACGGTGGGGATGTTGCGGGCGATGGCACAGAGCGTTGCGACGATGACCAAGGTGCTTTTCGTGGCGACCACGTCGCCGCCACCGTCGGTTTATGTGGGGTCGTCGGCCGACAGCGGGATTGATGCGGGCGCCGCGCTCAAGGAGGCGCTCGTCGCCGTGGGGGGTCGTGGTGGTGGTTCGGCCCGCGCCGCGCAGGGGACGGCGCCCGACGCGAGCCGTCTGCGCGACGTCGTGAACGCGTTGGTCGTGCCGCGCTAGCGCGGCACCGGTCTCCGCGTCGCACCCGCGCCCGCCCCACCCCGCGCCGAGCCTGCTCGCGCCGCGCCTCGCGCGGCGCTGATCTCCCCTCCGACGGACGCCCCGTCGTCCACGCCCAACACCAACTTCGCCACCGGCCTCGTCCGCCAGCCCCAGACAATCGCGAGATCGATGCGGTCGGGGTTGAGCGACTTGATCAGCCGCTCGCGGCGGCGTCGGTCCCATTTCCTGATCTCCTCTTCCCGCGCTCGCGCCGCCTTGGCCGATGACACCGGCTCGGCATAGACCAGCCGGGCGATATGGAATCGGCCGCAGCCTGGGCATACGCTGGCGACTCGAAGCGAGAGCCAGCGACGGTAGAGTTGCGCCGTCACGCCGATGGTGAGACAGCGCCCCTCGTCGGCGAGGATATAGAGGTGGTACTGACGCGGCATACCACGGAGTATCGGTAAGGAGAGACGGAGGATTCAGGCACCAAGGGATGCGAGTTGGGGCTGAAAAGTTGAGAGGGTAGAGGCCGGACACGCGACTCGCGTGCAAACGAAGAGGTCCTTCGACTCCGCGGCCCTCTGGACCGCTTCCCTTCGACAAGCTCAGGGCAGGCCGCTCAGGATGACGAGGCTGGTTGAAGGCCCGGGCATCCCCGGCCCCTACTGCGTACCTTTCGATATGCTCCCACGCCTCATCGATCATCTCATCTGGGCGGATGACCGCGTCGCCGATTCGCTGGCGACGCTCTCCGTACCCGACCCCGCCCTGCTCAAGATCTACTCGCACGTCCTCGGCGCCGAGGCGATATGGATTGCGCGGATCACCGGGATCCCCAGTGAGATTGCGGTCTTCCCCGAGTTCGATCTGCCGACCTGCCGCGAAGTCGCCGCGCGGAATCACGTCTCGCTCAAGGCGATTCCCCTCACCGAGGCCGGTCGCGCGCGCACGCTGACCTACACCAACCAGCGCGGCGAGACCTACACCAACAGCGTCGACGAGATCCTGCATCACGTCTGCATGCACGGGATGCACCATCGCGGCCAGGTGATTCGCGGCGTGCGCCAGGGCGGTGGCACACCGATAGGCACCGACTTCATCACCTTTGTTCGTGAGCACTGAGACACTGCTCCTCGCCGCGCTCATCGGCGTGGCGATCGTGCTGCTGCTGGTGGTGCTCGGGCGGCTCCGCCCCGCCGACGGTGCGACGCTCGAGCGCGCCCTGCGCGACGAACTGCGCGCCGCACGCACCGAGCAGTCGGAACAGCAGCGCCACTTCCGCGACGAGATGTCGAAGCAGCTCGATACCATTCGCGCCACCGTCGACGAAAAATTGCAGGCGACCCTCGAACAGCGACTCGGCGAATCGTTCAAGCAGGTGAGTGATCGCCTCGAAGCGGTCCACCGCGGACTCGGCGAAATGCAATCCCTCGCCACCGGTGTCGGCGAACTCAAGCGCGTGCTCGGCAACGTGAAGACGCGCGGCACCTGGGGCGAAGTGCAGCTGGGGGCGATTCTCGAACAGGTCCTCACACCCGATCAGTATGCTCGCAACGTCAAGACCCGCGAAGGTTCCAACGATCTGGTTGAATTTGCCGTGAAGCTGCCGGGGCCGAGCGGTGGCGCACCGGTGTGGCTGCCGCTCGATGCGAAATTCCCGCAGGAGGATTATCTCCGACTGGTGGAGTCGGCCGAGAAGGGCGACGCCGAGGCAACGCAGCTGGCGCAGACAGCGTTGATGCGTGCGGTGATGGTCGCCGGCAAGGATATCAGCAGCAAATATCTCGACCCGCCCCGCACCACCGATTTCGCGATTCTCTTCCTGCCGACCGAGGGGCTCTACGCCGAAGTACTGCGGATGCCCGGGCTCACCGATCAGCTTCAGCGCGAATGTCGGGTGGTCCCCGCCGGGCCGACGACGCTCGCGGCACTGCTCTCATCGCTGCGGATGGGATTCAGGACGCTTGCCATCGAAGAACGTGCAAGCGAGGTGTGGCGACTCCTCGGCGCGGTCAAGACCGAATTCGGCCGCTTCGGTGACGTGTTGGAGCGGGTGAAAAAGCAGCTCGAGACGGCGCGGACCACCCTCGACCAGACCGATGTCCGGACCCGGGCGATGCAGAAGCAGCTGCGGGACGTCGAACAGCTCCCCACCGATGCCACCGAGCAAATGCTCGGGCTCGGTCCCCCGGAGGTTTGATTACCTTGGGATCCTCCGGGCACGCCCGGAAAGGTCCTGATGCCTGGGAGGCCACCGATGCCGCTGCTCGCCCTGCTGCCACTCCTGATCGCCTCAACGGGCGACACCGCTACAGTGAAGCCGCCGGCCCCGCCGATCATCAAGTTCGTGACCGACATGGGGTACGTGAGCACGGCGGGCAATTCCTCGGTGCAGACGCTCAATGTGGGTGACCGTATCACCGTCAAGAGCGGCCCGGTCACTATTTCGCAGAACTTTGCCGTGGTCCATGGGCGCAGCAAGGGCATCGTGGTGACCTCGCTCTGGCGCGCCGGAGTGCGTGGTGATTTCGCCTTCCAGCCGACCTTCGGCGTCTACGCCTCGGTGAGCTACGAGCGCAATGTCTTCGCCGGCCTCAATTCGCGTATCGGCAACACGGTTGGCCTCACCGCCCAGCTGGTGAAAAGCGCCAAGGACAAGTTCTCGGTCGAGGGCGGCATCTCGCTCACATCACAGCGTGGCATCGCCGGCAAGACCCGCGACCTCGACTTCCTCGGCGGCCGCGCGGCGAGCGCCTATTCCCACCAGCTCAGCAATCGCGCGATGGTGTCGCAGGTAGTCGAGTTGCTGCCGAATTTTCGCCAGAGCGCCGACCTGCGCATCAACACTGAGTCATTGATGACAGCGCCACTCACCAAGCAGGTTTCCGTGCGGCTCTCCTATGTCATACGGTACGACGGTTTGCCGGAGCCCGGCTTCCTCAGCACCGACCGACTCTTCACGTCCGGCATCCAGGTCTCACTCTGATGCGTCATGCGCTGTTGCCAGTTGCCGTCCTCCTGTTGGCCTGCGGGGCTGAGAAGAAGCCGGTGAGCAGCACCGTCGCCGATTCGGCTGGCGTACAGATCGTGACTTCGACGGCGCCCGCATGGGGGACCAAGCCCGAATGGCAACTCGATACCAGTGCCGTGCTCTCGATCGGCGAAGCGACTGGTCCGAATCACGTGCTGCTGGTGGAAGTCAACGGCGTGCGGTTGCTCTCGAATGGCGGCATCGCGGTCGCGAGTGGCGGCGAGAAGAGCGTGCTCTTCTTCGACAAGCAAGGCGTAGAAGTCGGTCGCAGTGGGCGAGCCGGCGCGGGGCCGGGTGAATTCCGCAGCGTCCATCTGGTGGGCAACTCGGGTGATTCGCTGCTGATCTGGGATGCGCAGCTCGATCGGGCGACCCTCATCAATGCCGATGGCAAGGTGGTGCGTCGCTTCGGGCTCACGCGGCGTGATACCAGTGCGGCCACTCGCTTCGGCTTCGCTCCCGCGGGAATCTTCTCCGATGGCACGCTGCTGCTGGCTGGCCGCTCCGGTGCCGCCACCGGCGACAAGAGCGGTCTGCGCCGCGACACCGTGCCGCTCCGTCGCGGTTCGCCACTCGGCGTGATCGGTCGGCCGATCAGTGATGTGCGCGGGAGTGAAGCGCTTGCGGTGATCACCAAGACGTTCGTCTCCCGCATCGAGCGTCCGTTCGGTCCCCGTACCGTGATTGCGACACAGGGTAACAACACGCTCGTGGGTACCGGTGATGTCGACGGCCTCACTGTGTATGACTCGACTGGCAAGGTGAATGCGATCTACCGCATTGATCGCGCCCGTCGACTCATTCCCGAAGCGGACATCGCCGCGCTCGGCTACCAGCAGGGCGAGCAGTTGCGCCAGTTGCCGGCCGATTTCGCGGCCGAGCTGCGGCGGATTTACAGCGAAGTGGGTGTCCCCGCGACGCTTCCGACGGCGTACCAACTCGTGGTCGATGCCACAGGCGCCATCTGGCTGAGTGATGACGTCGGGCCGATCATGCGCGACTCGATTCCGCAGCACTGGACCGTGCTCGATGCCCAGGGCCGCTGGCTCGGCGCGATGACCACCCCGCGTCGCTTCGAGGTGCACCAGATCACCGCCGATCGCGTCATCGGCGTGATTCGCGACGAGAATGATGTCGAGTACGTCCGGATCTATCGCCTGAAGCGGTAGTTCGTTCGCC
>JBDSMX010000070.1:0-6977 GCA_039915645.1 Gemmatimonadales bacterium | reverse complement strand
ACCCGTTTGGGGCATGAAGATCGAGCCGCCTGAGGGTACCACTATGCGACTCTGTGGCGGGCGGGCCTCTCCAACCGGTTCCTTCAAGGGGGTATAGCCGTTGTGGTTAGCTCCCTCGCCCGGGTCGGACCGGCTGACCAGGGATGGTTGAAATCCTGATTATGAAGGCGTTTCGTGACGGGACGACCGATAGCGGAACCCCCGGCCCCTCCCTAGCTTCCACAGGTGCTCCCCCTCGTTCAACCCAGTGGAGGCCAGCGAGTGACCCGAGGCTGCCCGACGTTCCCGGTTCGTGAAGGCAATGCATTCCTGCAGGAACTGCGTGTTTCGGTCGACGAGTATTTCGCCCAGCGGGGAATTTCCCAAAAGGCCAATGCCGGGATGGTCTTCAAGACCATCTGTCTGCTGACGCTCACCTTCGGTTCCTACGGATTGATTCTCAGCAACACGCTCTCGCCCCTGGTCATGCTCGGGCTCTGCGTCACGCTGGGACTTGGCATGGCCGGAGTCGGTTTCGCGATCGGACACGATGCGGTGCACGGGGCCTATTCGAACAACCCGAAGGTCAACCGGGTCATCGGCTGGTCATTCGACCTGATGGGTGGCAGCAGCTACCTCTGGCGCATCACCCACAACGTGATCCACCACACTTACACCAACATCCACGGCGCCGATGAGGATCTCTCCGTCTCGCCGTTGCTGCGTCTCTCGCCGCACGCCCCGCGCGTCTGGTTCCAGAGGTGGCAGGCGTGGTATGCGATCCCGCTGTACGCAATGACCACCCTCTTCTGGGTGTTCGTGAAGGACTACAAGTACCTCTCTGCCAAGGACCTTGGCCCCTACGCCGATCGCAAGCACGACCTCAAGGATCTGGTCGGTGTCGGCATCGGCAAGGTGATCTATTACAGCTGGACCCTGCTGATCCCGTTCCTCGTGATCAAGCTCCCTCTGTGGCAGATCGTGATCGGGATGCTCACCGTGCACGCGGTGGCCGGGATCGCGCTGGGGATCGTCTTTCAGCTGGCACACGTGGTGGAAGAGACGGCGCATCCGATGCCGGACGAAGCGAACGCAATGCCGCAGAGCTGGGTGGTCCACGAACTGGCCACGACGGCGAACTTCGGGCCCACCAATGCGGTGCTCAACTGGTACGTGGGCGGCCTGAATTTTCAGGTCGAGCACCACCTCTTCCCCAAGGTGTGCAGCATCCATTATCCGGCCCTGAGCCCGATGGTGCGCGAACTGGCGGCGAAGCACGGCCTGCCCTACAACAGCCATGCGACGATGCGGGGGGCGATCCGGTCCCATCTTCGCACCCTGCGCGCCTACGGCCGGACCGATCCGGTCCCCGCCGCGACCTCGATTCAAGTCGCCGCCTGACTCTCCCGGTCGGTGGTGGGGTATCCCCCACCGCCGACGTGCTGCATTATCTGCTCGACCCCAATCCGGAGTACCGATGCCCCGCGAGACCACCTGGTTCACCCACTTTACCCGTGGGGCCTCCCGCATTTCCGGAAAGCCCGCCACATTCTTCATCGCCGTCGCGCTCATCGTGCTCTGGGCCGTGACGGGTCCGCTCTTTCACTACAGCGATACCTGGCAGCTGGTGATCAACACCACCACGACGGTGATCACCTTCCTGATGGTGTTCGTGATCCAGAGCACGCAGAACCGCGACTCCGAGGCGATGCACGTGAAGCTCGACGAGCTGATCCGCGCCATCGACGTCGCCAACAACTGCATGCTCGACCTCGAGGAACTCGAGGAGAAGGACCTTGACGATATTCGTTCGGAGTTCCAGGCCCTGGCCGCCCGTGCTCGCCAGGCGTTGAAAGACGCACCGCTGGCTGAGGAGAAGCAATGACTGCACTGCTGTTGACGATGCGCGTGTTGCATGTGGTGATGGGCGTCTTCTGGGCCGGATCGATCTTCTTCATCAATGGTTTGATGGGGCCGAGCATTGCGGCTGCGGGGCCGGAAGGACTCAAGGTGATGGGTGAGTTGCGCAAGCGTCGCTATTTCGAGCGGATGCTCGCGGCCGCCGCGGTGACGGTGTTGTCGGGACTGGTGCTGGTGTGGATCGATTCGGCCGGGTTCGAGTCGGCCTGGTTCCGCAGCCACTTCGGGATGGGGATCTCGACCGGAATGCTCACGGCGATCATCGCCTTCGGCATCGGACTCTTCGGCACCAAGCCCGCCATGGAGGAACTCGCTGCGCTGGGTGCCCAGATGGCACAGGCCGGCAGCGAGGAGGCGCGAACCGCGATCCTCGGCCGGATCGGTGCCGCGCGTGGCCGGCTGATCCGCTTTGGCGGCATTGGTGCGACCCTGCTGCTGATTACCGTGCTCGCAATGGCGACCGCGCGATACCTCTGAGCGTGCGTCTCCCGCGTGTGACCGTCGCGGCCGGCCTCCTGCTGTGCGTCATCGGACCGCAGCAGGCGGTTGCCCAGCAATTGCAATTGCGATCGCTGTCACCCGTCGCGAGTTACCAGCTCGCTCCCATACTTGGTATTCCTGAAGATTCGCTGCACACTGCCGGTCGCGGAATCTGGTATCACGACGTCCAGCTCGGCGACGGCACACCGATCCGTCCCGGCGATTCGCTCAGTGTCCACTTTGTCGGCTTCCTCGCGAATGGCGAGCGATTCACCGCGACCGAGCTCAAGCCATATCACTTTCGTCTCGGCGCCGATCAGGTCATTGCCGGATGGGAAGACGGCGTGACCGGAATGCGTGTCGGTGGCCGACGGCAGCTGATCATTCCGCCGGCCCTTGGCTATGGTGCCAAAGGGAAGGGAGCGATCCCGCCCAATGCCGTGCTCGTCTTCGATATCACTGTGGTCGATGCGATCCACCCGGAGAAACGCTGATGCTGCGTCACCCTGTTCTCGCCACCGCCCTGCTCGTGGTCTCGACCGCGTCGCTTGCCGCACAACGACCGGTCTCGGCGCCCGTGGTGCCGCGCTCCCTGCCCAAGGGATTCGACGCCTACGTCGCGAAGGTGATGGCGCGATACAAAGTGCCGGGTCTCACCATCGCCGTGGTGCAGGACGGCGAAGTCGTCCTCGCCAAGGGCTACGGCGTCAAGACGCTCGGCAAGCCGGAGCCGGTCACAGCGCGCACCACCTTCGCGATCGCGTCCAACAGCAAGGCGTTCACCGCCACCGCGCTCGGCTTGCTGGTCGAGGACGGCAAGCTCAAGTGGGACGACAAGGTCATCGATTACCTGCCCTGGTTCCGGCTGTCGAACCCGTATGTCAGCAATGAAATCACGGTGCGCGACCTGCTCACCCATCGCAGCGGCCTCGGCCTCGGCGCAGGGGATCTGCTGATCTGGCCGAGCACGGACTACAGTCGCGAGGATCTGGTGCGTCGGCTCCGTTTCGTACCGCTGAGCACGTCGTTCCGGAGCAGTTACGCCTACGACAACGTGTTGTATCTCGTCGCGGGCGAGGTGGTGAAGGCGGCGAGCGGAATGAGCTGGGAAGAGTTCGTCCAGCGCCGGATCCTCACCCCACTCGGAATGCGGGACGCGTCCTTCCTCACCGGCAAGAAGCTGCTCCCGACCGTGGCAACACCGCACGCCGAAGTCGGCGGCAAGATGCAGGTGGTCGAGGCGAGCATCGGCACGAATACCAACCCTGCCGGCGGGATTCTCGCAAGCGCCGAGGATATGGCGAAATGGCTGCAGGTACAGCTCGACTCGGGGAAGGTTGCTGCCGGAAAGCCGCTCTTCTCACCGCGAGTCACGCGTCAGCTCTGGCAGATGGTGACGCCGATTCCCGCTGGCGTGCCACCGGCACCACTCGCACCCCTCAAGGCGACCTTCAACGGCTACGCGCTCGGATTTGGGGTGCGTGACTGGCGCGGGCAGCAGATGCTCACTCACACTGGCGGACTCGCCGGTTTCGTGTCACGCGTGGCACTGCTCCCCGGGCAGCGGTTTGGAGTGGCGGTGCTGACCAATGCCGAATCGGATGAGGCTCGCGATGCGATCGCATGGCGGTTGATCGATCACGCCGTGGGCGAAGACTTCGACTGGCTCGGCGCCTTCGATGCGGCCGGCAAGTTGCCCGGTGCGAGCGACAACCTCGATCCCGACAAGCCAGTGATCGCGAAGAGCCCGGATGCGAAGCCGTCGCTACCACTCGCGCGCTACGCCGGCAAGTTCGAGGATCCCTGGTATGGCGGTGTGAGCGTGACGCTGGAAGGTGCCGCGCTGGTGATGCGGTTCTCGCACACGCCCGGCATGATCGGCGACATGGTGCCGTGGGGTGGCGAGACCTTCGTGGTGCGCTGGCGTGATCGGAGTCTGCGAGCCGATGCGTTCGTGAACTATCAGCTGGCGGCGGGGGGAGCGGTGGTGGCGGTACGGATGGCGGCGGTGTCGCCGGCGGTGGACTTCTCCTACGACTTCCAGGACCTGCTGCTCAAGCCGGTGGCCGCGCCGTGAAGTCGGCGTCGGTGGGCACCCGGAACGAGACATCGAGCGCGAGATAGAGGGTCTTGCTCCACGGGAAGAACGCGAACGGGAAGAGCACCGCTACCACCACGGTCGCGATGGTGATCGCGTCGTAGTTGGGAGTGGGCCATGAGAGGGCGATGAGCGTGGGGATGCCGATCACCAGCACGAGTAGCGTGAGCGAGGTGTTGACCGCGAGCGATCCGACCTCGTAGCCCGATTCGAAGCGATCGAAATGGAAGCCGCAGGCGAGGCAGGATGTCCGCGCCTTGAACCACGATGTCATGACTGGCGCCTTGCCGCAGACCGGGCAGCGGAGCCGGAGTGCCCGGCCGAGCGCGCGGAGGCCGTTCACGGCAGCGGAATGCGATCTCGCACGAGCACCAGAATCGCCGCCTGCGGGACCACGAGGAAGCGCTTCTCCTCGAAGGTGATCTCGACCGCGGCCTTCCGGAAGAAGATCGCGTGGTCGCCAACGCGCGCCTGCAGTGGCCGGTGACGTGGTGTCTTCTCCTCGACCCGCCACGGCTCATCGTCAAAGGCTGAGGGATCGGGGAGCGGGTCGCCGGGGCCGGTGGCCACGATCAAGCCCGTCTGTACGGCCTGCGACTCGATCGCGGTGGCCGGGAGGTAGAGCCCGACGCGGGTGCGCTGCTCCTCGCCCTCCTCCGGCGTGATGAGGACCCGATCTCCAACAACGAGCAGATCCTTCGGGATCGAGTCCACCGCGTTACTCCTCGACGGCCATGGCGTGAATCGTGGTGAGTTCGAGGACCCGCAGCTTCCGGCGCATCGTCGGCAGCTGCAGTTGCACCTCTTCACCCACCTGACGGTCCTTGAGCGCGCGACCCAGCGGCGAGGCCAGGGAAATGTGCCCGGCATCGATATCCATCATCTCGGCGAGGACCAGGGTGTATTCCTCGTGATCGCCGGAGGCGAGATCCTCGACCTTGACCTTGGAGCCGAGGCCGACGCGGTCGGTGGGGGCCTCGGTGTTGGCGAGCTCGTGGAGCTGGTTGAGCCGCTGATGGAGCTGCCCGAGCCGGGCCTGAACGAATTGCTGCCGTTCGAGCGCCGACTTGTATTCGGAGTTTTCCCGCAGGTCGCCCATCTCGACGGCGGTCGCGATCGCCTGCGGCAACGTCACCGCGAGTTCATGGGTGAGCTCGGCGATCTCCTTCCCAAGCTTTTCCCGCATGGCCCTGATCATCGACTGCTTCTCCGGGGGACAGTAAGACCGTGCGGCCCACCTGGCGGGAGGCCGGGTGGACCGCGATTGACTGGCTGAACATACGCCCGGGTCCGGGGAAAGGGGAGGGAAGGGAGGTGGCAACGGGGGTCCCGGACGCTAGATTCGCGGGATGCGACCCCACATTCCGATGTTGCTGGTTGCCGCAGTCACCGCCTGCGGGGGGAAGCCTGTGGCGGCCGTGGTGGCCAATGCCCAGGAACAGCCGGTCGCGCCGGATTCGCTGGCCAGGGCCCGCCTGATGGAGCTGACCCGGGCGGTGCCGGGGATCCGGCTCGATATCCGCTACGCGACCCCCAACAACTTCACCCAGACCCCGCTCCCCGGCTACGGGGTCCCGCGAGCGTTCTTGCGGCGTGAGGCCGCCCTCGCCCTTGCCCGGGTTCAGCTCCGGCTGGCGGCCCAGGGCTATGGCCTGAAGGTCTGGGATGGCTACCGGCCAGTGCGGGCGACTTTGGCGATGGTGGCGTGGTGTGAGCGGACAGGCCAGACCAAGTTGCTCGACGACGGCTACATCGCGCGGCGGTCGCGGCACAATCAGGGGGTCGCGATCGATCTCACGGTGGTCCAGCTTGCCACGGGGAAGGAGCTCGAAATGGGGACCCCATTCGACGAGTTTTCCGACCGGGCGCACACGGCCAACGCCAGTGGAGAGATCGCCCGGCATCGAAAAGTGCTGGGCGACGCGATGGCGGCCGAGGGCTTCGTGAATTACGAGAGCGAGTGGTGGCACTTTTCCTTCGCGGTTCCTGATCCAATGCCCTTCGATTTGCCACTTGAACAGTGGTAAATGGAGGTTTTTAGCTTGACCGCACCCCCCTCCGCGGGGTATCCTGTACCCGCGAAAAATCATCTTGTGAATCTCTTCACAATCGACGTGACCCGAAGCGGGGTACCTCAGTTGATGCGACTCCTGCGCGTGCCGCGGTGGCGAAAGTTTCCGCTCGGCCTGCTCGCTGTCCTGGCGGTGGTGACACTGGCCGGCTGTACCGGTGGCAACCATCCCCAGTCGACGCTGGCGCCGAAGGGCGACTATGCCGAGATGGTCGACGGTCTGTTCATGAAGACGGTGTACCTCGCGACGATCGTGTTCGTGCTCGTCGAGGGGGCGCTGCTCTGGGCGATCTTCAGGTTCCGCGGCAAGCCCACCGATCCCGATCCCGAGCAGACTCACGGCAACACCCTCGTCGAGATCGTCTGGACCGTGATCCCGGCTGTGGTGCTGGCAATCGTGGCGGTGCCGACGGTCAAGACGATCTTCGC
>JBDSMX010000054.1:0-3663 GCA_039915645.1 Gemmatimonadales bacterium | reverse complement strand
AGCAATCCCGTCGCCGCAAAGGGCTCTGCCCCGGCACAGATGGAGAAGAGGAACGATCCATTCGATGATTGCTGCTTGATCCAGGCGAGCACCGGTTGATTCTGCGCACCTTCAACATGCGGAAAAGCCGGGACGAGCACCACATCAGGTGACTTGCCAAGCAGGGACTTCAACTCGTCGTAG
Source organism: Gemmatimonadales bacterium (assembly GCA_039915645.1). Lineage (GTDB taxonomy): Bacteria > Gemmatimonadota > Gemmatimonadetes > Gemmatimonadales > GWC2-71-9 > Palsa-1233. The sequence goes on along the minus strand of JBDSMX010000054.1, from coordinate 3,480 downwards.
GAATAGTCGGGCATGACCTCCAGCCCGCCACTGAGGGTAGTCAGCCTTCGCTCGGGTGCCACAGCGTACACGTTGTAGGCGCGCGTCGCCGAGAAGAGCTGATAGGGAATCAGGACGTCGGTGATCTCGGTCTGGTCATCGGCCAGCAGGATGGCCACCGTCGGCTTGGCCGGGTCGAAGGGCTTTGGTGATGCTGACGCCGCCTCGCCCTTGGGAAGCACCGCCCAATGCGCGGGCTTGGATGCGAGCGCGACCGTGGACCTGAATCCGATCACGCCAAGTGCCACAATCGGCGCGAGGAACGCCAGCGCATACCCGCTGAATCGGAGAGCGGCTGCGTATCGCTTGTTCATGCGGGGACTCCAGCTCTTGATGCGGTTGTCACGCTGCCGTCTCCGGCGTACCCACGTTCGATGGCAAGAAGATCGTCGCGTGGTCGCACCGGGACTTGAACGGAGGGGCTGACTCGCGAGCCGAGCGAGCCCTTCCGTTCCGAAGTGTGGGCCGTATTGTTGTGGCCAGCCCCCCAATGGAGCGTGAGTGACCTCTCTCGTCGGCGATCTCCGCTTCGTTCGCTGGAGTGGCGGCTGTGCCTTCCTCGGGACCTGGGTGGCCATCGTCCCGATGCACTCCCACCAGGCGATCCAGGTGGTGCTGACCGAAGCCGGGGAGTGCCTGCTTCGGGATTCTGACAACAGCTCAGGGTTGTCGTGCGGGCTTGGCATTGTTCCTTCTCGCCAGCCTCACTCTCTCGACGCAACAAGCATCGACCTCTGCATGGTGCTCTTCGTCGAGCCAGAAACTCGCGAGGGGCGAGCCCTCACCGAAAGTTTTCTTGCTGACGGGATTGCGGCGCTGCCACGAGAGCTGGTGGCGAGTGCGGCCGAGGTGCTCTTCAGCGAATTCCGGGCACGGCGGGGCGATCCGTTGATGGCGAATGCGGTGCAGGGCGTGGTGCATGCTCTGACCGGGGAAGTCGAGCCCGCGGTCATTACCGATGAGCGCATCCTCCGCGCGATCGACTACATCAACGGCCACCTGGATTCGGATGTGACGCTCGATACCGTCGCGGCGCAGGTGTTCCTGTCGCCCGGACGATTCCGGCACCTCTTCGTGGAGCAGACGGGAATCGGGTTGCGACCGTTCATCCTCTGGCGCCGGCTGATGCGCTCCTGGGAACTCGCGATGGAAGGCGTGCCACTCTCGACCGCCGCGCATCAGGCAGGGTTCGCCGACTCCTCTCACCTCGCGAGAACATCGAAGCGGACGATTGGCGCTGCGCCGTCGGGGTGGCGGATGTCAGCGACGCCGCGGGCGTTGGGGATCGCGTAGCTCAGGCGCAGGCTTGCAGCCGGCCGACTTCTCTTCGCCATCCGCCACGATTGCCGCCGACCAAGCGAATCACCCCAATCCCAGGGCCATCTTGCGGTGATTACCCGGAGCTATCACCGCAAATGTCGCGGTGATTACTCTTGCTTTTGCGGCGATTGCAGGCAATAATATCCGCAGGAGGTGCGGAGAAAAATGGGGTATATCCACGAATTCAAGAGCTGGCCAACCTTTCGCTGGGATGCGGGGGCGCTCGCGCAGGGCTTGGCAGGAGTGCGTCACAGGCAGGGGCGCCTCGTGGGGCGCATGGAAGCCCTGGGCTTCTCGATGCGCGCCGAGGCTGTGCTCCTCACGCTCACTCAGGATGTGATCAAGTCCAGCGAGATCGAGGGTGAAAAGCTGGAGCTGGAGCAGGTGCGCTCGTCGATTGCCCGCAGGCTTGGGATGGATATCGGTGCGCTTGCCGCTACCGATCGTCACGTCGACGGCGTCGTCGAAATGACGCTGGATGCCACCCAGAGGTACGACATGCCGCTGACGGAAGAGCGGTTGTTCGGATGGCACGCGGCACTCTTCCCCACCGGGCGACGTGGCATCGGGAAGCTCGTTGTCGGGGCCTGGCGCGATGACGCTTCCGGGCCGATGCAGGTGGTGTCAGGACCTATGGGAAAGGAGCGGGTGCACTACGAAGCGCCGGCGGCAGCGCGGGTAGACGCAGAAATGAAAGACTTCCTTCACTGGTTCAACGCCGAGGCGGAAATCGACGCCGTCATCAAAGCGGCGCTCGCCCATCTCTGGTTCGTCACAATACATCCGTTTGATGATGGCAACGGGAGGATTGCGCGTGCCATCGCAGATATGGCGCTGGCTCGGTCGGAAGGGAGTACCCAGCGCTTCTACAGCATGTCTTCGCAGATTCGCCTGGAACGAAAGCACTATTACGATGTGCTCGAGGCAACGCAGACAGGGGAGTTGGATGTGACGAATTGGCTAACGTGGTTCCTGGGTTGCCTCGATCGGGCGATCTCGGCGGCGGATGGAACTCTCGCCGGTGTGTTGCGCAAGGCGAAGTATTGGGAGGCGCTTCGAGGCCAGCCGCTCAACCATCGGCAGCGTAAAGTGATCGATCAGATGTTGAGCGGATTTGAGGGAAAAATGACCTCGTCCAAGTGGGCGCGTATGACGTCGACTTCGCCGGACACCGCACTGCGTGACATCACCGATTTGGTTGCCCGGCGGATCCTGGCACGCAACGAGGCGGGTGGCAGAGGAGTGGGATACTTTCTGGCTCCCCCCTGATCGGCGCTGGAACTCGCCGCACGTGGTGGCGTGCAGGAAATACCTGGGCGCTGGCTGGGGCCCGCCACCAAACGCCAAACGCCAGCCCCACATTGCACCAGCTGACTTTTATGGGCCATAGATGTACCTTTATTGAGTAATATTTCGTTTTTATGGCCATTAAAGGCCTGTTATGTGGAGCCAATTGAATGCGAATCATCACTACCATGACCGATCGCGAAGTGGTCCGCGAACTTGGCGCTCGCCTGCAGGGCTATCGGCTGCAGCAGAATCGCACCCTCGAAGAGCTCGCGCTGGTCGCTGGTGTGAGCTATCGCACCGCGCGAAGGGCCGAGGCGGGGGAGAACCGCCCATCGCTGGTCACGGTGGTGCAACTCCTGAGAGCGCTAGGGCGCCTGGAGGTGTTGGACGCATTTCTACCCGTGCCCACCATCTCTCCTATTCAGATGGCGCGCCTCGGCGGGCGAGTTCGCCAGCGTGCGCGCCCGGCGGGAGCATAGGCGATATGCCCACGTCGGATCCCAAGCCGGCAACGACTCCTCGCATCCGTGTCCCCGATCGGGGAGCGGTCGCCAGCGTGCATCTCTGGGGTCACGAAGTTGGTGCCGTTGCTGAAGATCCCCAGTCGGATCGCGTGGTCTTCGAGTATGCCGAACAGTTCCGAACGTCGGGACTCGAGATTTCCCCGATCAATCTCCCGCTCTCGCGGAGCGGTCCCCAGACATTCGATGAACTCGCTCGGTCGCAATCATTCATGGGACTGCCCGGCGTGTTGGCCGACAGTCTTCCTGATGCGTTCGGCAACGCGATCATCGCGAGGTACTTCGAGCAACAGGGCCGACCGCAGGCCTC
>JBDSMX010000033.1:0-8588 GCA_039915645.1 Gemmatimonadales bacterium | reverse complement strand
ACCGAGCGGGCGTAGATCCCTTCGGTGACGGCGAAGAGTCGGCCGAGGAGGCCGCGTGCCTCGGGCGTCCCATGCCCGTGCGCCTGCATCCGCAGGAAGCGCGAGCAGAGCATCGGCGTGAGCGTGAGCGAGACGAAGCCGGAGACCAGGATCGCCACGCTGATGGTGATGGCGAATTCGCGGAAGAGTCGACCGATCAGCCCGCCAAGGAAGACGATCGGAATGAAGACGGCCACGAGCGAGAGCGTCATCGAGAGAATCGTGAAGCCGATCTCCGACGACCCCTCGAACGACGCGGTCCGGACATCCTTTCCCATCTCGGTGTGGCGGACGATGTTCTCGAGCATCACGATGGCGTCATCGACGACAAAGCCGACCGAGAGGGTGAGCGCCATCAGCGAGAGGTTGTCGAGCGAATAGCCGAGGAGGTCCATCGCCGCGAAGGTCGCGATGAGCGACATCGGCAACGCGAGCGACGGAATCACGGTGGCCGACACGTTGCGGAGGAAGACGAAGATGACGAGCACGACCAGGAACAGCGTGAGGTAGAGCGTGAACTTCACGTCGTGGACCGAATCCTGAATTGACTCCGAGCGATCGTAGATGGTTGTGACCTTGACCGACGGCGGCAGCTGGTTGCTGAGTCGCGCCATTTCATCGCGAACCGCTTGTGCCACCGCCACGGTGTTGGTCCCCGGCTGGCGCTGCACCGCGAGTACGATGCCGCGGGTGCCGTTATACCACGCTGCGGCCTTGGTGTCCTGCACGCTGTCGAGCACCTGGCCGAGGTCGCCGAGGCGCACCGGCGAGGAACCGTGCCACGCGACCACGAGCGGGCGCATCGCTGCCGCGTTGCGGAGCTGTCCATCGACCTCTACGGCGTAGGCCTTGTCGGTGCCCCAGAGAATGCCGGTGGGAAGATTGACGTTGCCGTTGTTGATCGCGGTGACGACTTCATCGATGCCGACGCCGCGCGCCGCGAGTGCCTGCGGGTCGAGCTGGACGCGCACGGCATACTTCTGCGAGCCGAAGACCTGTACCTGCGCCACGCCGGCCACCGTGGAGAGCCGCTGCCCGATCACGGTCTGGCCGTAGTTGTCGAGCGTGGCGAGCGGCAGGGTGGGCGAGGTCAGCGCGAAGAGGATGATCGGTGCTGCCGAGGGATCGACCTTGCGGTACGACGGCGGCAGCACGTCGCGCGGCAGGGTGCGCTGCGCCTGCGCAATCGCTGCCTGCACGTCGGCCGCGGCGGCATCGACGTTGCGGTCGAGGCCGAACTGCAGCGTGATCGAGGTCGCGCCCGACTGCGATGTCGAGGTGATGGCATCGAGGCCGGCGATGGTCGAGAACTGCTTCTCGAGTGGCGTCGCCACCGCCGCGGCCATCGTTTCGGGTGAGGCACCGGAGAGCGAGGCATTGACCGAGACCGTCGGGTAGTCGACGGTGGGAAGGTCGGCCACGGGAAGTCGCCGATACGAGGCGAGGCCGAACACCAGCAGGCCAGCCATGATCAGCGTCGTCATCACCGGCCGGCGAATCCACGGCGCGGAGAGATTCACTTCGACTTCTCCGCGCTCCGCACCGAGACCTTGCTGCCATCCGTGAGCTTGAGTTGTCCATCGATCACGACGCGATCACCATCCGCGACGCCCTGGTCGAGCACGGCAAGCGAATCGGTCGTGCGACGAACCTTGACTGGCCGCAACCGCGCAGTGCTGCTCGCATCAATGACCCAGACCACGGTACCCGACTGACCGTTCTGCACCGCAGCGCGCGGCACGACGACCACGCCCCGTTCGAGTTCGAGTCGCATTGAGACCCGCACCAGCGCCCCCGGCCACAGGACACCGCCAGGATTCGGAAACTCGGCCTTGAGTGCCACCGTGCCGGTCTGCGGATCGACGGAGTTGTCGAGAAAGACGAGATGGCCGCTCTGCGGGGCCGAGGCGGCGGAGTCGGAGATTGCCATCGCCGTGACGATGAGCGAGTTGAGCGGGCGGCGCCTTACCGCGTCGAACTGGTCGGCGGGTACCGGGAAGCGCACGCGGATGGGCGAGATCTGGTTGATCACCACCATCGGCTCGCCGCTGTTGGCGCGAACCAGATTCCCTTCACGCAGCAGGAAGGTTCCGGCTCGACCGCTGATCGGGGCTGTGATCGAGGCGCGCTGGAGATTGATCTGCGCCTGCGTGACCTGAGCCGAGTCGAGGCGCAGTATCGCGGTCTGCGTCGCGGCGTTGGCGCGCGCCTGATCGAGCTGCTGCTGGGTGAGATACTGCTGGGCCGAGAGCGTCTCGACCCGCTTGAGATCGAGCATCACCGCCGCAGCCTGCGCCGCATCACGGGCAAGCGCCGCCTCGGCCTGATTCAGCGCCGCCCGGTATTGCCTCGGGTCGATCTCGAAGAGCAGTTGGCCTGCGGTGACCGGTTGGCCCTCGGCAAATGCGACCCGAGTCAGGACGCCACCGACTTGTGCCTCGATTGCCACAGACCGGGTCGGTTCCGCGGTGCCGGTGGCCTCGACCAGAAGGGGAACATCCTGGCGTGTAGCCGAGGCGACGGAAACCGGGGGAGGAGCGGACGGGGCAGGGGTCTTCTTGGCGCAGGCTGGTGTCCCGACCACGAGGAGTACCGCAAACGTGGCGAGATCATTGGGTCGTGGCATCAGGGAGCATCCAGTGCACGGGGGCCGAATCGAGGGATCCCCAAGGGATCCCTCATCGTACGTCCACCGGATACTAATTGTTGAGCGGCCGTTGCCGCCGCAAACTCAGCTGCCGACGGGCTCGGGCGTGGGCACCAGCATCGGTGCCGCTGGTGGCTTCTTTCTACGCCGTCCCCACTTGCGATGGCGGAATCCCAGTAGAAATGCGGGGAGGAGGAAGAGGGCGCCGAGAGTCCCCGCAAACATCCCGCCCGCCATGGCGAGGGCGATCGCGCCGAACATGGTATCGGAGGCCGTGCCCCATGCCATCGGAATGAGCGATGCGGTCGTGGTGAGGGTGACGATGACGATCATCCCGGCGCGATCGATCATCGCCCGCAATACATCGGCGCCCGTCGCCCTGCCACCGTGACGACGACGCGCAAGCAGGACCGCGTCGATGAGCAGAATCGACTGGTTCACCGCGTGGCCGACCACGAGGATCACGCCGACGGCGGCCTCGCGCGTGAAGGCGCTCCCGGTAATCCAGAAGGCCGCGACCACGCCGCCGAGCGCCATCGGCAGCGAAAGGAAGACCATCCCGGCTGCCCAGACCGAATCGAATACCAGCGCAACGGCGAGCAAGACCAGCACGAGGCCGATGCCGAAGACGAGCCAGAGTCCCTTCGACGATTCGTCGTCGGCCCACTTCCCCTGGTCATCGTTGACGGTATAACCGGGCGGTACCGTGATCGAACTCATGAACGCCTTGTGGGTTCGATCGGCGAGCTTCTGCGGCCCGCGGAAGTCGTAGCTCAGGATGCGGACGTACTGCTGGTCTTCGCGTTCAATCCGCGAAAGTCCTTCGACCTCATCCACCGAACTGACATCGCTGATGCGCACCGGCGAGCCATTGGGGTTGGTGACCTGCCCCGCACGCAACTGATCGAGTTGCCGGAAGGCCGAGCCCGACGCGCGAACGCTCGCGGTCACCGTCTCGCCGTTGATCTCGAGCTCGGTGCCGCCCGACGCATTCGACACCTCACGCGCCACGCTGTTGGCATAGTCCTGCGCAGTCGAGCCGATCCGGCCGAGCGCCTGACGATCGGGGGTGAGCGTGATCGAGACTGCGCGCTCCCGACTGAACCAGCCTGCGGTGTTGATGTTGACCTCACGAACCCGCGGAATGCGGTCGAGACGCGCCTTGAGGTCTTCGGCCACCTTCTTCACACCCTCGAACGAATAGCCGAGGATCTTGACCTGCTTGTTGATCGAGCCGCCACCGGAGCTGTTGTTGAAGCCGGGGCCCTGCGGTGGCGAGACGCTCACGTTGTCGGTGCCGCCAATGAGCACAGCGCGCTGGGTCATCGCATCCGAGATCACCCAGGGAATGTCGGTGAGGCCACCCTCCTTGGTGAACTCCACAACGACACCGCCGCCCATGCCGTTGCCCTGCGAACGGACCAGCGCGACCCCCTCCCGACCCACGGAGACCCGCTCGAGTTCGGAGACAATCCGCTCGACGTCTTCGGGGTCCGAGCCGCGCGGAAAGGTCACTCGCGCCGAAACTGTGGTGCGCTGACCGCCGCCCCAGTAGCCGCCCCAGCTGTTGCGCGGGACCTTCTTGATGAAGCCCCACGTCAGCACGCCGATGATCGCGACGGTCAGCGTGATGGTCGCCCAGCGCCAGCGCAACAGGTGGAACGACGTGCGCTCGTAGGCGCGGGAGAGCCGCCCCCAGCCGCGCTTCCGTCCACCACCGCCGCGCCCGACGGCAGGCACCAGCACGAGTGCGGTAATGACCGACCAGAAGAGGGCGAGCGTGAACGCCGCTGCGAACGGCATGAACGCCGCGCGCGCGTTTCCTTGGAGGTAGAGGAACGGGAAGAGCACGACGGCGGTCGTGAGGGTGGAGCCGATGACCGCCGGTCCGATTGCCGAGCCGGCTGCGGCGCGCGCCTCCGGCGTGTTCGGCACCATGCGCATCCGCTCGACTACCACGAGGCCATTCTGCACCAGAATGCCGATGCCCATCGCGAGCCCCGCCAGCGTGAGCAGGTTCGCCGGAATCTTGAAGAGATAGAGGCCCAGTGCCGTGCCGGCGATCGCAACCACCGCGCTGCCGAGCACGAGGAAGGAGCGACCGACCTCGCGCAGGGTGAGCATCATCACCAGCAGGACCGCCGCAAAGGCGATGGCGCCGCGAAGCAGCAGGTCGTTGAGCTCCTTGTCGAGATCGATGCTCTCGTCGCGCTCGATTCGCAGGTGCACACCCGGCGGAAGGGTCGGGGCGATTTCGTCGAGCACAGCGCGCGCGGCGGCCGCGGTCTTGATGGCGTCGGCGCCGGCCTGACGCTGCAGTGAGAGCGTCACCGCCGTCTGACCGTTGAGGCGATAGAAGTTGCCGCGGCTGTCCTCTTCGGGGTGCACGGCGGCGAGCTCGCCGAGCGCATACACCTGGCCACCGGGGCCACGAATCGGGAGCCGCTCGAGATCCTCGATGGCGTGGGGTACATCGCGCAGCGAGACGTGGCGCTCGGTCGAGCCGTCGCGGGTCACGCCCAGGGCCTCGACCACCTTGGCCTGATTGACGGCCTGCACCAGCAGATATGGATCGACGCCGAGTTGCCGGAGGCGGCTCGGATCATAGGAGAGCAGCACGCCGTTGGTGGCACCGCCGTTCTGCCCCAGACCGGCAATGCCGGCGAGTGCCTCGAGGCGGGGCTGCACCTGGTCCTTCGAGATCCGCTGCAACGCGCCCGGGGTGTACGGGCCGGTGATGTTGACCTCGAGGAGCGGCTGCTGGTCGAGTTCCTCGGGGACGTAGTTGCTGACACTCACGGTGTTCTGTGCGGCGACGGGCAGGTCTCGACGAAGCGTTTCCATCCGTTCGAGAATCGCGAGTCGCGCCATGGTGACGTCAGTCTCGGGATCGAGTTCCACCGTAATGGAGGCGCCGCGATCGCTTGACGTTGATGACGTCTTGCGTACGCCGTGCACGCCCTGCACCGCCGCCTCGATCGGCGAGGTGATGTAGGTCTCGGTGAGCTCGGGCGACGCGCCGCGCCAGATGGCGCTGATGTTGATGGTCGGCAGGTCGACCGTGGTCTTGGTGGCCAGCGGCAGCTTGGTGAAGGCGACGCCGCCGGCAATGGTGAGCCCGGCCGCAAAGGCCCAGACAACGGCGGGGCGAGTTGCGGCCCAGCGGATCATGCCATCGCCTCCACGGCTGCGGCGGCCGCGAGCGCCTTCCGTTCCTTGCGCCGCTCGATCACGGCGTAGGCGGTCGGCAGCAGGAAGAAGGTCACCAGCAGCGCCGACACGGAACCACCGATGATGCCGGCGGCGAGCGGCTGGTAGAGCGCGCCGCCGCTACCCCAGTTGAACACCAGGGGAAGGACGCCGGTGATGGTCGTGAGCGATGTCATCGCGATGGCGCGCAGGCGCTGACGACCACCGAGCAGGATCGCCTCGTGAATCGGATGCCCCGCATCGCGGAAGCGCTGGATCGCATCGAGCTTGACCACGGCTTCGTTGTCGGCCATGCCGATCATCACGACGATACCGATGAGCGAGACGGCGTTGATCGACTGTCCGGTGATCCAGAGCGCGATGATGCCACCGGCACCGGCGAGTGGCACCGTGGTCATGATCAGCAACGGCGTGGTGAACGAGGCGAACTCGCCCGCGAGCACCAGGAACATCAGGGCCACCGAGAGGAGCGCCACGATGCTGAGTTCGCGCGAGGTCTTCCGCTGTTCGGTGTCGGCGCCGGTGACGGCCCATTCCACCGCCGGGTCGAGCTGCGGCTTGAGCGCGTTCATTGCCTTCTCGACGTCGGCCGCGGCCCGCGCGGTGCCGCCGGTTTCCACGACGCCTTCCACCACCGACACCGGCCGCTGGCCGATGCGCACGACTTCAATCGGCGCGCGAGTTTCGCGCACGCTCACCAGCTGTCCTACCGGGACGCCCTGCACCGTGGTCGCGAGCGCGGCATCGAGATTCTCGTTGGCGACGCCGGCATAGCGGATCTGGATCGGGGTGCGCCGATCAGTCTCGCGCAGGTCGCCGGCCGGCACACCGCCGAGCGCGCCCTTGAGTGCGTTCGAGACGGCGCTGATGGAGATGTTGCGCTGGGCGATCCGGTCGCGGAGCAAGGTGACCTCGACGATCGGCTGGGTGCCCGCGAAGGCATCCTGTACATCGGCGAGGGTCTTGAGCTTCGAGAGCGCGGTGCGTACCTGCTCCGCCGCGGCGGCGGCCGTCTCGCGCTTCGGGGCCATCACTTCGACCTTCACCGCGCGGCCTTCACGGCCGATGAGCGAGCCGAACTCCGACTGCCCCGCGAGGTCGAGCGAAAGCGAGCCGTTGGCGAGATCGGGTACCGACCGGCGCAGCGCATCGGCGAACTTCGTCGCCACCATGCCATCGGGGACCGGGATCACGAAGGTCGCCGTTCCGGCCGACCCCGGCTCCGCACCCGAGAGCACTTCCTCGTCAGACGCCACCCCGACGCGCACATAGACGCCCTTGCTGCCGAGTTTGGCCGCGGCGGCCTCGATGCGCGCGGCTTGCCGGGTCGTCTCTTCGATCGCAGTGCCGGCCGGGAGTCGCATTTCGGCGACGGCCGTTCCTTCATCGACCTGTGGCAGAATTTCGCGCGGCAGCGCCATCGTGATGAACACCGTGGCCACGGTCACCGCAATCGAGGTCACGAAGACCTTCTTCGGGTTGTACAGCGACCATTCCATCCCCGCCTCGTACATCTCGGCGAGATGGTGCCCCCAGCGCGTGAGTCTGCTGTGGTCCTCAACGGCGTGCTTCGGCACGACCTCTGCCGGTCCGCTGCTCTCACCCAGTTGTTCGCCACCTTCCTCACCGCGCTCGCGACGATGACCCAGGGTCATCATCACCGGCATCATCGTGAGCGCCATCACCAGCGACGCGCTCACCGTGAGTACAACCGAGATCGACAAGTCGCGAAAGAGCGCGGCCGCGAGACCCTGCACGAAGACGATCGGTCCGAACACCAGCACGGTGGTGAGTGTACCGGCAAAGAGCGGCCCTGCCACTTCTTCGGTCCCGAGGCGCGCCGACTCCCAGAAGCCGACCCCTTCGTCGCGCATTCGGCCGGTGGCCTCGGCGACGACGATGGCGTTGTCGACGAGGAGGCCGACCGCCAGCGCGAGCCCGCCGAGCGAGAGAATGTTGATGGTGACGTTGAAGAGCTGGAGCAGGGTGAGCGAGACCAGCACCGAGAGCGGCACCATCAGGCCGATCGCGAGCGACATCCGCCAGTCACGCAGGAAGAGCAGGATCAGCAGGATCGAGAGAATGCCGCCGGCGATAATCTCCTGTGACAGGTTCGAGAGCGCATCCTGGACGAACTGTGCCTGGGCCGCGACGAGCCGGATCTTGACCTTGGGAAATTCTTTCCGGAGGAGATCGAGCGTCTTCTGCAGCTCCTTGGTGACCGCCACCGTGTTGGAGCCGGCGTCCTTGTAGACCACAAGGCCCACTGCTTCGGCGCCGTCGAGACGTACGATGGTGCGCGGGTCGGCACTTGCCGGGGTCACCGTGGCGATGTCACCCATCACCACATGCTTGCCCGCCGGGCCGACCGGGATGTTGCGGATGTCGGCGGGGTCGCGCAGTTCGGTGAAGGTGCGCACCGGGAAACGGAACTGACCGCGGCGGATGGTGCCGCCGGTGGCCATCGCGTTGGCGCTCTTGACCGCGTTGGCCACATCGTCGGAGGTGAGGCCAAGGGCGCGAATGCGCTCGGCATCGACATCGACGCGGATTTCATCGTCGGGGTCGCCGACCACCGCGACCGATGCGACACCAGTGATCTGTTCGAGACGACGGGCGTGGACGTCGAGTGCTGCACGCGCCACGGCGCGGAGGTCGCCAGGGCCGGTGAGCGCGAGCACGGCGATCGGCC
>JBDSMX010000179.1:0-4677 GCA_039915645.1 Gemmatimonadales bacterium | reverse complement strand
CAGCACAGAAGCGCGCCGGCTATCGTACCACGGCCGAAGGGCTGCAGGTCGGTGGCAAGAGCGCAGTGCGAGTGGTGGTGGCGCCTGAAGGGTGGGCTCGGTGGAGCAATCTGCCCACGGTCGAGCTCCGCTGAATTTTCGCAGAATGAAGGGAGCAGTCTGATGTGGCAACGAATCCGGGACGAGTTGCGTCGCCTGCGTTTGACGTTGGCCGAGCCAGCTACGCCAGAACTCGCCGATGAAAACGCCTGGTTCACCGAGCATACCGCCCTGTTCGTCAGCACCACCAAGTGGGCGTTGCTCGGCGCGGGCGCGGGCGCATGCGTCGGCCTGGGTACCCGCGCCTTCCTCTGGTCGATCGCCCACGCTGGTAGTTGGTTGACGTCGATCAACCATACCGGTCTACCGGGATACTGGGCCCTCCCACTTGCCCTTCCCATTTGCGTATGGATGATTCGGACCTTCTCGCCTGAAGCGCGCGGGCACGGAACCGAAGCGGTCATCGCCGCCATTCATCAGCGCTCCGGTCGCATCGACTGGATGGTGGCGCCGGTCAAGCTCACGGCGACCGTGACTACACTCACCTTTGGCGGCTCGGTGGGGAAGGAAGGGCCTGCGGCCCAGATTGGCGCCGCCCTGACTTCATTGACCGCCGACTTGTTCAGGCTGAGCGACCCGGATCGTCGGCGGCTCGTCATCTGTGGCATCAGCGCCGGATTCGCCGCCGTGTTCGGTACTCCCGTCTCCGGAGCCCTCTTCGGGATTGAAGTGCTTTACCTCGGGCGCATCGACTATTCGGTGATCTTTCCGGCGCTCGTTGCAGGCATTGTGAGTCACCTCGTATGTGGTGTGCGGCCGCCGATTCCGGTGATGTCGGCGTTCGTCGAGGATCAGCAGCAGATCCGGATGATTGTCACCGCGATCGCGAGCGGTGCCCTGTTCGGACTGGTGGCACTGCTGCTGATCGAGACACTCCGCGGAATGGAGCGCGGAATCCGGCGCTTTGCCGGCCGGCCCTATTTCGTCGCATTCATTGGTGGGGCGCTTCTGGTAGCCATCTACGCGCTCGCGGGCGATCAGTTCGCGGGCCTCGGCACCGACACGATCGACGGCGTCCTCAAGGGGACCGTCACCGTGACCACATCCGTCTTCCTGATCAAGATTCTCACGACGGCGATCACCCTCGAAACCGGGGGGAGCGGCGGCATTCTCACGCCGGTCTTCTTCATCGGTGCCACCAGCGGTGCCGCGCTGGCACCACTCTTCCGGCTGCCACCTCAGTTGCTCGGCGCCTTCGGCCTGATCGCGATGCTGGCCGCGGCGGCGAATACTCCACTCGCCGCCGCCGTGATGGCCATCGAGATTTTCCCGGCACCCCTCGGCGTCTTCGCGGCGCTCGCCGCAGTCACCGCCTACTTGATCGTCGGGCACCGAAGCGTCTACGCCAGCCAGAAACTCGGCTTCTCGAAATCCGGCGCACTCGACGTCGAGCTTGGCGGCGAGATCGGTGAATTGACACGCGCCGGTCTGCGCGTTCGCCCCGGCTCCCTGACTGGTCGGCTACATCAGTTTACCCGGCCGCGTCGGCCGGAGGATGAGGGTCCCGAGGGATGACCGTGCACCAATTCAGCTGCAAAGCGTTCGGCTCTGCGTTGCCGCTTGTTGTGCTGCTCATCTCGAGTGCCCCATGCGCCGCACAAGTGGCGCAGCGCGATGTGACCGGGCCTTCATCTGCACATCGGATTCGCGTCGTGCCGTCGCCGCGCTTCCTCCGTGTTGTTGGTCGCCAACCACCCCTCGTGGGGACTGCCGCTACGCAATCGTATCGTGTCGAGGTAACGAAGGTGAGCAAGCAAGGCCGCGGCGCGCTGATCGGCGCCGGAATCGGTCTCGTCGCCGGGTTTGTCGTTGGAAAACAGGCATTCGACGACCAGGATGGTGAACCGAATGGCAAATTGATCGCGCTGAGTTCGGTGCTAGGCGGGTTGCTTGGAATGGCCATTGGGGCATCGATCACGCACTAGTCGCCCTTACGGCCTCAGAGGAACTGCGACAACGAGTAGATGATCAATCCGGCGAGCCCGCCCACCAGGGTGCCGTTGAGCCGCACGAACTGCAGGTCACGCCCCACCGCAAGCTCGATCCGCCCAGCTGCCACTTCCGGATCCCAGTCGGCCACGGTGGCGGCAATGAGGTCGGCGACTTCCTGGCGATGCTGCTCGAGCAGCGACGTCACCACATCGGTGAGAAAGCGATCCACCTCGGCCCGCAATTCATCGCTGGTGGCGAGCGAATCGCCAAGGCCGGCGAGCACCTCTTCAAGCGGAAGCAGCGAGGCCTTTTCGGGATCGGAACGGTAACGCGCCGCTGCCTGACGTGCCCGGTCCCACACCGAAGAAACCAGGTCTTCCACGATCGGATGGCCGAGCAGCTCCTGCTTGAGCTTCTCCATCTTCGCGAGCATCTCGGGCGAATTCTTGAGCCGACTGATGAACTCGGCCACTGCCGTATCGAAGCGGCGACGGATCGGATGATTCGGGTCGGCCGACATTTCCCCCAGCACGCGATCGATCCCGCCGGCGATCTTCTCCGCCACTGCATCGCGCACACCCAGCGGCAACCAACGCGGGCTCTCGGCGCGGACCTTCTCGCGAATCGCGTCGTGCCCTTCCTTGAGCGCGCCGGTGATCAGCTTGATCACCTCGTTGAGCAGCTCCTGCGGGCGGCCATCCGATGCGGCCACTGTCAGGACATCACCCACGAGCGGTGCGAGCTGGACCGACTCGAGCCGGTTGGTCGCACTCTTCTGCATGAACTCACGAACTTCGGCATCGGGGAGTGCCTCGACCGCGCGGGCCAGGCCACCGGCAAGCTGGCGAGCAAGTCTGGTCCGGTTCTGCTCCTCACTCATCCATTTGGCGGCCCGGGCGGCGGGATGGACCCCGGCCAGGCGCTGCTCGAGTACCGAGCGGGAGAGGAAGTGGTTCTGGACGAAGTTGCCCAGGATCCGGCCGACCCGATCCTTCTGCTTCTGCATGATGGCAGTGTGGGGGATCGGGATGCCCAGGGGGTGGCGGAAGAGGGCCGTGACGGCGAACCAGTCGGCGAGACCGCCCACCAAGGCCGCCTCGGCGGTGGCCCGGACGTATGCCAGCCAGGGGTGGCTGGGCTCGAGGATCCGCGCCACCACAAAGACAATCAGGAAAAAGACCAGCAGGGCGGAGGCCCAGAACTTCATCCGCTGGAGGGCGGCGCGACGGCTTGTTTCGTCCTGCAACGGCGAGAAGGAGGTCTGGGCCATAGCCGAAAAGTAAGGGGGCGACCCCCGACTGGTCCTAAAGCCACCCCTGGCTTACCTTTGAGGGCTATGTTCGACGAGCTCTCCTCCAAGCTATCCGATACCCTTCGGCGCCTCACGGGCCGGGGGGTGCTTACGGAGGAGGCGGTTCGAGAGGGGCTCCGGGAGATCCGGCGTATCCTGCTCGAGGCCGACGTCTCGTTTGACCTGACGCGCGAGTTCCTTGAGCGCGTGCAGGCGCAGGCGGTAGGACAGGATCTGCTCAAGGCGGTTCGCCCGGGGCAGCAGTTGGTGAAGATCGTCTACGATGAGTTGGTGGTGCTGCTGGGTGAGAAGCAGGCACCGCTGGCGTTCGTGTCGGTTCCACCCACGATCATCCTGATGGTTGGCTTGCAGGGGTCGGGCAAGACGACCACCGCGGGCAAGCTGGCGAAGCGGTTGAAGGCCGAGCAGAAGTCGCCGTTCCTGATTGCGGCCGACGTCTATCGCCCTGCCGCGGTCGATCAGCTTCGCACGCTGAGTGAGCAGGTGCAGGTCGGCTTCCACGGTGAGCCCGGCGTCACGGATGTCGTCGGCATCGTGAAGCGCGGCATCGAGGCGGCAGGGAAGGCGCGGGCGCGGACGGTGATTGTCGACACCGCCGGTCGTTCGCAGATCGACGACGAGTTGATGCAGGAACTGGTGCGGCTGAAGCAGGCGATCAAGCCGCACGAGATCCTCCTCGTTGCCGACGGGATGACCGGTCAGGACGCGGTCCGGATCGCGAAGGGCTTCCACGATGCGCTGGGGATCAGCGGCGTGGTGCTCACCAAGATGGATGGCGATGCCCGCGGTGGCGCGGCGCTGTCGATCTTCGGCGTGACGAAGGCGCCGATCAAGTTTGTCGGTGTCGGTGAACAGCTCGATGCGCTGGAGCCGTTCCATCCCGACCGGATGGCGGGGCGGATCCTCCAGCAGGGCGACGTCCTCTCACTGGTCGAGAAGGCGCAGGCCAATGTCGACGAGGCCGAGGCGAAGGAACTGGCGCGGAAGGCGACGTCGAAGAAGGGCCTCGATCTCGAGGACTTCCTCACCGCGATGCGACAGATGCAGAAGCTTGGACCGCTCAAGAACGTGCTCGGCATGTTGCCCGGTGTGAATCCGGCGATGCTCAAGGGCGCGAACATGGATGAGAAGCGGATCAAGCACATCGAGGCGATCGTGCTCTCGATGACGAAGAAGGAGCGGAGTGATCCGGAGTTGATGAATGGATCGCGTCGTTTGCGGGTCGCCAAGGGGTCGGGTCGGACCGTGGCGGAAGTGAATCAGTTGCTGGCGCAGTTCAAGCAGATGCAGAAGTTCATGAAGGTCGCGGGGAAGCCGGGGGCGAAGTTGCCCTT
>JBDSMX010000173.1:0-6911 GCA_039915645.1 Gemmatimonadales bacterium | reverse complement strand
AAGCTCCGTTCATCGGGCGAGATGCCGAGGGGCGGCACCGCCGGGACGATCGAGGCATCGGCTGTGGCCATGAAGTGATGCAGTGTCATGGTGCGGGTGTCGAGCACATCATTGGGGAAGAGCAGCCAGGTCGCTGTGGACCAGGTCTGTCGATCGAGGCGACCGCGCGGCACCTTGGGAGCGCGCGCGGCGAGAAAGCGCGCGTTGTCATTGGTGATCTCTTCGGGGACGAAACCCTGACTGCATTCACCGATGCGCACTTCACGCAGGGTATCCCCATCAATGAGAATGCTGCAGTGCGCGGCGGCTCCCTCCGGCGCGACCAGCGCCAGCAACGCCGGTTGCGTCCCGGCGAGTGCGGCCACCATATCCACTCGCGGTGTGCCGGCTGCAACGGAATCGCTCGCAAAGCGTACCGGCTGGCCGTGAAAGGCGAGCCGGAACGTCGCGTCGGCATCGAGGGTTGTTGTCTGCGGCGCCGCTTCGTAACTGAAGCCGCCGATGATCGCACTGATGGCAAAGGGTCCGAACGTCTCGGTCCGTACCGGCTCCGAAATCTTCTGCACTTTGTAGCGGTAGTTGACCCCGGTGTCGCGCGGCGGACCGCCGCGACCCTCACGCGGAAGCCACTCCGACCAGGCCATCGCCTTCTTCGAGGGTGACCCCGAGAACGGCAGGATGAATCCTGCGTGCACTGAATCATTGAGCGCGATGTCGAGCGATGGCGTGCCGCGCGAGGTATAGAGTGGAATCGCGCCGGTTGCGGTCCAGCGACCGTCGACGAGCCGGGCATCCTCCTTCCAGAATGCTCCTCGCTTCGACAGCCGCTGCACGTGGGACGTGTTGACGGAGCCGAGTTCGAGGTAGGCGAGTCCCGGTACCGTGGCGGGCGATTCGCGCTGATTGGCGGGCCACCGCGCCTCGACCACCAGCATCAACTCCTCGCCATCGATGGTCGGCGGTACATCGGCGAGAAGTCGTGCGACGCCGCCAATGGTGAGGGCCACGCCACCGACCACCAGGAGCGCAAAGCCCTGGGCGCGGAGGAATCCCGGCTGTGCACCCGCCGCCACGATCCTCGCGGTCACGATCCCGACAAGGAATCCCGCGATCATCCCGCCGAGCGCGACAAAGACGACGAAGTAGCCGGAGCCTCCCTCGAAGGAGGAGATCCGGTACCAGTCGACTGCCAGCGAGGCCACGAGCCCCGCCACGAAGAGCGCGACGACAGCGGTGAGCACCCCGACAAAAAACGAGGTGAGCCAGGTCAGGCGCCGGGGCGCCGGTTGTTCTGCGGTCACGGCTGCTTCAGCGTCCGCTCCCGAATGGCACGGAATTCATTCCCGGCTCGCCACTCCGGCATTTTCGGTGCTTCGGCGACGCGATAACCCATCATCAGGTAGAGCTGCAGGTCCTTCACGGCACCGGTGAGATCCCAGTCCGGCTTGATCTCGTCCTGCGGCTGGTGGTAGTCGTGGTCGGTGTATTCGTCGCGCTTCTGCTTGCCGTATCCGGCGGGCTTGCCGATGTAGTCGTCCCCCGACTCAGGGTCGAAGGCCGGTACGCCCTGCTTGGCAAACGAGAAGTGGTCGGAGCGATAGTAGAAGCCCTTCTCGGGCTCGGCGTCACCCTTGAGTACGCGACCCTGCTCGGCGGCCGCGGCGGTGGCGTAGTCGTCGAGCTCCGACGCGCCGAGTCCGATCACGACTAGATCCTTCGACGGTCCCCAGGTATTGAGCCCGTCCATGTTGATGTTCGCCACCGTCTTGGCGAGCGGATAGACCGGTGTCACCGCGTAATAGTTCGAGCCGAGCAATCCCTGTTCTTCCGCGGTGACGGCGATGAAGAGGATCGAGCGCTTCGGCGGCGTCTTGAGTGCCGCGAATGCCTTGGCCACGGTGAGGAGTCCGGCGGTACCGCTGGCGTTGTCGGCGGCGCCATTGTAGATCGAGTCGCCATTCACCTTGGCGCCAATGCCGAAGTGATCCCAGTGCGCGGTGTAGATGATGTACTCATCCTTGAGCGCGGGGTCACTGCCTTCGAACTTCGCCAGCACGTTGCGTGAATCGATCGTGCGCAGGGTGTTGTTGAGGGTCACGCTTGCGGTGACGCCGAGCGGCACCGGGGTGAATGCCTTGGTGGCGGCGTGGGCATACAGGGTGTCGAAGTTCTGCCCGGCCATGGTGAAGAGCGCCTTGGCCTGTTCCTGCGTGATCCACCCTTCGACAGCGGCGCGACCCATGTTCTTGTCGGGCGTCACGAGATCGAACTGCTCGGCGGTCTTCCCCTGCACGACGGTGAAGGGATAGCCCGCGCGCTCGGTCTGGTGGATCAGCAGCACGCCCGCCGCCTTGTGACGCATCCCCTGCTCGTACTTGTAGGTCCAGCGCCCGTAGTAGGTCATCCGGTTGCCGCCGAACTGGGCGGTGTCGGCGAGCGGCGGATCGTTGACGAGCATCACCAGTGTCTTGCCGGCGACGTCGACGCCCTTGAAATCGTCCCAGCCGAATTCGGGGGCTTCGGTGCCGTAGCCCACGAAGACCAGCTCCGAGTGGGTGAGCGCTGCGCTCGGTGCGACATGCTTGGTCCAGGCGACGTAATCATCCCGCCACTTGAGGGTGGTGGACTTGCCGCCCTTGGCAAAGGTGAGTGCGGGCGTACCCTGCACCGTGATGCCGACCAACGGCACCTTCTGGATATAGGTGCCGTCGCTATTGCCCGGCTTGAGGCCCATCGTCTTGAACTGGCCCTCGAGATAGGCGACGCTCTTCTCCTCGCCCGCGCTGCCCGGCATCCGCCCCATCAGCGAATCGGCACTGAGGACCCGGATGTGACCCATGATGGTCGCCGTGTCGACGGCGGCGAGCAGTTCCGCCGGCACGGGTGCCTTGGCGGGATCGCTCGCAGGTGCGGCCTTGTCGGTGGGGGCACAGGCCACGAGGGCGCAGAGCGCAAGCAGATGATAGCGGGACATTGGACGGGACTCCGTAGAGGACCGTCAAGTATAGGGGCGAGAGGCGAGAGGCGAGGATCGAGAACCGAGGATCGAGGGGGGTCCACACCCGCCGGCGACAGAGGACCAGCTGCCGCCAGCGGATGCAAACGACAGGCTACTAATGGACTTGAAGGTTTCCGCCCTCGACCGCGCGCGCGATCAGGGTGAGTGGCTTGTTGGCACACCAGCTCGCGGCGGTCACGGTCGAGCCCGCGAAGCCGAAACCGAGACCGGTTGTCATGTCCGGCGGGGCGTTGGCGCCTTCGCCATTGTCGGTGCTCCGCCACCACATCTCGAGCCCTTTGAGTACCTCAAAGTCTGGATTGTCGGTCACCACATCTTCGACAATGCCACCGACCCAGACCTGGTTGCCCACCTGCGAGATGCAGGTCACCGGCCCGCGAACTTCGAAGCCGGCCGCCCGGAAGTTGTAGTCATAGTGGCCCTTGGCCGAACCGTCGGCCTCACCGATCGCCGTGAAGGAAAAGCTGGTGAGGGCTGAGACACCGGCGACAATCCGGGTGTGGTCACCCGTGCCGGTGAGTTTCGGCGCCTTGTCATTGGCTGCGGCCATTTCACTGACGGCTGAGGTTGCTGATTCGGGTGCCGTCGGACTCGAGTTGCAGGCGGCCAGCAGGAGCGTGCAGCCGGCCAGGACCGTACATACGCGTTTCATACAATTCTCCCCAGGGAAGTAGCGGTACATTCGCGAGGTCGACGATGTTGTCGAGCAGGCGTCGAGCGGTTCCTTCACGCTACGACGTGCCGTGACTCGCCACAATCGACTTTGCGACAAAGCGCGACTTCGGCGCGAGGAAGGCCGTAGGAAGGGCGTTCAACGCGCCAGAACTCCCATTCATCGCAGGGGAGGTGATGCTTGTCTACGTCAGGCGGTGATTCGTCACGGCTCGCACGTGATCCGGACGTGTGGAGTGGTCGAGGCGTGCTGATCGCGGCATTTCTCGTGGCCACGGTCCTCGGTGGCACCAGTGTCGCGTTCGTCTACGTCGGGATGAATGCCTGGGGTCGGAACTACTCCTTCACCCGCGCCCTGCTCGCCGGTTTTCCCGACTGGTACCTCTGGGCCGTGGCGACGCCGCTGGTCTTCCGGCTTGGTGAGCGCATCCGCCTCGACCGTCAACAATGGATCCGCGGAGCGGTGATCCACCTTGCCGCGGGGACGGCGCTCACCCTGGCCGAGATCGGCGTGGTGACGCTCTTTGCGCGCTCGGTGGGTATGGCGTCCGTCTCCGGCGACTTCGTCGAGGCGTACGCGAGGATGGTGCTGCAGTACTTTCACTTCAACCTGATGATCTACGCCGCAATCGTTGCGGCCGCGCAGGCGGTGCAATACCACAGGCAGTTCCGGCAGCGCGAGGTCGAGGCGTCGCAGCTGCAAGTCGAGCTGACTCAGGCGCATCTGCTGGCGCTCCAGCTGCAACTGCAGCCACACTTCTTTTTCAACACGCTGCACGCCATTGCCGCGCTGGTGCGCGACGGCCGCAACAGCGATGCGGTCGATGCGCTTGCCAGGATGGGTGATCTCTTCCGTCAATCGCTCGGTAACAGCCGTCAGCACGAGATCCCGCTGCGCGAGGAACTCAGCTTCGTCGAGGCATATCTCGAGATCGAACGAGTGCGATTCTCGGATCGGTTGGTTACCTCGGTCGAGGCCGGCCCTGAAGTGCTCGAGGGACGGATCCCGAGCATGGCGTTGCAGCTGCTGGTGGAGAATGCGATTCGCCACGGCATTGCCCGGGACCCACACGCACGATCGGTGACCCTCGCGGCCTGGCGCGAAGGGGGCGAGCTACGCATCGAAGTTCGCAACGACGGACCGCCCTTTCGCGACGCCGATTCGCGCGGGCAGGGAAAGGGGGTCGGCATCCAGAACGTCCGGGCTCGGCTGCAGCGGCTCTACGGTGCACGCGGCTCGCTGGAGATCCGCCGCGGAACCCCTTCGGGGTCGGTCGCACTCCTGAGCGTCCCCTTCCACATCCAGAACACGCTTGCGACCGAGGGGGTCTCATGAAGCACGGCATCAGGACGATCATTGCGGACGATGAGCCGGCCGGGCGGCGCACGCTGCAGATGTTGTTGGAAGAAGATCCCGACACCGATATCGTGGCGACCTGTCGCAGCGGCAAGGAGACCACGGAAGCGGTGTTGCGCCAGCGACCCGACCTGCTCTTTCTCGATATCGAGATGCCCGAAGGAGATGGCTTCGAAACGCTTGAGAGTCTCCCCCACGACGTGAAGCCTGTGGTGGTTTTTGTCACCGCGTTCGACAGCTACGCGGTCCAGGCGTTCGGAGTGCAGGCCGCCGATTATCTGCTGAAGCCATTCTCCGATGCGCGCTTTCGTGCGGCGCACGCCCGTGCCAAAGAGCGACTTTGGCAGCAAACGCGCGTCGCGACGGAACGCGCCACCGGGCTGCTCAGGAGAATGGGTGGGGAAGCGACGGCCACTCCGCAGCTGGGGACGCCCGACAAACGTCTCGCGATCCCGACTTCACGCGGCATCCGGTTTGTCGCCCTTGATGAGATCGACCTGATCGAAGCGCAAGGCGACTATGTCCGGATCTACACCGGCGATCGATTCGAGCTGGTGCGCGGACCGATCGGTCGCTTCGAAGCGCAGCTGAGCGGGTCTCGGTTCGTGCGGATTCATCGCTCCGCCGTCGTGCACCTCGACCAGCTCGCCGAGATCCAGCGCTGCCCAACCGGCGAACTCGAGGCAGTGCTCCACAGTGGTCGTCGCTGCAAAGTGAGCCAGAGCGGCCGGGAGCGTCTCGGGCGGGCGATGGGGCATCAGCTCTGAGGCGCAGCATTGCCAAGCCGAGGCGGGATCGGGCGCAGGCTCGCCGCAACAATCTCAGCTCTTGACCCGCATCCCCTTCACCGGCTGCGGTCCGCCGTTGGGAGCCTCGAGCCCCTCGATCTGACGATCGACGGTGCCGGCGAGCGCATCGCCCTTGGCCGACAGCTTCCAGGTGGATGTGACGTTCTTCACCGACTCTTCGCCATTCACACTGATGGTTGACTGGGTGTGCACGACAAACATCACCTCGCCCTCAACCGCCTTGGCAGCGAATCGCGTCGCGGGGCGCTGTGGCCGGCCTTCTGGCGGTGCCTGGGTCATGCTGCCGATGAGTGAATCGCCCTTGGCTTCCACCACGAACGAGGCTTCGCCCATCACTGGTGTGTGCTCGGTGCCGTCCATTCGCATCCCGACGACCAGCGCCAGCGTCCACTTCCCGACGAGAGGATTTGCCTGCGCCTGCACCGCGCTGACCGGCAGGACGAGCAAGGCGACAACGGCGATGTTGTGAAGAATCTTCATATCATGAACTCCGTGAAGTTGTGACAGCGCATCATCTTCGCTTGACGGACGCGATGACAGATCGCGGAGTTTCGACTTATCTGATCTTGCGCCACTCCCCGCCGTTCCATTCCCACGTGTCGGTCAGCACGCGCTCGCCGTCATCACCCGCGTGCAGGATTGCCACGCGACGCAACGGATCGAAGATCATTTGCGCTCCCTTGCGACGTGGCGGTTGCTCACCGCCGAGCGCGCGCCACTGGACGCCCTCGAGCGCCCAGCTCCTGGCCATGCGATCCGGTTCGAATCCCGCATAGAGAATCGCGCCACTCGCCGTGCGTGCAGCGGGCGCTTGAGGCGAGAAATGCGGCACGGTACCGGTCACGGGAGTCGGCGCCCAGCGATTGCCCTGCCACTGGTAGAGCGCGGCCTCGAATGCATCGTTGACGCCGGTGGCCTTCGCCGTGATGAGCGTCGCGGAGCTCGTCGAATTGCTTGCGAAGAGGGCGTTGGGGAATTCCTGATCGGGGCCGTCGGCAACTTTGCTCCACTCGCTGCCGGTCCAGCGCCAGGTGGCGCGACCCGGTCCATCGTC
>JBDSMX010000224.1:0-3405 GCA_039915645.1 Gemmatimonadales bacterium | reverse complement strand
CACCAAGGTGGGTGACTTCGCCCACTGGTCGCCTGATGGCAACACGATCGTGTACCACGCCGACGACGGACTCCGCACGCGCCCAACGAAGGGTGGAGCCGAGACGCTGATCGTTTCCAACGTGACTGGCGGTGCCGATGCGTACTACGCGGCGTGGTCACCGGACGGGGCAACGATCTACTATCTCGCGCGCTCAGCGAAGGGGTGGACGATTCGATCGGTCAGCGCCGACGGAATGACCCACGCCGTGCTCGTCGACTTCGACGACCCGACGCGCCAACATACCCGTTACGGACTCGCGACGGACGGGACGGTCTTCTACCTCACGATTGGCTCACCCGAAAGCGACATCGTCGTCGCTCAGTTGGAACGACAGTGACTGACACGATCGAGCGCCTCACCGCCGCGCTGTCCGACCGCTACCGCATCGAGCGCGAACTCGGTGCCGGCGGCATGGCCACGGTCTATCTCGCTGAAGACCTCAAGCACGAGCGCAAGGTCGCCATCAAGGTGCTGCGCCCGGAACTCGCGGCGGTCATCGGCGCCGAGCGGTTCCTCCGCGAGATCAAGACGATCGCGACGCTGCAGCATCCGCACATTCTGGGGCTGATCGATTCCGGCGAAGTCAACGGCACCGCCTACTACGTGATGCCGTATGTCGAAGGCGAGTCGCTGCGCGACCGGCTCAACCGCGAGAAACAGCTACCCATCAGCGACGCGCTGCGTCTCGCGACTGAAGTCGCCGGCGCGCTCGACTATGCCCATCGCCACGGCGTGATCCATCGCGACATCAAGCCCGAAAACATCCTGCTGCACGATGGCTCGGCGCTGGTGGCGGATTTCGGCATCGCCCTCGCCGTCTCGAGTGCTGGTGGTGGCTCCCGGATGACCGAAACGGGAATGTCGCTTGGCACACCGCACTACATGTCGCCCGAACAGGCCATGGGCGAACGGGAAATCACGGCGCGAAGCGACGTGTACGCCTTGGGCGCAATGACGTACGAGATGCTGATCGGCGATCCGCCGTTCACCGGCAGCACCGCGCAAGCGATCGTGGCCAAGGTGATGACGAGTGAGCCCGCTCCCCTGATCGCGCAGCGCAAGAACATCCCGCCTGAGGTGGAGGACGCGGTTCTCACGGCACTGGAGAAGCTCCCCGCCGATCGCTTCGAAACGGCCGCCGAGTTTGCCGCGGCGCTCGGCGGGCATCAGGACCCGACCCGCACGACGACTCGCCTGCGCGGCGCAGCAACGGCGCCGGGAGCCTCGCGCACCACGCGTTGGGTCGCTGCCGCGCTCCTGGCTGTCGCGGCAGGAGCGGCGGGATACGCGCTGCGCGGAACCAATCGCGCAGCCGGCGACGACAAGCAGGTGGAATTTGCGTTTCGCCTCGGCGACGGCGGACAGACGCGACCCTTCATGGCGCTGTCGTATGACGGACGGCGAATCGCGCAAGCGATCGACGATTCCGCCGGATCGACACGCGTGCTGGTGCGCGACATCGGTTCCACCGTGGTTCGACAGATCGCAGGCGCCGATGGCGCGGACTACGTCGATTATTCGCACGATGGACTCTGGCTCGGCTTCTCGAAGGACGGCAAGATTTACAAGGTGCCCTCGGAAGGCGGGCCCGCAACCGTGCTCGCCGATTCCGCCTTCGGATCCCTTGGCTGGGCAATAGACGGCGGATCGGTGTTCTACTCCAAGACCAGCAAGGGCCTCTGGCAAGCCTCTGCCAGCAGTGGACCGGACAAGGCGCTCACGACGCTCGATTCGGCCCGCAGGGAGTTTGCCCACTGGTACCCGCAGGCCCTGCCGGGCGGGAAGGCCGTCATCTTCACGGCCTACTCGACGCCCGCGTCCCGCTCGCGTATCGAGGCCGTCGACCTCGCGACCGGAAAGCGCTCGGTTCTGGTCGAGGGGGCGATCTATGGTCGCTACTCGGCCACCGGCCATCTGCTCTATGCGCGCGATGGCGCGGTGTTCGCCGTGCCCTTCGACGCGGCAACGCTCAAGGTGACCGGAATTGCGAAGCCGGTACTCGACGATGTCGCTTCCCTGCCATCCGACGGGATGGCCGGTTTCGCCGTCGCCGACAATGGCACGCTCGCCTACCTCAAGTCCTCGGAATGGCGGGTCAGTAGCCAAGTCGTCTGGGCAGACCGCACCGGGAAAACGACGACGGTCTTTCCTGACGATGGATCCTGGGCCGAGCCACGGCTCTCGCCTGACGGCCGCTGGATCGCGCTGACACGGAGCCAGCCGAAGCGCGAACTCTTCCTCTTCGATATCGGCCGCAGCTCGTTGAATCAACTCACCCACACGCAGAGCGCCGCGTTCAGCGCGCTGTGGCTCAGCGACAGTCGGTCCCTGCTCTACTCCTTCGAGGATCCTGTATACGAGTTGCACCGGATCAGCATTGATGCCAGTGCCGCCGAGACAACCCTGGTCAGCTCGCGATACGACAAGCGCGCCTTGTCCGTCTCAGCCAACGACATGTTGGTGTACTCCGAAGTCATGGATCGCGATCGGGTGTACCTCAGGCCACTGGCTGGCGGCACCTCGGTGATTGCCGATGCGCGCCCCGGTGCCCAGCGCAGTGCGATCCTGTCACCCGATGGGCGGTGGCTCGCCTATGAGGAGGTCAACCAGAACGAGCGACCTCAGGTGTATGCCCGCGCCGTGGACGGCAGCGGTGGTCGAATCCAGATCTCGCTTGACGGGGGCAACCAGCCACGCTGGACCAGGGACGGTCGCGAAATCGTCTATCGCAAGGGCCCCTCGATGATGGCATCGAGCTTCCAGCCCGCCACCGGTGAAGTCGGCCCGCCAAGCCTCCTCTTCCAGTCCAACGACGTCGGCCGGCTCGACAACCGGGGTCTCGGATACGACGTGACGCCGGACGGAAGCCGTTTTCTGCTGGTGGCGCCGGTCAATCGCCCTGCCGTGCAACCGCTCCACGTGATTCTCAACTGGGGTCAGACCCTGACCCGGAAGGCCGCACCGTGAACAGCGATTCTGGTCAGTCCGTCGCCGCGAAACTCAGGGCGAGTCTCGCCGATCGCTATCGCCTCGATCGCGAACTCGGCGCGGGCGGGATGGCCACGGTCTACCTCGCGCACGACCTCAAGCACGATCGCGAAGTGGCAATCAAGGTGTTGCATCCCGACCTCGGTGCTGCCCTGGGCGCGGATCGGTTCCTCACCGAAATTCGCACCACCGCGCGCCTCCAGCACCCGCATATCCTGCCATTGCTCGATTCCGGTTCCGCACAGGGGCCGGACATGTCCGGCCCCTACTTGTATTACGTGATGCCGTTGGTCACGGGTGAGACGCTACGCGCGCGATTGGAACGCGAGCGGCAACTGCCAGTCGACACTGCTGTCCTGATCGCTCGCGAAGTCG
>JBDSMX010000190.1:0-22089 GCA_039915645.1 Gemmatimonadales bacterium | reverse complement strand
CTGGCGACCCGCCACAACCTGCTGCACCGGATCGATGGTCGCCCGGCGTTCGGATTCATTCACGGGAACTGGGCACTCGACAATGCCCGCCCCGACGGTCGCTGGTGCGGACTCAACCACGAGTTGACGCTCCTGCGTGAGCTGGGATGCTACGCCGACTTCACCCTGCCGGCCGCGCCCGATCCCTGCCAGACCCGCATCGTCAATGCGATCTACTGGGCCGTCGATGACCCGGCGCGCGCGAAGTCGCACGACCAGGGCGCCCTGGTCGAGCGCGGTGTTGCGGCGCCTGACCACGCGCTGCTCTGTATTCAGGGTCCGCTTTCGGTGCGGCCTCACCCGCGCTGGCGGGTATTGCCGTCGCTCGAAGTCGGTGAGCTGGCCGGGTACGCGGCGCCCTCGCCAGCGCGGGCGGTGTCGTGGCTCGACGCGGCGCCGCGCATCGGCAACGATGTCTTCGTGAAGCTCTTCACCCACGGCGCCCCGGAGAAGAATGCCGGACCCTTGCTCGACGGCTTCATCGATCAGGTGCTGCGCGACGTGCGCCATGCCTGCGACGCCCGCGGCTGGCAGCTCTCGTTTGCGACCGCCTGGGAGTGCTATCAGGCCGTCCTCACCGCCGCCGGCATGCCGCCGGCAGGAGTGACCGTCCCGTGAGTCGCGGTCAGCTCGTGGTCAGCGATGTGACCCTGGTCACGGCCGCCGACCGGGTTACCCTCTCCGGCGACGTCGGCGCCGGGCGAGTGTTCTGGGCAATGCCCGTCCGTCCATCGATCGCGCTGCGCGGCGAGCCCTTTGTCGCCGCGCTGCTGGTGAGTGCGATGCGCAGCGGTCGGGACCTGGTGTTGCCTGCGAATGCGCCGGTGGATGCCGAGTTTCTCGCGGCGATCGCCGAGATCCAGGTGATCTTCGCGCGCTGGTTTGCCGGCCTCACTCGAATCACCGTGATGGCGCCCTCGATCGCCCCTCGCGTCGGTGCGAGCGGCCGCATGGTCGGCTATTCTGGTGGCGTTGACAGCAGCTATTCCGTGATGCGCGCGGCCGATGGCGCCGACGGCACCGTCCTCTTCGATGGCATCGAGTATGGTGAGCCCAATCCGGCGTTGATGTCGGCCGTCGGCGCGACGCTCGCGCATACCATGGCTCAGCGACAGGTTCCACTCACCACGGTACAGACCAACGTCAAGGCGGTCGGTCGCGCAACCGGCGGATACTGGTCGGAGTTCATCGGCGGCGCACTGGCGTCGATCCCTCATGCGCTCGGCCTCGCCGACTATACCGTGGCCGGAAGCAATTCCTGGGAGAACCTGCGTCCCTACGGGACCCATCCGTATACTGACCCGCTCTGGGGTTCGAGCTCGCTCCGCATTCATCATCACGGCGCTGAGGCGCTCCGGATCGAGAAGATCGCGGCACTCGCGCAGGCGCCGGACTTGCTCGCGGTGTTGCGGGTCTGCTTCCAGGGTGAGGACTACAACTGCGGCGTCTGTCACAAATGCCTGCAGACCTCGGCGGCGCTGCGTGCACTGCGGCTCGTCTCTCCGGCGATGCCACCGCTGGACGACCCGAAGCTCCTCCGCCGCCTCGTGGTTGAACACGAGGGTGATCTGGTCGACTGGGTCGAGATCCTCACACCCGGGCTCGAGGCACGCGACCCCGCGCTGGCGCACGAACTTGGGCGACTGATCCGGCGCTACCGCGTCCGCACCGTGATGAAGCAGCTCGACCAGGTCCTGCTTGCGGGGGGGGGCCGGAATACGTTGCGACGACTCGGCGTGCTGGGGCGCGGCAAGCCGAAAGTCCCACCTCCCGGCGACGAGCCGCCACCGCCCGCGGGATGAGGGGGAGCCCACCACGATGACGCTTGCGATCGAGGTGATCACCGACCCCACGAAGATCGCCACGCTGGTGCCGGCGTGGGATGCGCTGGCGCTCCGCGATCCGCGAAGCTCGCCCTACGACAGCGGGTCTCTCGCGATCGGACTCGGTGGCATCGTCGATCCGGTTGTCACGACCTACGTCGTGACGGCGCGCCGACCCGACGGCGAGCTCGCCGGAGTCCTGCCACTGCAGCGTGTTCCTCTCAACACTCGACTGGGCGGCCATCAGCTGGTGGGCTACACGCGGTGGCACACTTCGTACTTCGATGCCGTGGTCGACCCGGGGATTCCCGATGTCGCGAATGCCATGCTGGCGGCGCTCGCGAGGCGCCGGGATTGGGAGCACTGCGATTTGCAGTTCGTACGCCCCGATGGCAACCTCTACCTTGCCACCACGGAATTCGCTCGTAGCGAAGTGGCGGGATCGCAGCTGATCCACATTGATCGAACGGCCGGAGCGCCGGATGTTTGCGTGACGGCGCACAAGACGGCGCGTCGCCTGGCCAAGGCGGGAACAGTGGAATTCACGAGCGCGGTCACGGCCGAAGCGCTTGACGAGACGCTCCAGTGGTTCGCTGCGCGCCATACCGATCGGTGGCGCGACTGCGGCGACTCGGCGGAATTCAGTGATCCCGCAGCGGTGCAGCGCCTGATTGATGTGATGTCGGAAGCGTGCCGATGGGGGCATGGCCTCGTCGGCACCTTGCGCGTCTCGGGAGAGCTGGTCGCCGTACACCTCGCGTTTCGCTGGCGCGAGACCCAATACAGCTGGCGGATGGCACACGACGCGAACTGGCAACATCTCTCGCCCGGGCGCCTGCTCTTTTCGCTGATGATCGAAGATGCCTTCGCTGCTGGCTGCAGCAGCTACGACCTCGGCCGCGGCAGCGAGGACTACAAGCACCTGTGGGAGACGACGATGCGGCCGCTCTACCGGGTCACTTTCGCGGGGCAGAGCTGGCGCGCGCGTCTCGCCACACTCCGGCGACGCGGGTAGCGCCGTGAGAGTACGCCTGGTCAGGAACCCGCGAGAGCTCGCGGAACTGCTCCCGGCATGGTCCGACCTCTTTGCGGGCGACCCGCGCGGCAACGCCCGCAACGCGCCGCACCTCGTGACCGCGTTTCATCAGATGTTCCGGCCCGCCGTCGCCCCGCTCGTCTTCGTCGTGCACGATCGCCACGATCGCGTCTGCGGCGTCCTCCCGCTTGGCCTGATGCGACAACGGGTCGGCCCAATCATCCTGCGACGCCTGGTGCCCCTGATCCATTGGCACGCCTACGGCCTCGATGCCGTGATCGTGCACGACGATGCCCAGGCGATCGGCGACGCCCTCCGCCACGCCATCGGGATCGCTGGCTGGGATCAGCTTGCCCTCCGGCATCTGCGACCCGACTCGTGGTTGCTCGATCCGGAGGTGGCCCCCTTCCGGGATATCGACTCACTGAACCGGAGCTCCGGCATCCCATCGGCTCATATCGCGCTGCCGCGCGAGGTGGTGCTCAGGGGTCGCAGCGGCGCCAACATGGCCGAACGGGAACGAAAGTTCCTTGCCTCCGGGTCGATCGAGTCGGGTTGGCAACCGGTGGGTGAGGGGTTCCGCGAGGCCGTCGCCGAATTCATCGAGATGCACGGTGCGCTCAAGACCATGCAGCAGCAGACCACCACCTTCCGGTACGGCACCGCTGCCCGAGATTTTCCGGGCTGGTTGCTTGCCGAAGCGCGAGCAGGACGTGCGCGACTCTTCACCATCCGGCGGGATGGAGCGATGGTCGCGGCAAGCGTGGTACTGGTCAGCCACGGTGTCGGTCATTCGTATCGCGTCGCCTGGGCGCCAGCACTCGGAGAATTCGGCCTCGGCATCCTGCAGACCACGCGACTGATCGAGGCGTGCAGCGCGCAGGGCGATCAAACCTTCGACATGGGGCCTGGCGCCGAGCCGTACAAGTTGAAATGGCACCCAGAGCTCACCACGCTGGTCGATCTGACCGCGATACGGCCGACGTGGCGAGTCCACAGCGCCAACCAATGGCTACGACTGCGGGGCCGCCCCCCACTGGTGTGAGGAACGGCCCCGCCGCATCGTGACCTGGACTGCGGTGTGCTATCGACCGCGTCGAGCGCGGGTATCAGCGCTCACTGCCGGTTGTGCGCCCTTCACCATCAATCCCTGAAGCTTCGACGCCACCTCGGCGGAGAACCTCACGTGGGTGCGTTCGACCCAGGCGAGCAGGTCGCCGAGGTCGTAGCCACCATTGCGGTTGCCGTCGCGGTCAAAGACGGTGCGCTGATCTTCCGACAGGCCGCCGGCGCGGAAGAGTTCTTCCACGGCGATCCCTGGCTCTGGCGAGGGCACCGCGACCACCTCGAGGGTGTCGAGGAAGGTGCTCTTGATAGAGGGATCACGCTGGAGTCGGATCTCGATGGAATCCACGTGGATGCCGGGCTGCAAGTTGGCCGGCAAGCGCTCCCAGATCAGCCGGCCGTTGAGTTCGCCAGTCAGCGTCAGCAGCCGGAAGCGGCTCGAGGTGGTCGACGCCATCCAGAGAGAAGATTCTCCGTCAACCGTTGCGCCGTCCACCACTGCCGTATCGAGCGTCGACTCGGCGAGGCTCGCCGAACTTCCCGCCGCGGTGAGCACCCGGAACTTCTTCCCCTTCGGCGTGACCGCGATCGTGGACGGCGCAGCAGCAACGTTCACGGTATCGAGCACCATCGCCGTCACACTGCCAGCGACCACGCGGATCGTGTCAACGTACGTCCCGACGGCGAGTGCGGTGGTGTTCCGGCTCCAGCGAACCCGACCATTGCC
Source organism: Gemmatimonadales bacterium (assembly GCA_039915645.1). Taxonomy (GTDB): domain Bacteria; phylum Gemmatimonadota; class Gemmatimonadetes; order Gemmatimonadales; family GWC2-71-9; genus Palsa-1233. The sequence goes on along the minus strand of JBDSMX010000190.1, from coordinate 17,399 downwards.
GGTGCCGCTGGCGGTGGTGAGGGTGGTCCAGTTCGCCGTACGAGCCGCGCTCCAGGAAGTCGTGGCGCTGCCGGTGCCGGCAAGTGTCACGCTGGCGCTATCGGTCGGCGTGCTGGCGCCCTGGGTGATGTTGTTGCGACGTCCCCCGGGCGAGACCGCGATCGTGATCGGCGTCACCGGTGCGGAGGTGATTCGCACGGTGTCAAACACCATGGCGGGTGCAACCACTCCGGCAGCCGTCACGGTGATGGTATCGACGTAGGTACCCACGGCCAGTGCCGCCACATTGCGGCTCCACGACACCGTCCCACTGCCGGTACCAGACGCTGACACCAGCGTGGTCCAGCTCTTCCGCTTGGTCGCGCTCCACGTCGTGGTGGCGGCATTCGTTCCGGCCAACGTGACCGTGGCCTGATCTCCTGCGGCTGCCGTGCCCTGCGTCACCGAGACCGTGCGCGCCGCAGGAGACAATGCCAGCGTCACCGGTACCGGCGCACTGGTGATCCGCAGCGTGTCGTACACCACCGATGGGGTTGCGACACCGACGGCAGTCACCGTGATGGTGTCGACATAGGTCCCGGTAGCAAGGCCCGTGGCGTTCCGGCTCCAGGCGAGCGTGCCGCTCCCCGTGCCGGTGGCCGTGGTCAGCGTGGTCCAGCTCTTTCGCTTGGTGGCAGACCATACCGTCGTCGTGTTGTTGTCACCGGCGAGGGTGATTGTCGCCTGGTCTACTGGCGCGCTCGTCCCCTGCACCACCGAGACGGAGCGCGATGCGGGAGCCACGGCGAGCGTGAGTGGAACCGGCGCCGTCGTCACTCGCAGGGTGTCGTAGACGTACCCTGGCGCCGCAACTCCGATGGCGACAACGGTGATGGTGTCGACGTAGACGCCAGCGGCCAGGCCGGTCGCATCGCGCGTCCAGAACAGATTCCCAGGCCCGGTGCCGCTGGTGTTGGTCAGTGTCGTCCAGCTCTTCCGCTTGGTCGCGGTCCAGCTGGTGGTCGCGCTGTTGTCGCCATTGAGCACGACACCGGAATGATCCCCCGACGCGCTGCCGCCGACCTGCACGGTCGTGCTGCGCGAGCTCGGCGTCATCACCATCGTCACCGGAACTGGGGCCGCGCTCACCCGAAGGGTGTCGTAGAGCACCACCGGCTGCGCCACACCGATCGCCGAGACGGTGAGGGTGTCGACATAGGTGCCCGCGGCCAGCCCGGCTGCATTCCGGCTCCAGCTCAGGATTCCGGAGCCAGTGGCACTGCTGTTGGTGAGGTTGGTCCAGCTCTTCCGCTTGGTGGCGCTCCACTGGGTCGCGGTGCTGTTGTCGCCAGCCAGCGTGATGCTGGCCTGATCCGATGGTGCGTTGCCACCGGCGACCACCGCGACATTGCGCGAGGTCGGTGCAATGGCGAGGGTAAGGGCCACCGGTGCCGCGGTCACCCGCAGCGTGTCGTATACCACGCTTGTGGTCAGCACGCCGACCGCGCTCACCGTGATGGTGTCGACATAGGTACCAACGGCGAGGCCCGTGGCATTGCGGCTCCACGCCAGGGTGCCGCTCGCGGTACCGCTGCCGGTCGTCAGTGTGGTCCAGCTCTTCCGCTTGGTGGCACTCCAGAGCGTGGTCAGCGAATTATCGCCGAGCAAGGTCACGGTTGCCTGATCGGCAGGCGCGTTCCCTCCCTGCTGGACGGTCGCGCTGCGCGAGGACGGTGACACCGCCAACGTCAGTGGCACCGGCGCCGACGTCACGCGAAGGGTGTCGTAGAGAATCTGCGGCGAACCGGTCGCGCCGGTGGCCGACACCGTCAACGTGTCGACATAGGTGCCGACGGCGAGTCCGCTGGCGTTGCGCGTCCAGGCCACGGATCCGCTGCCGGTGCCGCTGGCAGTGGTCAGCGTGGTCCAGCTCTTCCGCTTGGTGGCGCTCCACACCGTGTTGCTGCTGTTGGTGCCGCTCAGGGTCACATTCGCCTGATCACTCGGCGCGCTGCCGCCCTGTTGCACCGCAACATTGCGTGAGGTCGGAGCAATCGCGATGGTGAGCGGCAGCGGAGCCGCCGTGACGCGCAGGGTGTCGTAGATGGTGCCCGGCGAACCGGTCGCACCGCTCGCCGAGATGCTGATGGTGTCGACGTAGGTTCCGACGGCAAGCCCGGCGGCATTCCTGCTCCAGGCCACCGTGCCCGATCCGGTGCCACTGCCGGTGGTGAACGAGGTCCAGCTCTTCAGCTTGGTGGCGGTCCAGCTCGTGGTGGTGCTGTTGGTGCCCGAGAGCGTCACGGTACCCTGATCGCTTGCGGCGCTGCCACCTTGAACCACCGACGCATTCCGGCCCGAAGGCGAGACAGCGAGCGTGAGCGGTGGCGGCGGCGGTGCGACGCCACCGATGGAATTGGCCGCGCGCACGAGGCCGTAGCCGGTGTTGTTGTCGAAGCCGGCGCCTTCGAGATCGAGCGCGCCATCGCGGAGCTTCTGGTACAACTGCGCGAAGGAGAGCGACGGGAAGGCCGAGAGAATCAGCGCGGCCACTCCCACCACGTGCGGCGTCGCCATTGACGTGCCGCTCTTGCTGCCGGTGCCACCGCCGGGCATCGTGCTGAGAATGCCCACGCCCGGCGCGGAGAAGTCGACTTCGGGCCCGAAATCCGACCAGCTCGCGCGCACGTTGCTGCCGTCCACCGCGGCCACGGCGATCGAATACGCCGAGGAGGCGGGAAAGAGCACGGCGCTGCCATTGTTGCCCGACGCGGCGATGAGGTAGGTGCCCTGCGCGGCCGCCGTCTGCATCGCAGCGTCGTACGAGGGCGAGTAGGTGCCGCCGATCGAGACGTTCACCAGGCGGATGCCCTGCGTCACGGCCCACTGCAAACCGGCAATCTGGGACGAGGTGTACGCGAGGCAGGAGCCGCCGACATTCTCAAAGACCTTGATGGCGTAGAGCTGCGCTCGCGGCGCGACGCCGACGACACCGCTGCCGTTGTCGAGCGCGGCGATGGTTCCCGCGACATGGGTGCCGTGTCCGCTGCAGACCGAGATATCGTCGGCCCAGTCGGACGTCACACGGGTGACGGCATTGTAACCGCCGACATAGTTGAGATCAGGATGGGTGGCGTCGCCGCCGGAATCCATCGCAGCGACCTTGACGCCTTCACCGCGATTGCCCGTCGCCCAGACCGCTGGCGCGGTGACGTTGGTCACGCCGTACGGGGTGGTATCGACCCGGCGGTAGGCTGCCCAGCGATCCGACGGGTCGAAGCCGTCGCCCAGATCGGTTGGTGCCCAGAGTCGGTCGGCTTCAACCGCCGCCACGTTCGGATCGGCGGCGAGCGCGGTGGCCTGGTCGGGAGAGATCTCTCCCATCACCATGCCCGCAAACGGAGCGCGCGAATTTTCGCGGAGCTGGAACCGGCTCGAGAGGCGCGAGGAGATGGCGGAGAGTTCGCTTGCCGAGACTGGCGGATCGCCGGCCTGCCGGAGCGCCGAGCCCCCCTGCGAGGACTGCAGCGTCACGATCACGCGGCCGCCGGAGCGCATCACGGCATCGCGGAGCGGATTGGAGACACCCTGCGCCATGGCGATCCCCGGCAGGGCGACCAGCGCGAGGGTGCCGAGGCGGACGGCGTGACGAAAGTTCGGGGCGAAGCTGAACCGCATACAGAGCTCTCCAATGCCATTGATCCGCCTGTTCGGCGGCCTCACCCCAAGCGGGTGAGAAATTCCCTGGCGCTGGCGACTCGGCTGGCGTGGCGTCGGGTGATCCCGAGGCGGTAGCTCCGTGGTTCTGCGTCGCATCCTTTCGGATGGTTTGCTCTGGGCAGCGGCCACTACGTGGCGTCAAGATACTGAGCAAAAGTGTTGCCAAGCGTTACTAGCTATAAATCATCGGCTTATGGGTATTTTTCTGTATGATTTCTGGTAGTACTGTCAAATTTATTGACGATTTAATGCCGGGCCAATCGCAGTTGCCATTCCGCTCTCCTATGGGTTGGGGCGCGCTGCCGCGTGGCGGCGTACCGACGCCCCTTCCGGGCAGAGAGTGTGGCGTAATCGCAACAAAGCGGGGATGTGTGTGTGCAACGAGACCACAACTTGGCTGCATCACCCGGAGATCGTCGCCGAGCACCCCGCCCGGGAGGTGCACCATAAGTCATTACACTGCAATGAGTTGCTAGACCAGGAAATACCGCGATTCGAACTTTGGCACGGTGCCACGCCGTGGCACAGCAGGTGCGTTAGGGGAGACCGTCAAGACGATCAGACAGAAAACCCCGAAACCGAAAAGCCGGAGAGTTACCCCCCATGAAGACACTGGTACGCAGCATCCTTGGACTGGCAGTCGCGGCAACCGCCGTCGCCTCGCCGCTCTCCGCCGCTCCTCCGGCCGATGGGCACTTCCAGCTCCTCTCAAAGGCCGCCCCGAACGATTGGTTCAACCGGACCGGTGAGTTCACCGCCAATTTCACCGGTGCAGCCACCCCGCTCAACACCGCCTTCTCGGTGTTCTGCGTCGACCGTCCCGGCCCAGTCGCGGTGGGCGAGAACTACGACGTCTGGGTCAGCGAGCTCTCGGCCGCGGGCGTTGCGCTTGGCAAGACGCAGACTGGCAACTACGAGGTGTATCGGCGTCAGGCCTTCCTGGTGCAGACCTACTTCGCCATGGGTGGCAACACCGGCCTCACCGGCAGCGAGAACGACTGGCAGTGGGCCATCTGGGGTCTGAATGAAGCGGGCGGCCTCTCGGCGACGCTGGCCTCGTATCAGGCCGCGTTCGGCAACGGTCAGGGCACCCTCGCCTGGAACATCATCGTCAGCAGCGGCGCGCTCGGCGCAGCCGGCGCGTCCTTCGATGCCTCCGATTGGCGGGTGATCACCGACGTCAACGCAGGCTGCTTCAGGAACACCGCGACCCGGTGCCAGGAGCTGATCTTCAAGACCGGCTCGCCGCCGGAAGAGATCGTCCCCGAGCCGGCGACGATGTCGCTGCTGGCGATGGGTCTGGCGGGTATGGCTGGCGCAGGCGTCCGCCGCCGGAAGCAGAAGTAGTCGTCGCAGCACGCTCCGACTAAATTCCCAAGCGGGCCCCGAGATCCTCGGGGCCCGCTTCGGTTTTCCGGTACCTCTCCAGCCCTCGAGCGCCTCCCGCGTGACTGCCGCTGCCCCGACCATCACTGTCGTGATTCCGATGCGCAACGAGGCATCGCACATCACGCCCTGCCTTGAGTCGGTGCTGGCCTCGGAACTTCCTGCTGGAATGACCTTCGAGTTGCTGGTGTTCGATGGCGAGAGCAGCGACAACTCGGCGGCGCTCGTCACGGCGCTCGCCGCGCGCGACCCGCGCGTGCGGCTGCTGCACAACCCCGAACGGTTGCAGGCCGCTGCATTCAACCGTGGGCTCGCTGCAGCGCGTGGCGAATACCTGGTACGGCTCGACGCCCACTCCCTCTACGGCAATGACTATCTGGCCGAGGCGGTCCGGCTGCTCGACAGCACCGGGGCGGCGAATGTCGGCGGGTTGCAGCGCGCGACCGGTGAGGGAATCCTCGGCCGGGCCATTGCCGCCGCCGTCTCTTCCCGCTTCGCCGCCGGCGATGCGCAATATCGTCATGCCACCGAACCGACCTGGACCGACACCGTCTATCTCGGCGCCTGGCGCACGGCGACAGTGCGCGAGCTCGGCGGAATGCACGCCGACTGGGCCGTCAACGAAGACTATGAAATGAATGTCCGCCTGCGCGCGCGTGGCGGCAGGGTCTACCTCTCGCCGACGCTGCAGTCGACCTACTTCGTTCGCGACTCGCTCCCCAAACTGGTGCGGCAGTACACCCGCTACGGCTTCTGGAAGGTGCGCACGCTCCTGCTCCATCCGGGATCGCTGCGCTGGCGTCAGGCGGTCGCGCCAGCGTTCGTGCTCTCGCTGATCGCCACTCCGCTGCTGGTGCATTTCCTGGGCTGGATCGGTGCGCTCCACCTCGCCGTGTATTTCGCCGCCAACATCGCCGCCTCGATCCTGGTGGCGCGCCAGCACGGCTGGGCGCTGCTCCCCTGCTTCCCGCTGATCTTCTTCCTGATCCATTGCAGTTGGGGAAGCGGATTCATCGCGGGCACGCTCTACTGGCCCTGGCAGAAGCGCTGACGTGAACATCACCGACTGGTTTCGCCGGCTCGGCATCCTCTCGCTCGCTGCCGTCGCGATGAGTTATCTGCTGACCTGTCAGCTCGGCGACCGGGTCTGGTGGGCCCTCCCCTTTCTCTTCGGACCGCGCTGGTTGCTTGCCCTTCCGCTGCTGGGTGTACTGCCCTGGCTGCTCAGTCGTCCTCGTGAAGCATGGCTGCCCGTGTGCGTCGGAGCGGCGCTGACCTGCTTCGGGTTGCTTGATGTGCGCACCGGGATCGGTCGTCTTGTCGTAGGCGCGGGCGTGCCGGTGCGAGTGGTTGAGCTCAACGCCGGCGCAGGGAGTGGTGGCAACACGCCACCGGAGCGCGTCGTCGCCGAAATGCAGCGTCTCGCCCCCGACGTGGCCGTCTTTGCCGAGTGCGGCAACGGCCCGGTGCGCGCTGCGCTCAGTACCCTGCCGGGATATCACTTCAAGGTGAGCGAGACGTCACTCTGCCTGCTCTCACGGGGTGACATTCTCGACTGGAGCGAGCGCAATCCGATGGATATCTGGAAGGAAGGCGGGTCAGGAGCGATCGTTCGCGCCACGGTGCAGACGGCGGCCGGTCCGCTCCGTGTCGGACTGGTCCACCTCGAGACTCCGCGGGATGCGCTCGACAATTACAGCGACCTCTCCACGATCCCGACACTAGGCGATGTGACGCGTGCGAATATCCGGCAGCGCGAAGAGGAATCGAGCAAGGCGCGGGAATGGATCCTGCCCACAATCGACCAGCCGACGATTGTGGTGGGTGACTTCAACCTGCCGATCGAGAGCGCGATCTTTCGGCGCCACTGGAGCGACCTGCGCGATGCGTTCAGTCGCAGTGGATTCGGGAGCGGACACACGAAGCGGACGCGCTGGTGGGGCGTCCGCATCGACCATATTCTTGCGACGACCGACATCGGGACCAGCCGGAGTTTTACCGGCCGCGACGTCGGATCAGATCACCTGCCACTCGTGGCCGACCTGATCCTCCCGGCCACTCAGCGAACCACGACCACCCGATAGCCAGTGAGGTCTTGCAGCGCATAGCTGCCACGTGCCGCCGCGGCGGACACGGAAGCGCGAAGATCGCTGGTGCGGGAAATATCGCGAAGGTGCACCTGGGCAATGGTACCGTTGGCGATGGCACCGGTCACGACCATGTCGGCGCTCGCGTTGCCGACGACACTGAAGCCGTCGTAGCCGACGATCCGGGCCGAGTCGACACCAGGGCCGCTGACCGAGAGCTGCACGGCGCCGTCATCGGTCCGGGGCGTGGTGATCTGGATGGTGAGCCAACCGGCGGTCGGGCCGGCCGGGGTAACCGGGGTGCTGCTCGTAGGGCTCGACCCACCGCACGCGGCGAGAACGAGGGCGGCGGCAGCGAGGATGGATCGGTGATTCGACGCGATCCGGCGGGACAGCTTGAAGGTGTAGGTCATTCGGCTACCAGCTCTTCGAGAGTGTGGACTTCATCTCGCTGGCGGCTGGGCGGGCATGCCTCGGGATAATTCCCTCGGTTTAGCTCCCTGGCTCTGCGACCCCCGGTTTCCCTGGGTGTGCTCTGGGCAGCGCTGCGTCTGTTTTCGGGCGGTGATCTTCGCCGCTGTGTCCAGATATATGGCAATTCATGGACCATTCGGACCCTGTCTGGGCCTCGTGATATAAGCATCGGACAGACAACAACTTGGCTGTAGGGCACCGATTTCATTGCCGACTGTATTTTTGACAAACCGTTCGTTTATTTGACGATGAGCCTCTCGGCCGAAGCCGGGCCGTTGCGAAGCAAGGGAGTGGAGTGACCTCGAGCCGATGACCACGACGCGCATTGCCACCGTGATTCCCGCCTACAATGCGGCGGCCTCCATCGAGGCTGCCATCGCCTCGGCCAGGGAGCAGACCATCCCCCCCGCCGAGATCATCGTCGTCGATGACGGCAGCACCGACGCAACGGCTCGCCTTGCGGGGGCGGCAGGGGTCCGGGTGATCCAGCAGGCCAATGCCGGCCCCGGCGCAGCCAGGAATCGGGGCATCGCGGCGACGGATGCCGAGTGGATCGCCCTCCTCGATGCCGACGACAGCTGGCGACCGGAGCGGATTGCCCACCAACTCGAGCGGATCGGCGAGCCGCGGGTGGCCGTGATCTTCTCGGGGCAGCACTTCGTCGAGAAGCAGCCGCCGATGCCGCCACCGACGATCGACTTCGAAGGGCTCTGGGAGCGGAATCGCATTCCGACGAGTTCGGTACTCCTCCGGCGGGCCGCCTGGGAATCAGTGGGCGGGTTCGACGAGAGTCGGGAACTGATCGGCGTGGAGGACTACAACCTCTGGTTGCGCATGGCACACGCAGGGTGGCAATTCGTCGGCATCCCCGAACGTCTCGTGAACTACCAACCCAGCGCGAGCTCGCTCACCCGGCAATCACAGCGTTTCGCGGTGGCGGAGGTGGCTCAGCTGCGACAGATCGCGACCACACTGGGGCTCGATGCAGCGCGGGTCCACGCCAAGGAGTACACGACCTATCTCCAGTACGGCATGGAGCTGTTCTACTACGGCGAACGCACGGCGGCGAAGCAATTTCTGAGCGAAGCAGCTCGTCGCGGATCGCTGCCGCCGAAGGCGCGGCTCCAGCTTTGGGCCACGCACCTCCCGCTGGCGCGGTGGCGTCGGCCGTGAACTCCGCCCCGGCGCCACGGTGAGGATCGGATGACCCTGCGTCGCGCCCTGATCCTCGCGTGGCTCGCCGTCATCGCGGCCGTGACGCTCCGCGCCGCACCGGATCAGGTCGACCGCATTCTCGAGACGCCCTGGTATTGCCTCGCCTGTGGCGACGCCGGGGCCACCGATGTTCTGCTCAACCTCCTCCTCTTCCTGCCACTCGGAGTCGCCGCGCGCCTCTCCGGCTGGCGCATCGGCACGACGTTGCTGATGCTGTTGCTCCTCACCACGTCCATCGAAGCAACCCAGGCATTCTGGCTCGCCGGTCGAGATGCTTCGCTTAGCGACATTCTCGCAAACAGCGCCGGTGGCGTCGTCGGGTGGTATCTTCTGCCTGTCCTCGTGAAGGCGCTCAGCCCGACTCCCGCTTTTGCGCTTCGCGCGGCGCTCGCCTGCCTCGTGGCCGGAACGACGGTCTGGTTCGCCACGGGCGCTGGACTCACCATCGCGTTGAGCCCGGCCGGCCCGTGGGTGGGGCAGCCGCTCCGACTCTGGCCCGGGCACGATCGCTTTCCCGGCGCCTTGGAGCGGGCGACGATGAGCGGGATCGCCGTTAGCAACGATCCGCTCCCAGGGGTGCCGACACGACTCGATTCAATTGACCTCACGCTCGATCTCACGCGAACGAGTCCCATCGCATCGTCACGCCCGATCTCGCTCCTCAGGATCGTGGATGCCCGCCAGCAACTGCAACTCTCTGCGGGTATCCGCGGCCGCAACCTGCTGATCGAATTTCGCGTGGCGGCAAGCCGCTTCCTGGTGCGGACCCCGGTCTGGCGATTCGAGGATGCGGCGATCACGCCGGTCGCCGTGCCCTGGCGATTCCGCTGGTTCCGTCGCGCGGGGGCAGTGGTACTTCAAAGTGGCGCGGTCGCAGGCCCGACCCAGGAACGCGTGGTGCCACTCTCGATTGCTCTCGGATGGGCGTTCGTGCATCCCTTCGCCCCGCCCGTGGGCGAAAATGCGCCGTGGTGGAGCGTGATCTGGATTGCCTGCTGGCTCGGGCCACTGGGATGGTTTGCGGGTGCACTCGGCTTTCGCATCGCCCTGCGATTCGGCATCGCGGCGATCGGCGCGATGGTCGTGGCCTCGACGATTACTGGCATACCAGTGCACTCGGATGAACTGCTGGTGGCGGCGATGCTGCTCACGACCTTTGCGCTCTTCGGGGCGACGCGACGAACACGCCTGCCGCACGACCCGGCCTGAACGAAGATGGGCCCCGGCGTTCGCCGGGGCCCATCTTCGTTCGGTGTCCAATTTCCGATCAATTCGACAGCGTGATATCTCCTCCACCGCGTGGCTTGAGGACCCAGGTCCCGTCGCCGCGTGGTACCAGCACACCCTTTACACCGATCGTGAGGCCGGGCACGAAGATGTTCGATGGCGCGGCGATCAGCGCATCGAGAATCACGTCGGCGCGCACCGCCGGATTGGCGGCCTCTGCAATGCGGACCAGAAAGTCGGGCAGCGATGGCAGGGTGTCGTTGATCTTGGCGCCAGTGACCGAGACCAGCGCCGCATCGAGGGTACCACCCTTGGCATTGTTCGCCTCGGCAACCGTGACCGGCACCGAGACCGGCGCGGGGCCTTCGCCGAGCGAGGCGAAGAGTCCGTCGATGAGCACGGGCTGGCCCTGACGAGTACCTGTGGTGCCGAACACACTCACCGAATCACCGAGATTGTTGCCGGTTCGGCCGGCCCGATGACGTGCACCGGTGATGCGGATGGTCCCGGTAGCATCCTTGATGAAGGATGCCGAGTCACGGAAGAACTGCATCGCCGAGAGCACCCGGCCGCGAACAAACACGCGACGACCAGCTGGGAGCGCGCGGGCCTGCGCAATGGTGACCTCGGCAAAGGAAAGTCGAACGGCGCGGGAGCCGAGCACGGAATCGGGCTGGCCCACGAGGCGAATGACACCGCTGTCACCGACCACCGTGGCGATTGAGTCACCGAGCGCCCGGCGATCGACGGCAACGCGATAACTCCCGAGCGGTACCGAGTCGAATGTGGCGAGTCCCTGCACGCTGCTGGTGGCGATGCGAATCGTGTCGGTGCCGCCAGCCGCGAGCAGTGCCACCCTGGCGCCCGTGAATACGGTGTCCGCCGTGGTGTACGTCTGCGAGCCATCGCGATCGAGATAGACGAAGACGCCGATCGCGCCGTTCGGCAGCGAGGGGAGCGTGAGTTTTTCGCCGGCGTTGGAGCAGGCGGCGACGAAGGCCAGCGAAAGGGCCGCGAATGCGCGTGAGTTCCGCATGGTCAGTTCTCCACCCGGATCCCTACTCGCAGCAGGCGGCCCTCGCCGCGCCGCACGAGCAGTTTTCCGAAATTCGTATTCGCCAGGAGCGGCAGGACCGTGTGCCCGGAGGCATCGGTCGAAATCGTTCCGGCGGGATTCACGAGGACCGCCGCGTGATCGACGAGTCCGATCTCGCTGGCGACCACATTGAAGCCATCGACGACGAGGGCGACCCGTCTTGCACCACCAACCGGGAGCCCGACCTCGGCGCGCAGGTCGAGACCATGCACGCCGGGGTCACGGCAGCTATTTCGCTTGGCGAAGCCGGCGCCGCCACTCAGGCAGCTCTCGCGGCCTGCGAGTTCACTCATCCCTGCAACGCCGCCGCCGAGGAATGCGGGGTCGTTGTTCGTTGCCCCATCGCCGTTCGCGTCGACGCCGCGCTGGAATCCCGGCGTGAAGGGCAGCCCCGAACGGAAGCGATAGCGTGCGGACAGCGCGATCGGATTGGCGCCCGCCGTCCGGTACTCGGCCGTCGCGACCACGCGGTGCGGAATATCGAGATCGGACCGCCCGACATCCCAATCCGCTGCGCCGCGCCCATCGGCGAATGGGGAGAGGCGATCGGCAGGATCGGCGCTGAGCTGACCGATCACATTGTCGTTGGTCTTCGAGTAGGTATATGCGGCCATCAGCTCCAGCCCGCGGGCTACTCGATGCTCGAGGCCGAGGGTGGCCGCGTAATAGTTGCTATAGCCCGTGGACGTAAGGCCGTAGGCGAAATCGATTTCCTTGAAGCGATGATTCGAGCCGACCGTCGGTGTAAGCAACGCGCCGTACTGCTCGAGGCTGCCCCAGATCGAACGGCCGTCGCTGCTGGTCGAGAGCGGCGCCACCGAACGGTTCATATCCTCGCGACGAATGAGGTAATCGGTGTGCCCGTAGTCACCGGTGAGCGTAAATGATGTGCCGCCGCCGAGGTCATGCGTCAGGCCGAGCTCCGCCTTGAAGGTGCGCGGCGCACGGACATCGGGACCGTAGAACGCGATCGACGGACCGACGAATGGCGCGGCGCTCGGCTCGCCGGTCCGCGGCCATGCCAGTGCGCCGGTGGCGCGTCGCACACTCACATCGCCATCGAACTGCACTACTTCGGCGAAGCTGGTGATGTCGTGCTGTCCAGGCAGGAGGCCACCCTCACCACGCAGGGTTGTCCGGTTCGCGGCGTCGAGCGCCAGCGTGAATCCACCGCGCAGCCCGAAGAGCTTCTGGCGCACCGGCACCAGCTGATTGTTGAGGCCCGAGGCATCGCCCCAGATTTTGCTCGCATCGATCAGGTCGGTGGGAAGCGCAGACTTCTGGAAGCGCGCCCCGGCAGAAAGCTGGAGGCGTGATGTGACACGCAGATTGTCATCGAAGAAGAGCGAGAGGGTCGTCACGGCAATCTGTGGAGCCGCGGTTGCGCTCACGGCCTGATAGAAAGCGCCGCGACCGGCAGCAAAGTCGGTCGGACTGCCGAACTCATAGCGACCACCACTGCCGGGCATCCAATCGTAGGTGGACTTTCTCGACTGTGCGTTCCCGCCAACCTTGAAGGTGTGCTTGCCACTCAGGATGGTGATTGCCTCGTTCAGTTCGAACGCGCTCTCCTTGAAATTGCCGGGGAGCGTGCTGGCGCCACCGAACGCAAAACCGGCATTGACGATGCCGGTGAAGGGCAAGGTGGCGCCGGTCCAGTCGCGCTTGCTGCTGCGGACACCGACGCGGGATTCACTCACCCATTCGTCACCCGTGAGGGTGAGTGCAGCCGAGGTCGAGAAGTCGCTGGCGTCGAGCTTCGACCCTGCTCCATTCACGGCCTCAGTGCCGGCCTGGATGTTGGCTTCGGTCCACGAGGCGCCGCCGCCGCGGACAGAAAGTTCGGCACTCTTGCCGACGCGGAAATCGACGCGGCCGAGCGCGCTGCCGCCCTTCCAGCTTCGGACGGTTGGGGAGAGCCAGGAGGAGACATCACGGCCACCGACGGTCTGCGCGGCAGTCAGCAACGTAGCGAGTGGATCCCCAGTGCTCGCGACGAGCGGATCGGCACTCGGCTGTTCCAGCTGGCGATAATCCGCGCGAAGGAACCAGGTCGCCGTGTCGCCCTTGAGCGCCCCGCTCATCGCGAGACCAGCCTCGAGTGACGCGGCCGAGGAATCCGCGGGATTGTCTGCCGAGGCGCCACCGAGCTTGGCACCGCTGAAGGCGGCGTAGGGATGGAAACGGAAGCGGCCATCGCTGCGCGCGGATGTCGCACTCATCAACGCGCCCGCCGCGGGACGGAACTCCACGTCCTGGGGGAAGAACGAGACCAGCGCCTGTCCGATGCCGTCGCGTGACCAGAGCGGCGCCGATGCCGCGTCACCCGGGAGGCCCGGGTGTCGGAGGAGGCTCTCCTCGACGCCATCCACCATCAGCCGTGAAAATTCGGGACGCAGTCCACCGGCGCTCGCCACGAAGCCATCGCGGCCGTCACGCGGCGGGTCGATGGTGGAGAAGGCCCGGCTCGCGTCGGTGGCGTCGCGGCGCCGATCGAAGGCGCGCAGGGCGTCGGCGTCGAGTGCGTTGCCGCTCGTCGCTGCCGTGATCGTGGCGTTGGCCGGTTGCTCGGTCACGCTGTTGATCGGCGGGGGGCGACGCAGCAGCGTGAAGCGCACCGCTGTCACGGCACCCGTGACCACCGAGGCATCGAGCGCCCGGATGGGCTGGAACCCCAGCTGTTCGGCGAGGATGTTGTAGCGTCCGATCGGGATCGAGCGCAGGATCACCTGCCCCGCACGATCCGTCTCAAGGATGCGGAACGCGGTGCCACGATGCTCGATGGTCACCGAAACGCCCCTGAGGGGGACTCCGCGATCATCCGTGACGGTGGCGACAAGGCCGCCTGCCGTGAGGCTCTGGGCGGCAAGGGATGGCGCGGCGAGGCCCGAGAATACGGCAAAAAGGGCGATGCGGCGCAGTTGGGGACCGAAAATCGGCATAGCCTACCCGGTTCGGGGGAGATGCGGGTCGGGTAGCGGACCCGCCGGGGAATGACTTTCGAATGTGCAGGAGGAGTGCCAGAGGGGAAAAAGTGAACCGCCCTCCCCACAAAGGGGAGGGCGGTTCGTCCTGCGGAGGGCTGCTGTCCGGTTACTTGTTGCGGCGGCGACGGCGGTTGGCCGCCATCCCGGCAAGGCCCATCGCCAGCAGCGACATCGTGCCCGGCTCGGGGACGACGTCATCCTCGCCCTGGTTGCCGCCGGTGCCGTCATCGGTGCCGCAGAACTTGGCGTTACCCGCGCCCACATCGGTACGGCACTCGATCGAGATCGAGTTGGCACCGACACGCTGCGCCTTCCAGCCCCACTCCAGCGCCGTCAGGGCCGCCGCATCGAGTGCGGTGCCGCCGACGTGAGTGAAGGTGAAGAGCATCCAGTCTTGATTGCCGCTAAACGTCGGGCCAGGCGAACCATCGCAGGTCTTGTAGTTGGTGCCGCTGCCGCCCGTTGGACCGGCGCAGGTGGTAAGGCCGCCGTTACCGCCGGCATCCGCGCCCTGATTGAAGGTCACGCCCGGGAGGCCCGGGATCGAGGTGATACCACTCCAGTCGGCCGACACATCGCCCGAGGCCGGCGTGCCGGCGCCGAAGTTCTGCCAGTTCGCCGAGCCGAAGCCCCAGGTGCCGTTGTAGGAATTGAGGCCGAAGATGCCGAAGGAGACGATGGTCGACATGACGGTCTTGCTGCCGGCGGTCGAGCCGTTGAAGAGGTAGACCTGAAGGTTACCTCCGCTGAGCGCGAACTTGGCGGTGACGCAGGTCAACGTCCCGGCGCCGGTCGAGCCGGCACAACGCGTCTCGGTAACATCGGCCCGGGCGGCTACCGGCGCCATCAGCGCCGCCACACCCAATGCCAAACCAGCGAACTTCTTCATTGCATGCCTCTTTTCCAAATGATGTAATTGCGCAAAGAATCTTGTGTCGTCGGTCCGCAACAAACGTTTCAGTCAGTACTCTGTTGCGCCCGAACAACAACCTGTTACGGGGGCGCTACAACACAAATTACCTAAGTCGTTGATTTATCGTAACATACGCCAACACTGGAGAGCAGAACAGCATCTTTCGGACCAGAAAGAAGCCCGGGATGCGAGAAGCGAGAAGCGAGAAGCGAGAAGGGAGAAGGGAGAAGGGAGAAGGGAGGATGGAGGAGGGAGGAGGGAGGAGGGAGGAGGGATGGGCGGTTGTCACCCTGAGCGAAGCGAGGGGGCATTTGCCCCCGGAGCGGCGATCCCTATAGCCCGAGGTTCGGCCCCCTCGCTTCGCTCAGCAACTGTCTTGATGTGACCCTGTCAAGCGGTCGTCGGTTGCCAGCGTTGGCCGGTGGCCAGCAGCGCATTCAGGATCGTCAGCAGTTTCCGCATGCAGGCCACCAGCGCCACCTTCTTGGGCTTCCCCGCGGCGACCAGCCGGGTGTACAGCGCCTTCAGCACCGGATTCCACCGCGTCCCCACCAGCGCCGCCATATAGAGCACCGCCCGGGTCGGGGCGCGGCCGCCCCAGATGCGCCGCTTCCCGCGCCACTGGCCACTGTCCTGCGCAAACGGGGCGACGCCCACGAGGGCGGCGATCTGCTTGCGATTCAGCGTCCCCAGTTCCGGCAGCGTGCCGAGCAGCGTCCGCGAGAGCACGTCGCCGACCCCGGGGACACTCTGCAGCAGGTCGTCCTTCACCCGCCACAGCGGACTCGCCTGGATCAGCTGCCCCATATCATCGTCGCTCTCGGCCAGCTGACGGGTCAGAAACTTGATGTGCGCGGTGATCTGCTTGCGGATCACGCGCCCCCGCGCGCGCGGCAGCCGCTGCTTTTCGATCGTGAGATGCTCGGTGACCTGCCGCCGCCGGGTCACCAGCTCATGCAACTCCGCCGTGGTCGCGTCTTCCAGCGGGCGGATCGCCGGCTGCAGGCGCTCGGCAAAGAGCGCCAGCAGCGCCGCATCAATCCGGTCGGTTTTCGCCAGCTGGCCCGTGGCTTTGGCGAAGTCGCGCGCGTGGCGCGCATTCACGATCACCACCGGCAAGCCCGCCGCCGCCAGCGTCGCCGCGACCGCCCGCTCGTAGCCGCCGCTCGCTTCCAGCACGATATGCGACGGGGCGACCGGCGCGAGCCACGCGAGCAGGGCTTCGTGCCCCGCCAGATCATTGGGAAACTGCTGCACGGCGCCGGTCGGACGCACACACACATCCAGGACCGCCTGCGCTACATCGATGCCGACATACCCGGCCATGGTCACCTCCCGCACGGAGTGGTCTCGCAATGGCCCAGCCTTGTCCGATGCGGGGTGGGTCCCCGGGCAACTGTTCGGGCTCACGACGAGGAAAACCGGGCGGCGCCCAGGCTGAGCGACGGTGTAGGCACCACAGGGTGAGCGAGCTGCCGACCGGCTTCCCAATGTACTCCGCTTGGCCATCCCCAGATCTCCTCAGTCGAGATACAAGGGTGACGGCACCCCTCGGCCCCTCTCCTCTCTCTTCTCTCTTCTCTCTTCTCTCTTCTCTCTTCTCTCTTATGAGGGGGAGGTACATTTCGACACACCGTGACCCGGCTCTCCTTCCGTACCCGCCTCTTCCTCGCGCTGTTTGCCGTGAGTGCCATCCCCGTCGCCCTTCTCAGTGGCGCGGGGCTCGTCTATATCCGGACCCAGCGATTCGCCAACGGGACCGGCAACCTGGACGACATGGTCCGGACCTGGGGCACTGCGCGAAAGGAGCTGGCCCGGATTCCGCTGTCTGACGGGGCGGCACTCGCGGTGGCGCGCCATGACTCCACCCTGAACTATGTCATGATCCTGAGCCAGCAGAAGCGGCTGCTGGCGAGGAGTCTGCCGGAACAGGGTCCCTACATTTTCGCTTTCGCAGCACTGATTCTGCTCTTTGGTGTCGGCATCGTCGGAGTGACCCTCTCCCGGCAGTTTTCTGCTCCGCTCGATGAAGTCGTCGACTGGACCGACCGGATCGGGCGACACGCAGAGCTCCCCGACAATGCCGAACAACGGAGCATCCCAGAATTCTCCACGCTGCAGTCCGCGCTCCGCGACCTGCAGCGCGGGCTTGAGCAGGCTCGCCTCGCCGAGCTCGAGTCGGAGCGACTGCGGGCCTTTGGCGAGGTCGCCCGGCGCGTCGCCCACGAAATGAAGAACCCGCTCACGCCGATCCGCTTGGCGGTGCTGCAACTCTCGCGCACGGCCACACCCGAAGCGCGCGAGGTGCTCGACAT
>JBDSMX010000113.1:0-5955 GCA_039915645.1 Gemmatimonadales bacterium | reverse complement strand
AAGATGTAGTTGAAGGCGCGGCCGAGATGCGCCATCGTCTCGGCAGGGCCGTAGAGTGGGAGCGGCGCGCCCTGCTTGAGGGAGAACGAACGCAGATCGTCGATGCCGTGGGTGTGGTCGGCATGCTGGTGAGTGTAGAGCACCGCGTCGATTTGCTTGACGCGGTTGCGCAGGAGCTGCAGTCGCAGCTCGGGCGGCGTGTCGATCAGGATGGTGATACCGTCGGTCTCGACCAGCGCGCTGGTGCGGCTGCGCTGGTCGCGCGGATCCTCCGATCGGCAGACGGCGCACCCGCAGCCGATCTGGGGGACCCCCATCGAAGTCCCCGTTCCGAGCAGCGTCAGCCGCATTCCCTAGATCGTCTCCACCTTCAGCAGGTTGGTGGTACCCGGCACGTCGAAGGGGACGCCGCAGGTCACCACGATCCTCGATCCGTCACGCGCAATGCCGCGAGCGAGGAGTTCGGTCCGCGCAATCTGCCACATCGGATCGTAGTTCTTGAGGTGCGGCATCAACACCGGCACGACGCCCCAGACCAGCGCAAGCTGGTTGTAGGTCTCGGCCTCCGGGGTGAATGCCAGAATCGGCACCTTGGGGCGATACGACGAAACCGTCCGGGCAGTGAAGCCGCTCGAGGTGAAGCAGACGATTGCCGAGGCGCCGAGGAGGTCCGCGGCGGCCGAGACGGCGACCGAGATCGCATCCTCAACGGGCGTATGACCAGCCTCGGTCCGGGCGAAGTGCGGGGCAGGGATCTGCCAGCGGCGACGCTCGCCCTCGGAGGGCCGATGGCGATGGGCTTCGACCTCCCGGGCGATCCGGTCCATCGCCAGCACCGCCTCGAGCGCGTAGGAGCCCACGGCAGTCTCGGCCGACAGCATCACCGCATCGGTCCCGTCGATCAGCGCGTTCGCGACGTCGGAGGCCTCGGCGCGGGTCGGCCGCGGATTGGTGATCATCGATTCGAGCATCTGTGTCGCCGTAATCACCGGCTTGCCGTGGCGGTTGGCGCGCGCAATGATACGCTTCTGCACCAGCGGCACCTGTTCGAACGGAAGCTCGACGCCGAGGTCGCCGCGGGCGACCATCATGGCGTCGGAGGCCTCGAGGATGCTGTCGAGGTTCTTGAGGGCGGTGTCCTTCTCGATCTTGGCGATGAGCTTGACGTGCTTCGGGATGATCCGGCGGAGGTCCTGCATGTCCTCCGGACGGCGCACGAAGGAGACGCCGAGGTATTCGATGCCGAGTGCCACGACCCGGAGCACCTCCTCGCGGTCGAGGTCGGTCACTGCCGGGGCGCTCACATCGGCGCCTGGGAGGTTCATCCCCTTGTTCGGCTTGAGGAGGCCACCGTAGACCACCTTCCCCTCGACCCGGTCGCCCCGCACGGCCACGACGTCGACCGCCAGAAGGCCGTCATCGAGCAGGATCCGCGACCCCGGGACCACATCCCCTGCGAGTTCGGGGTAGGTGGTCGGGATATCGCCTTCCTCAGCGGTCCCCTCAGGGGCGAACCAGACAATCTGGCCGGGGGTGATGGTTATCGCTGCCGGGAGCTTTCCGACCCGAATACGGGGGCCGTGGAGGTCGACCAGGATCCCGGTGGGTTCCCCTCGTGCCTGTCGGATAGAGTGGATCTGGCGGATCCATCGTTCCCTGATGGCTGGGGTACCGTGGGAAGCGTTGACCCGGATCAGGTTGACGCCGGCATCGAGGAGGGTATGCATCCGCTCCTCGCTCTCCCACGCAGGTCCCAGGGTCGCGACGATCTTGGTCCGACGAAACGATTCACCCGGCATCAGTTCAGCTCACTCCAGAGTTGGTCCCGAGCGTGACTCGGGGCAGGGAAGCGCAGAAGTATAGCGTCCATCCGGCTCCATCTCACCGAGCAACATCCTTCGGCCCGCCTCCTCCTCTCAGGGGCACCCCCTTGACGCGAGAAAATGGTCACTTGATCACATCGGCCGTGGATTGTGGAGAGTGGGTTATCCACAGACGATTCGCTGGCAATCGGCATCAGGAAAGAGGCCGGAATGAGTGCCTGCTCATTGACCCACGAACTTTCCACATCATGAAATTGGGACATCACAGTGCTGAAATGACTGCTCACATTTGTGGATTGGAAAACTTTTCCACGCAGGATTCTGGGGAGAACTCACCCCAGCTGCGGCCAAGCCTGTTCGCTGCAACGAGATCCGTTCAACATCGGTTTTCCACCTTACCGAAATTTCGTAACTCCATGTTCAACAATTGGTTCACACGCGCAACTAATGTGGAAAATCAGGGTTGTGACACTGTCGCCACCCCCGTGGTCCGGTGTGTTTGAGGGCCTCAAGCGCTTGTCGAATCGTAGTTTGCCCTCGACTCAGGCGAGCCATAGATTGTGTTTGATGATTTCCAATTCGACTCGGGGAGATGTGATGACCGTGGGGAGCACGAAGGGGCTGGAGCTGTTCGGCGGGGCGGTGACCCGGTCCGGAAGCGGTGTGGAAATTTCCCGACCCGGGGTGCTTCGGTCGGACGCGATGGACGCCCTGGTGACCATGGCCGTCTTCGGGGAGGATGCCGACAAGGAAGGAGCTCGGACCCTGCTCTGGCAGCTCGGCCAGGCATCCGGTGTTCAGCCGGCCTCGATCCACGACCTCTACCTCGCGCGTGGGCGAGGAGAGTGCTCCGGCTTCACCGTTCCCGCGATCAACATCCGAATGATCGCCTACGACACCGCCCGGGCCGTTTTCCGTTCCGCCCTCAAGATCGAGGGTGCGGCAATCATCATCGAAATCGCCCGGTCAGAGATCGCCTACACCGACCAGCGTCCGGCCGAGT
This sequence comes from Gemmatimonadales bacterium, assembly GCA_039915645.1. GTDB lineage: Bacteria > Gemmatimonadota > Gemmatimonadetes > Gemmatimonadales > GWC2-71-9 > Palsa-1233. Next base: position 3,129 of record JBDSMX010000113.1, on the reverse strand, counting down.
ATGTCGCGGTCCTGATCGGCGCCGCCCTGCGTGAGGGGTACCACTTCCCCCTCTTCATTCAGGGCGATCACTGTCAGGTCAACGCGACCAAGTACAAGGCCGACCCAGAGCTTGAGGTCGGCGAGGTCAAGAAGCTGATCGCCGAGGAGATCGCCGCCGGCTTCTTCAACATCGACGTCGACACCTCCACCCTTGTCGATCTCTCCTTCCCGACCCTCGACGAGCAGCAGCAGACCAACTACGAGCGGGCGGCCGAGATCACCCAGTTCATCCGTGACCGGGAGCCGGCCGGCGTCACCATCTCGGTGGGAGCCGAGATCGGCGAGGTGGGTCACAAGAACTCCACCGTCGAAGAGCTCCACGCCTTCATGCAGGGGTTCAACCGGACCCTGGCGGCCAAGGGCGATTACGCCGGCATCAGCAAGATTTCGGTCCAGACCGGGACCTCGCATGGCGGCGTGGTCCTCCCCGACGGCACCATCGCCGACGTCAAGCTCGATCTCGAGGCACTGGAGGCCCTGAGCAAGGCCGGCCGCGAGGACTATCAGATGGGCGGGGCGGTCCAGCACGGCGCTTCCACCCTGCCTAGCAACGCCTTCGGCAACTTCCCACGGATCGAGACGGTGGAGATCCACCTCGCCACCAACTTCCAGAACATTGTCTGGGATCACCCGGCGCTCCCGTCGGAACTCCGCGAACGGGCGTACCGCTGGCTCGACGAAAACGCGCAGTCGGAGCGGAAAGCCAGCGATTCGGATGAGCAGTTCTACTACAAGGCCCGCAAGAAGGCGATCGGACCCTTCAAGCAGGAGATGTGGTCGCTCCCCGCCGACATTCGTCAGAAGATTGGCGCCGACCTTGAGAAGACGTTCGGGTTCCTCTTCGACCAGTTGGGCGTGAAGGGGACATCGACGCTGGTTCGGAGCCATATTGCAGCGCCTTCCCTCGCTGCCGGCGCCTTGGCGCACGGCGGGGCACAGGCCGAAGACGATCCCGACGCGGGCGAGTAGCCTGCAGGAGTGTAGCTATGGGTTTGCGTGACGATCGCGAGATCACTGTCGTCGAGGCTGACGGCTCAGCCGGTGTGAAGTGGTTCCTGTTCGGGGCAGTGCTTGGGGCTGGACTCGGGCTGCTCTTTGCGCCGCAGTCCGGGGAGCATACCCGCCGGGACATCAGCAAGCGGGCGCGTCGCCTCAAGGCCGAGGCCGAGGACCGCTTCGACGAACTGACGGATGAGATCGAGACCCGCGGGAAGAAGCTCAAGGCGACCGTGGAAGATTGGGCAGACGACGTGAAGGGCGAAGTGCGTGATGGTCGCCGTGCGGTCCAGGAGACGGCGGCTGGCGCGCGTGATGACCTCGAACGCCGGCTCTCTGAAGCCCGAGCGCGCCGTCGGGCCACCATCGCGGCCGATGGCGTGGCCGAGGATGACGACGACGATGACAGCGACGCCTGAGTGACGCAGGCAGCCGCACCTCCACCACAGAGCCCGCCACCCAGCGGGCTCTCTGCCGTGCCGGGGTTGCCGCGGTGGCTGTTGCATCTTCTCGAGGTGCTTGACCGGGCCAACCTGCCATTCCTGGCGTCGGCCCTCACCTTCGATGCCATGCTCGCGCTGATTCCGCTGGCGATCCTGATCATCGCCGGGCTGGGGTATCTGCTTAGCCAGACGGCCAACTTCGGCACCGCTGATCCGGCCCAGGTCCTTGCGGCGTTCCTTCCCGATCACAGTCATTTCACGACCAACGATCCGTTCGCCCTGGTCGAAAGCATCTTCGACAAGATCCGGGGTTACCGTAGCCAGCTGACCCTTTTCGCGATCCCCGCCTTTCTCTGGTTCAGCACCCGGCTCTTCGGCGCCATTCGCACCTGCCTCTCTTCGATCTTTCAGGTCCGGGCGCGCCCTGCTCCGGGCGGCTACGTGGTCAGCTACTTGATCGGCTACCTGTTCGCCAAGCTGCGCGATATCGCGATGGTCGCCGTGGTGGTAAGCCTCGCGCTCGCCAACACGATGGTGTCGGCCGCTCTGGCCGTCCTCAAGGCGCAAGGGATCGCGCTCGATCCGCCGTGGACCTTCTTCGTCAGCGGTCTCGGTCAGATCCTCGGCACGGTGGTCGCGATTCTTTTCTCGATCTCGCTCTTCATGGCGCTCTACCGTTACGCATCGCCGAAGCGCCTGGCCTGGTCGGGGGCCCTGCTCGCGAGCGCCGTTGCGACGGCCGGGTTCGAAATCGCGAAACGGTTGTTCGGCCTCTATCTCACATACTTGAATCACGGCGGCCAGTACTCCGTCGACGCCAATGTCGGCGCCGCGTTGCTGATCATCCTCTGGCTCTGGTATATGTCACTAGTCTTCCTGATCGGGGCGGCGGCGGCTGACGTATGGGACCGGGCGCACACGGCCAAGCTGCTGGCCGCTGCCCAGGCGGCACCGCCACCGCTGCCGGCCTGACACCCCCGGAGGGGCGGGGCATGCCCCGCCCCTCCGGGCCCCGCCCCTGCTAAAATTCGCTGGCTCCTCCCAATCCCTCTCGCCACGATATCCATGACCTCCTCTCTCGTGCTTCGCCGCCTGTTGCTCGTCGCGCTGCTCGTCGTCCCTGGGGCGCTCAATGCGCAGTCCGGCACCCCCTGGTCGTTCTACGGCTATGGCCCTTACCGCGCCAGCGTCCCTCGTCCGGATTCTCTGCTGGGGCATCCCCTCGGCAGTCGCCAGACGATGTACCACGAGCAGCAGCGCGCGCTCGACGCGATGATCGCCGCCGCGCCCGACCGGGTCCGGACGGAGGTCACCGGCACGACGGCGGAAGGGAAGGTGATGCGCGTGCTGATCATCTCGAGCCCGGCCAACATCACTCGCCTTGATCAGATCCGGGCCGATGTCGCGGCACTCGCTGATCCGCGGAAGACGTCGCGAAGCGATGCGGCGGCCATCGCCGCGCGCACGCCCGCGATCGCCCTCTTCTCGCATTCGATCCACGGCAACGAACCAGCCGGCTTCGAGTCGGCAATGATGACCGCCTACACGCTTCTCGCCTCGGAGTCGGCGCAGGTCAAGTCGATCCTCGACAACACTGTGGTCATCATCAATCCGTCGCAGAACCCCGATGGCCACGAGCGCTTCGCCGC
>JBDSMX010000095.1:0-7589 GCA_039915645.1 Gemmatimonadales bacterium | reverse complement strand
TTCAAGGGGCGCCCGTGGCCGCTGATCCTGGGCGGACACACCCACGTCGCCGAGAAGCTGATGTATCGGACTGACCGAGGGCCGCTCCGCTTCGAGCAGAGCGCGGCAATCGTCGGAGAGAATGACTACGGGCCCGTGATCATGTCCTCCGGCTTCTCGCTCTATACCGTGACCAACGGCGTCATCGATGCTGGAAAATTCATTCCGATCACGATGCCCAAGCAGTAGCGACCTCTTGCCCCCCTCTTCCCCGGGGGGCATACTCCCAAGGTGACCCCGACCCTGCGTCACCCCACCGAGGAGCATTCATGCGTGTCGCGCTCGTTGCATCGGCCATCACCGCGCTGGCTTCTGTTGCTGCCGCCCAGGATCCGGGGATGGCGGTCCGACCCTTCGACCAGAAGCATGGTGGGTCACCGAGCATTCACATGGTGTCCCATGTGGTGACGCACCCCGGGGCGTGGAAGCTTGCCGACGTCGAGATGGAGGAGGAGGCCGGGCGACCCTATGTCTACGCGTCCGGCTTCGTCAACAACGATGTCCAGATCTATGACGTGAAGGATCCGGCGCATCCCAGGAAGATTCTGGACTGGAGCATCGAGAATCCCGAGCTGCATCGGGGTATCGGCGCGATGGATGGCAAGTACTTCAAGATTGGTGACAAGTACTACTTCGCCCAGTCGTTCCAGTTCTTCCAGGGCGGCCCCGATGCCGACCTCGGCGCAGTGATCCTCGATGTGACCGGGCTGCCTGATGCATCGAAGGTCAAGGTGGTCGCGCGCATCCGCTATCCCGAATCTCCCGGCGGCTTCCACAATACCTTCGCCTACAAGCATTCCGACGGCAGGGTGCTCTACTTCGCGACCGTGGGCCAGACCAAGGCGGTGATCTACGATCTCGCCAAGGTCGTTGCTGGCGGCGATCCGGCCACCTGGCTGGTCGGGTCGATCGTCAATCCCACCCCGATGAAGCAGGTGATGGCCGGCGGCTACCACGATTTCTATGTCGGCTATGACGTGGCCCGGAAGCGGGATGTCTTCTACGGGGCAGGGCTCGGCGGCTACTCGGCCTGGGACATCACGCATCCCGCGACTCCGGTGCAGTTGTTCACCATGACCGGCCTCGGCTTCGACATCGCCCACACCTTCACGCCCTCTCCCGATGGCAACTATGCCGTCACGGAGACCGAGTATCAGTACACGCCGCTTCGCATCTGGGACCTGAAGGAAGGACAGAACGGCACTCGGAAGAACCTCGACCTGGCGATCAGCGGCTGGACCGCGGATTGGCGCGACCTGTCGCACAATCATGAAGTGCGCTGGCCGTTCGTCTTCGTGTCAGCCTACGAGGACGGCCTCTTCGTGTTCGATCTCAAGGATCCCAAGAACCCCAAGACCGATGGCTGGTATTACACTTGCGAGTGTACCCACGAGCATGGCTTCGGTGGCAACCCCGACGCCGGCTGGCAGAGCACCACCAGTGTGGAGCAGGGCGCCTTCGGAGTGGATGTGCGCAATCGCGATGGACTGATCGCCCTCAGCGACATGCGCAGCGGACTGTGGCTCTTCCGGATGGACGGCTTCACCGGCTGGAACGGCAAGAGCGTGGGGATGCCCAATATCTCGAGTGTGCAGGATTGGGATCACGGCCCCACCGGCAACTAGTCGGCTGAGGCGATTGACGTGATGACGCTGCGCGGCAGGGCGATGCAGCTGGCCCTCGTCGCGCTGCTCTGGCGCGGAGTGGCCGGACCCTACGACATCGTCCTGCTTCCCGGGCCGCGGGTGCCCGGTGCTGAGGGTGACGCGCGATTGCTCTTCGCGTCGTCACCCTTCGGCGTCGCGGTGACCGCCGACGGCCGACACATCTACGATATCCGCATCACCGCCCGCGGGCTCCCCGATCCCCGCACGCTTGGCGCGTTCCGCAACTATGTCGCCTGGGAAGTGACCCCCGAACTCGATCGCTGGCACCGACTCGGCGTGGTACGCAACGGCGTCACGACGGTGGGGCAGGCGGACTGGAACAAGTTTCTCGTGGTCATCACCGCCGAACCCGACTCGGCGCCGGCCACGCACTCCGGACCGACGGTGCTTCACGGCACTTCGCCCAGTGGCTGGTTGCAGACCTTTCTCACGCATCCGCTCTTCCGCGGGATCTCGCAGTGAGGCCCGTCACGCCATGGCTTTTGCTGAGTCTGTGCGGAGGGCTGCCGCTCGCCGCGCAGGACCCGCCGCCGATGCCGGACATGCCCGGGATGCGTCACGACAACGGCATGTCGATGCCGATCCCGATGCCGAAGGGAATGGTGATGCTCCCCGGGCTGGTGGGCCTTTTGCCCGGCGTGTCGTCGTTCCTGCCCGGCGAAGGCGTCAATCCGAGTGGCCTCCCACTCGCCCGCGCCTCCGAGATCACGCCGCTGAAGAGCGGCGACACGCTCGAGCTGACGGCGCAGCTGCTGCGCCGGACCATCAATGGCAAGACCTTCGTGATGTACGGCTTCAATGGCCAGGTGCCGGGGCCATTGATCCGGGTGGCCCAGAACGCGACCATCACGGTGCGCTTTCACAACCGGATCGACCTGCCGAGCAGTGTGCATTGGCATGGCGTGCGGCTCGACAATCGCTTCGACGGCGTGCCGGGAGTGACGCAGGAGGCGGTGCCGTCGGGCGGGGACTTCAGCTACACGGTGCACTTTCCCGACGCGGGGATCTATTGGTACCACCCGCACGTTCGTGAGGACATCGAACAGGCGATGGGATTGTACGGCAACATGCTGGTGGACAGTCCCGATCCAACGTACTACTCGCCCGCCAATCGTGAGCAGGCGCTGGTGCTCAGTGACCTGATGATCCACGGCGACACGCTGATTCCCTTTGGCCGGGAGGCAGCGGACTTCGCCCTGATGGGACGGGTCGGCAACGTCACGCTGGTCAACGGCGAGCCGGAGTACGCCCTCACCGTCAAACGCGGCGAGGTGGTGCGCTTCTATCTCACCAATGTCGCCAGTTCCCGGACATGGAACATTTCCATTCCCGGGGTGCCAATGAAGTTGCTGGCCTCCGACGTGAGCCGATTTGAACGGGAAGAGCGGGTGCCGAGCGTGGTGCTTGCTCCGGCAGAGCGATACATCGTCGAGGCGCGGTTCAGCCAACCCGGTCGTTATCCCGTGGTCAACGCCATTCAGGCCATCGATCACTATCGCGGCGAATTCATCGCCGAGGTCGACACGCTGGGATGGGTCACGGTCGATGCGGCGGTGGTCTCGCCGGATCATGGCAGCGCCTTCACCACGCTCAAGGCCAACGCCGCGGTCTCGGCGGAGATCGCCCGGTATCGGCCGTACTTCGGCAAAGCGCCCGACAAGCGGATCACGCTTACGGTGGCGACCAACGCGCTGCCGCTTACGACGGTGCAGTTCATGAGCATCGATACCGCCTACTTCCATCCGGTCGAATGGGTGGACGGCATGCCGGAGATGAACTGGCTCTCGACGGCGAAGCAGGTGCGCTGGATCCTGCGGGATGATTCGACGGGTGCGGAAAACGAGGCGATCGACTGGCACGTGAAGCGGGGATCGGTGGTGAAGCTGCGGATCTTCAACGATCCCAAATCCTTCCATCCGATGCAGCATCCGATTCACCTGCACGGTCAGCGCATGCTCGTGGTCTCGCGGGACGGAGTGCCCACTGCAAATCTCGTCTGGAAAGACACTGTCCTGATTCCGGTGGGCTCGACCGTCGATCTGCTCATCGACGCATCCAATCCCGGGGAGTGGATGCTCCATTGTCACATCGCGGAACATCTCGGGGCGGGGATGATGATGACGATGCATGTGGGCACGCCGTGACTCGGGGGCATTGAGGCGGGGCATGGGGCAACCGAACGAATTGGCACAGTTGGGATGGGCGGCTTGCATCGCCACAATCCTGGTGACTGCCCTCGCGGGATACGGGCTGTTCCATGATGACCACGGCAGGAACCCCGCCTGCGTGAGATGGCCGAGCCAAGCACGGCTGCTACTCGTGGGCGATACGATGCGCCTCAGTGCGGGGACCCTCTACTTCGGCTCCGATTGCGATCCGCCGGCCCCGCAGCGCGTGTGGTGGAATTCGGCGCATCCTGCCGTCGCGCCAGTGGATTCTGAAGGGCTGGTCCGAGGATTGACTCCCGGACGCTTCACGGCGATCGGCTTTTCCGGCCCCGATACCCTGCACGCCGAGGGCTTCGTGTTGCCGCCCCGGTGGACGGCACGGATCATTCCCGAATCTGTGACGGTGAGCGTCGGCGACTCGGTCAGCTTCGTCGTCATTGCCCTCGACTCGATGGGACACCAGTTGCCAGCCGTGCCGTACTCGCTTGTCACACCGGCGTGGCACCTGGTCGGGTCCAGTGACACGGTCGGGCGAAAGAGTCCGCCCCAACTCACGACCGAGCAAGCCTTCCTGGACGTGACCACCCCGAGTGTCTTTCATATGGTGAAGGCCGGCACCACGATCCTGCTCGGCCGGCTCGGTGAAATGCACCTGACTGCCGCTATCGTCGTGCTGCGTCAGGCGGACGTCCGCGGTGAAGACTCGCACAGGAGGAAGGCCCCATGAAATGGCTGTGGCTGCCGAGCGCGGCACTGGTGGTTGTGGCGGCGCTTGCCGCGAGCAGTTCTCCTCAGCCCTCCCACGGGCTCCTGGTTGTTGCACCGCTGATGAGCACCAGCCGGGCGGCCCACACCGCGACGGCGCTGGCGGACGGGCGGGTGCTGGTGGCGGGTGGATTTGTCGAAAAGGGCTCCGCGAAAGGCGCGGAAACGTGGGACCCGGCTGCCGGTCGGTTTTCTCCGCTGCCCCCGATGCGCACGACGCGCCACAGTCACACGGCCACACTACTGCCCGATGGGAAGGTGCTGATCGCGGGCGGATACGGCGAAGGCTCGACGACGCTCGCTGCGGCCGAGCTGTTTGACCCGGCGACGAATACATTCGTCGCAACCGGCTCGCTTGCCGCTCCCCGGGCGGATCACGTCGCCGTGCTCCTCCGCAACGGCAAAGTTCTGATCGCTGGCGGCCTGGGTTCGGGCTGGTCCTTTCTCTCAAGCGCCGAGCTCTACGATCCCGCGACTGGCAGGTTCTCGCCGACGGGGAAGATGACCGCGGCGCGTGAGAGTCACGTGGCGGTCCGTCTTCAGGACGGGCGGGTGCTGATCGCCGGCGGCCACAACGGCCGCAGGGGAGATCTGACACTCCTTTCGTCCGCCGAGATTTACGATCCCGCGGCCGGTGTGTTCAGTCGTACGGGGGAGATGCTGGTGCGCCGTCACAAGCACGATGGTGTCCTGCTGAAGGACGGCCAGGTCCTGGTCACAGGGGGCTCGGATGAACGGGACGATCGAGGCCAGTATCAGTCGACGGAACTCTTCGATCCGCGGACGATGCGATTCACCTCAGGTCCCGCGATGAGGCTCAGCCGTTACAAGCATGCTGGCAGCGGGGTGCTGCTTCCGAGCGGTCTCGTCCTGGTTGCGGGCGGCGCTCCGCAGGCGGAGGTGTTCGACCCAGCCAACCGCACGTTCACCCTGGTGTCGGGGACGCCTCGAATGGCGGGTCAGTTCTCCGCTGTCGCGTTGCTGCCGGCCGGTGGCGCGTTGATCACCGGGGGATATGGGAACGGTGGCGGGCCGCAGTCGTCCGCTTGGCTCTACCAACCGTGAGCGGCGGGCCTCGGCCCTCGCTGATTCGGCGACAGCCGCTCCACATGACGACGGTCGCCGAATCCGACGCGAGCCTCAACGATGAACAAAGTCCTTCATCCTCGAGTGCGTTGCGGTATTGCCCCGGATAATCAGCGCACGTTCGAATATTCGAAACGCTGGGGCCGCCGGAGCCCGCGGGTGGGCTACCGCTGCCGCCTGATGCGACGCCGAGGGCGCCGGCGTGACATGCCACAATCTCTGGAGGCACGAATGAAGGCATCCACGCTCTACCGAATCGCTGCCGTGCTTCTGGTGCTGTTTGCAATCGGCCATACCTTCAGCTTCTCCCAGATCGATCCCGCCTGGAGAGTCGATGGGGTGGTGGACTCGATGCGGTCGGTGCACTTCGATGTGCAGGGGTTCAACCGCAGCTACTGGGATTTCTTCACGGCCGCGGGGGCGTCGGTCGGGGTCTTCTATCTCTTTGCGGCAGTGTTGGCATGGCAACTGAGTCGCTTGTCCGGCGAGATGCTGGCGCCGATGCGCTTCACGGTGTGGTCGTTCGCCATCGCGTTTGCCGCCATCGCGGCCGTCAGCCTCAACTTCCTCTTTATCATCCCCATCGCGTTCTCGGTCCTGATCACACTCTGTCTCGCTGCCGCGGCCTGGGTATCAGCGAAGCCGGCTGCAACCTGACCACGATGCCAATCCACGGCTGGCTCGCGCGCGCCCTTTCTCTGTCAATTTTCCTCGGCCTTCTCACAACTTGCGCGCAAGCACAGGCTCCGGCCGCGCTCGTGCCACTCCAGCGCTACGGTTGGGATGATCCAGCGGGCCCCGCCGGTCGCACGACCGCAGCGCAACGGCGGCTCGATGGTGGCATGCTGAGTACGGTGGTCGACCTCGCCGAAGATCGAGACGGCGTGCTCTATGTACTTGATCGCGATGGCTGCAAGGTCGTTGCCTTCGATCGGAACGGGAACGTGATTCGCATCATCGGCAACGGGAAAGGGCAGGGCCCGGGTGAGTTCGCGCGGCCCAACAGTCTCACCCTCTCCGACGCCGGCGAACTCTTCGTGCTTGACCCGGGTCAGTCGCGGGTCTCGGTGTTCGGCACCGACGGCGTATTGAAGCGGACCTTTCCGGTGGCCGGCTCGTTCGGCTTCCAGATCAGGGCGACATCCGACCGGCTCTACATCTCCCAATACGTCTTCAGGGGCGGTGCCCCCGTCGTGCTGGTCTATGATTTCAAGGGAACACTGATCGAGAAAATATTCACGCCATCCGAGGAGGATGTCGCTTTCGGCCGGACCGGAAATACCTACCGGATGGCGGTGACGCGTGACGGCCAGATCGCGCTGGCTCATCCCAATCCCGGCACCTGGACGCTTCTCTCGGCGCCGACCCGCGAAAAGGGGCATGCGCTCATCGGGGACAACGTGGTCCAGGCGCCCACCGACCCCAACGGCGCGTGGAGTGCACCCGCGGCCCTTCGAGGTTTCGCGCCCTTGGGTGACGGCCGTGCGCTCATCCTCTACGATCGCGTGAAGCCGCAACCGGCGATTGCACCCGGCGTCCGAGCAGTCAACATCTACCTGGCGACCGTCCCGGCGGACGGCGGCAAGACCGGGGCGATCGATGTGGGGGAGGTCGGGCGAAATCTTCTCGTCTCGAGGGATGGCCGTTCGTTCTACCTGACGGTGGCGGATCCGACGTATCAGGTGGTGCGATACCGGCTTCCGAAGCCGTAAGGTCGCCACCAATCATTTCTTCCCTGGAAGTCGCCAATGGCATCAAGTGACAATGCGCGATCGCGGCGCACGTTTGTGAAGCAGATGGGTGTTGCATCAGCAGTGGTCATCGCGGGCGCCGATCCGATGCCGCTCGCCGCTGCGGCCGTCGG
>JBDSMX010000088.1:0-5753 GCA_039915645.1 Gemmatimonadales bacterium | reverse complement strand
GGAGAAGGTTAGACCGCTTGGAGAGGTGCGGCAACCCACCGTCATTGCTTGACTTCCGCGTTGTGAGGGACCTAGCTTCGCGCTTCACTCACCTGCCCCGGAGCGCCCCACGATGCACCCCCTCCGCACTGTCCTTGCCGCCTTTGCCGATCGCCCGGACGTGCTCGGTGCGGCGGTGATCAGTGACGAGGGCCTGGTGGTCGAGTCGGCCTTGCCAGCCGCCCTGGATCCCGAGGCCATCGCCGCACTGGCTGCGACCGCCCAGCGGACCCTCCAGACCCTTGGCGGCGCCACCAGGCACGGGACGCCACGGCAGACCGTCGTTGAGGGACCGGGCGGTATCCTCATTCTGGAACGTCTCCCTACCGGCTCAACACTTCTGGTACTCGCGGCACCCGACGGCGACCTCGGCCGCCTCCTGCATGACCTTCGCCAGCACGCGCCGGCGTTGCTCGCCCTGGTGTAGCCGACGATGTATTGGGCCGTCCTGCTCGCCGGAGGTTCGGGAACCCGCTTCTGGCCACTGTCGTCGCCGGCGCATCCCAAGCAGCTGCTTCCGCTCGCCGGACCGCGCTCGAGCGCCGAGGAGGCGGTCGATCGTCTGACCGGTTTCATACCACCAGAACGGATCCTGGTGGTGACCGGGCCTTCGCTCGCCAACCGGCTCGCCGAGCGCCTGCCAGTACCCCGCGAGAATTTCCTGATCGAACCCCGAGCCGCCTCCACCGCGCCGGCCCTGGTCTGGGCGACGCTTGAGGCCTCCCGGCGCGACTCCGAGGCCTCGGTCATCTCGATGCACGCCGATTGGACCGTGAGCGACCCGACGGCGTTTGTCGCCACTGCGGCGACGGCCCTTGCCGTCGCCGCGCGCCACGAGGTGCTGGTCACGGTGGGCATGGTCCCTTCACGGCCCGAGACCGGCTTCGGCTACATCGTGCCCGGGGAGCGCCTCGACGGCGCCGCCCGCCGAGTGGAGAAGTTCATCGAGAAGCCGCGAGCGGCGTTGGCGCTCGACCTGATGGCGGAAGGGGCGCTCTGGAATAGCGGTCTCTTTGCATGGCGCGCGGTGGATCTCCGCCGGGAGGTCATGCTGCACACCGACGAGATCGCACCCTGGGTTCCGATGCTCGAGGCCGGCGACGTGGCGGGCTTCTTCCGTGATGTGCGCGAAGTGTCGATCGATGTCGGCGTCTTCGAGCGGAGCGGCACCGTGGCCGTGGTCTCGGGCGACTTCGCCTGGGATGACATCGGTACCTGGGAAGCACTCGCCCGAGTGCGGCCGCGCGATCGGCGCGGGAATGTCGTGCACGGGCCGGTGACCCTCGTGGATTGCAGCGACTGCATCGTCTGGAACGATGGTCCACCAATGGTGGTGAGCGGCGTTCGCGATCTGGTTGTGGTACATGCGAATGCGCGGACGCTGGTGCTCGAGCGGTCGCGGGCAGTCGACCTCAAGAAGATTCTCGATACCCTTCCCGCCGATGTGCGGGAGCTGGAGTAACATGACGGCGTTGTATCTGCTCGAACCTGATGCTCCCGGTGCTGCCTGGGCGCCGTTTGCCGGCGCCACTCCGCTTGCTTCCCTTCCAGTGGGTGCGTGGCGGATGCACGAACGGTGGTCGCGCGCCCTCGGCGCCTCGGCCAAGGGAACGGTCGCAGCACACGTGACGGGCCACCATTCGCGTGAGTCGCCACCGGTCGTGAGCGCTGCGACCATCGTTGGTCCGGCGTGGGTCGTCGATGCCACCTTCGCGCCGAAGTTGCCGATGCGCGCCGTCGGAGGCACGCGGCGGTTACTGCACGAGGGTCGCACCGTGGCGTGGCGTCTCGACGCCGGTCAAACGTGGACGGGTCCGTTCACGGCGGGCGACGGCCTGGTGGTCGAAGGCCGCACGCTTCGTGGTGCGTACGACCTCGTCACCGCGCTCGAACAATTCCTCTTCGCCGACACACTCGCGCTCATCGACGAAGGTGGCGACCCGATTCCCGAAGGCACCATCGTGCTCGGCAATCCCGGAGCCGTGAGCATTCGCGGCGCGACGCTCGAGCCCGGCGTGGTACTTGACGTGCGCAAAGGTGGCATCGTCCTCGAGCAGGATGTGCAGGTGCGCAGCGGAACCCGGATCGAAGGCCCGGCCCGGATTCGCAAGGGCACCTGGCTGGTCGGCGGGCAGTTCCGGATGATCAGTGCGGGAATGCACTGCCGCCTGCACGGCGAAGTGAGCACCACCGCATTCGCGGGCTACGCCAACAAGAGTCACGAGGGCTTCATCGGGCATTCGATCATCGGCGACTGGGTCAACCTCGGCGCCGGCACGATCAACTCCAACCTGAAGAACACCTACGGGCCGGTTCGGCTTGATATCGGGACGACACGGATCGACACCGGCCGCACCAACCTCGGGTCGCTGATCGGTGATCACGCCAAGACGGCGATCGGTACCTTGCTCCCAACCGGCGCGATCGTCGGAGCCGGCGCGAACCTCTTCGCCGGGCCGCGCGCGCCGAAGTACACGCCTCCGTTTGCCTGGGGTGGCGAGACCGATGAGCGGCTCAGCGTGGACGCCTTCATCGAGACCGCGAAGCGCGTGCTGCCGCGGCGTGACGTCGCCGTCGATGCCACTACGGAAGCCTCGCTTCGCGCGCTGCACCGTCGCCTGACGGAGTGACCGCACTCGTCGTTCTCGGCTCGGGGAGCCAGGGCAACGCGTTCGCCCTGGTGCATGATGGCGCGATCCTGCTGCTCGATGCCGGCTTTTCTCTGCGTGAAATCGACAAGCGACTCGGCATCGCGGGGCTCGACCCGGCGATGCTCGTCGGTGTGGCAATTACCCACGAACACGGCGATCACGCGGCCGGGGCCACCAAGCTCGCGCGCCGCCACAGCATCCCGCTCCTGGCATCGATGGGCACCTGGCGCGGCGTATCGCGAGGTGGTGAGCCATGCGAATGGCTGCCGCTCGGCTCGCGCGGTGCCGCGCACGTCGGGCCGTTCACCGTGAGTGCCTGTGCCACGTCGCACGACGCGGCCGAACCGATCGCGCTTGGGGTCGTGATGCCGGATGGTTGCTCGCTCGGGATGGCGACCGATCTCGGTCGGCCAACTCAGGCGGTCCGCTGGTTCCTGCGCCATCGGCACTGCCTCGTCCTCGAGGCGAATCACGATGCCACGATGCTGCGGATGAGCGGCTATCCGCTCGTGGTGCAGCAACGGATCGCTGGCCCGGGCGGTCATCTCTCCAACAGCGACTGCGCCGAACTGCTGGCCGAAGTGCACCATGAAGGACTGGCCACGGTGGTACTGGCGCACTTGAGCCAGCGCTGCAACAGCGCAGAGCTCGCGCGATCGGCAATCGAGTCAAGGCTGTCGGCGGCGGGCTTCAACGGTGAGCTGCATCTCGCCGTGCAGGACGGGCCGATGGCGTCAATCGCGCTCAAGTCGCCGGTGCAGGGATCGCTGTTCAGATAATCGCTGGGTATGTCGGGTAACGCGCGGGGACGACGCAGGGTGTGGTGGAGGAGAAAGCCTCCGTTCCCCTGAACCCACCCCCGATGCGAGGACCGACCACAATGATGGCCAACCACCGAAGTGCATCCTTGTTCGCCCTGCTCCTGATCGCCGCCTGCGCCGGAGAGACGCCGGCTCCGACCACCGAGTCGATGATCGACGGTCACAACCACCCCGCCAACACGGTCTCCACCAAGCAGGACAAGTCCAACGAAATCAGCCGCGAAACCGAAGCCGCCATCAAGGTGGCCCATGCCGCAACGGCACGATTCCATCCGCTCAACAATCTGCTCAAGGAAAACGCGGTGCTGGCATCGCCGTGTCTGGCGATCCCGACTGGCGGCATGGGCTTCCACTACCTGCGTGAAGCACTGCTCGATGACAAGGTCGAATACGACAAGCCGGAGTTCGTGATGTACACGCCCGACAAGAACGGCAAGATGGAAATGGGCGGCGTCGAATTCATGGTATTGGCCGAGCCGTGGGATGCGAAGCACAGTTCGCCGCCGACCTTCGGGACGCAGGTGTTCAACGATCACCGCGCGCCGGAAGCGCGGCACGGTCTGGCGTTCGCGCACTACGAGCTCCACGTCTGGCTCTGGACGCCGAACCCGGATGGCATCTTCGCGCCCTGGAACCCGAGCGTGAGCTGCCCCGCCGCCTGATCTGACTGCCGGTCGTCAGTGCGCCTCGAGCGCCTTGGCGATGATCGCCTGCGCCTCTTCCTGGATGCGGCGCAGGTGATCCGGGCCGGAAAAACTTTCGGCGTAGAGCTTATACACGTCCTCGGTCCCTGAGGGCCGCGCCGCGAACCAGCCATGTGCCGTGGTGACCTTGAGCCCGCCGATCGCCGCGTTGTTGCCTGGAGCGTGGGTGAGCCGAGCGGTGATGGCATCGCCGGCAAGTGTTGCTGCAGTGACCTGGGCAGCGGTGAGCTTGCCGAGAGCGAGCTTCTGCTCTGGCGACGCCGGGGCGTCGACTCGCGCGTAGACCGATTCGCCCAGCCGGCCGGTGAGGTCGCGATAGAGCTCGCCAGGATCGCGACCAGTGGCCGCAGTCATCTCCGCGGCAAGCAGCCCGAGAATGATGCCATCCTTGTCGGTCGTCCATACCGTGCCGTCGCGTCGCACGAAGGATGCGCCGGCGCTCTCCTCGCCGCCGAACGCAAGCGTGCCCGCAGAGAGACCATCGACAAACCACTTGAAGCCCACCGGTACCTCAAGCAAGGGCCGCTGCAGATCGGCTGCGACCCGGTCGATCACACTGCTGCTCACGACGGTCTTCCCCACTCCGGCAGTCGCGGGCCACTCCGGGCGATGGCTGAAGAGGTAGTGGATCGCGGCTGCGAGATAGTGATTGGGGTTGAGCAGTCCCGCACTACGCGTCACGATGCCGTGGCGATCGTGATCGGGGTCGGATGCCCAGGCGACGTCGAAGCGGTTCTGCAGGCCGATCAGTCGTTGCATCGCGAATGGCGAGGAACAATCCATCCGGATCTTGCCATCCCAATCGAGTGTCATGAAACGGAAAGTCGGATCGACTTCCGCGCTGACGACGTCGAGAGGAATGCGAAAACGCTCGGCGATCTCGCCCCAGTAGGAGACGCCTGCCCCGCCCAATGGATCAACACCGAGGCGCACATCGGCGGCGCGGATGCGATCGAAATCGATTACCGCTTCGAGATCGGTGATGTACGCCGTCCTGAAGTCGTATCGCGTCGTGGTCTCGGCCGCGATCGCGCGGCTCAGGGTGACCCGTTGCACACCCTGCAGTCCGTCGGCGAGCAGCAGATTGGCGCGGTCTTGCACCCAGCCGGTGATGGCGCCATCGGCGGGACCACCCGACGGCGGATTGTACTTGAAGCCGCCATCCTCGGGAGGATTGTGCGATGGCGTGATCACGATGCCATCGGCGAGTCCGCCTTTGCGACCAGCGTTGTACTGGAGAATCGCGTGCGAGATCACCGGCGTGGGGACATAACTGGATCGCAGATCGATGCGGACTTCGACACCATTGGCCGCGAGGACCTCGAGCGCCGACGCGGCGGCCGACTCCGAGAGCGCGTGCGTGTCGATGCCCAGAAAGAGCGGCCCGCTGATCCCGGCGCTGCGTCGGTATTCGCAGATGGCCTGGGTGATCGCCAGGATATGTTCTTCGTTGAATGAGGCGAGTAGCGATGAGCCGCGATGGCCGGAAGTGCCGAAGGCAACCCGCTGCGATCGAATGCCGGGGTCGGGTGCGGTAC
>JBDSMX010000004.1:0-16968 GCA_039915645.1 Gemmatimonadales bacterium | reverse complement strand
GCGATCGCTTCGGAGAGCGTCGGGTGGGCGTGAATCGCGAGATCCACTTCTTCGACCGTGTACTCGTTGGTGCGCGCCATCACCAGCTCGCCGATCATCTCCGAGGCGTGGCCGCTCACAATGTGCGCCCCGACGATTTCGCCGTACTTCTTGCCGCGGATGATCTTGACGAAGCCATCCGTCTCGTTGGTTGCACGCGCGCGGCCGTTGGCCGAGAACGGGAAACGACCGACCTGGATATCCATCCCGGCGGCCTTCGCCTGCTCCTCGGTCAGCCCCACCGAGGCGACCTCGGGGTGGCAATAGGTCACGCTCGGCACGTTGCTGTAGTCGATCGCCTTCGGCTTGTGCCCGGCGATCACTTCCGCCACGTGGATCCCTTCGCGGGTGCCCTTGTGCGCCAGCATCGGCGGTCCGGCCACATCGCCAATCGAGTAGACGCCCTTCACGCTGGTCTCCAGCGTTGCCGGATCCACCTGGATAAAGCCGCGATCGGTGAGCTTGACTCCCACCTTCTCGAGGCCGATCCCTTCGGTGTTGACGGCACGACCGGCGGCCATCAAGACCTTCTCGGCGGTGATCGTCTGACTCTTGCCGTCGACTTCGACCGTGATGGTGACGCCATCCGCCTTCACGTCGGCCTTCACAACTTTCACGCCGGCCATCACCGCGATGCCGCGCTTCTTGAACGACTTGGCAATCACGTCGGAGCATTCGGCATCTTCGATCGGGAGGATGCGCGGCAGCGCCTCGATCAGCGTGACTTCGCTGCCGAAGGCGTTGAAGATGTCGGCAAACTCGGAGCCGACCGCGCCGGCGCCAACGATGGCCAGCGTCTTCGGTGCCTGCTCGAGGAAGAGGGCTTCATCGGAGGTGATCACGCTGGTGCCGTTGACCGCGAGGCCGACCTGCGGGATGCCCTTGGTGCGCGAGCCGGTCGCGAGCACGATCGCCTTCTTCGCGGTGACGATGTCGTCGCCGACCTTCACCGTGGTCGCAGAGGTCAGGACGCCGGTTCCCTTGATGACCGTGACCTTGTTCTTCTTCATCAGGAATTCGGCGCCCTTCGAGTTCTGATCGGCGACCTTGCGCGAGCGCCTCATCGCGACGCCGTAGTCGACCTTGACCTCGCCCACTTCGATGCCGAGCTCCTTGCCGTCCTTGCGGATCAGGTTGGCCGTCGAGGCACTGTGCAGCAGCGCCTTGGTGGGGATGCAGCCGATGTTGACGCAGACGCCGCCGAGTTTGTCCTTCTCGATCACGACGGCGCTCAGGCCGAGCTGCGAGGCGCGAATGGCTGCCGGGTATCCGGCCGGGCCACCACCCACAATTACGACATCGAACGAGCTATTTGCCACGGGAGTCGAGCTCCATTTGAGGGTCAGATCTGACAGACGAGAAGCGAGAGGCGAGAAGCGAGAACCGGCTTATCCCCAACGCTCGGCAGCATCTGCACCATAGCCGAGCGGTTCCTCGCTTCTCGCTTCTCTATTCTCGCTTCTCGTTCATGGATGTCACCATACCAGCGCCAACGGATTCTCCAGCATTCCCACCAGTGTCTTGAGGAACGCGGCGCCGCTGGCGCCATCGATCACCCGGTGATCGCAGGAAAGCGTGATCCGCATCCGTCGGCGCGCCACGATTTCGCCGTTCCGCACCACCGGCTTCTGTTCGATCCGGCCGACCGCGAGGATGGCGGACTCGGGCGGATTGATGATTGCCGTGAATTCGTCGATGCCGAACATGCCGAGGTTCGAGATCGAGAAGGTCGCACCGGTGTACTCCTCCGGCTTGAGCTTCTTCTCGCGGGCACGTCCGGCGAGTTCGCGGACTTCCGCCGAGATCTGCCGCAGGCCCTTCTGGTCCGCGTTGCGGACGATCGGGGTGATCAGGCCGTCTTCGATCGCGACGGCGACGCCGATGTGCACGTCCTCCCACTTCCGGATCGAATCGTCCATCCACCAGGCGTTGACATTCGGGTGCTGCTTGAGCGCAGCAGCGGCGGCGCGGATGATCAGGTCGTTGAAGGAGAACTTCCCCTTCTCGTCGGCCGCGAGCAGGGCGGCGCGGGCATCATTGGCGCGCTCCATGTCGACTTCGGCCGTGAGGTAGAAGGTCGGGATCGGGCCGATCGATTGCACCAGCCGCTTGGCAATCGCCTTCCGCATCTGCGAGAGCGGGGCGTCGGTGAAGGCCGAGACCGCGACGCCGCCTTCGCCGCGCACGCGCGTCGGAGCGCCGGCAGTGACTCCCTCCAGGTCGCGTGCAATCACGCGCCCTTCGGGGCCGGAGCCGGCAATGGTTGCGATGTCGACGCCGCGATCTGCAGCGATCTTCTTGGCCAGCGGCGATGCCTTGACGCGGCCACCAGTGTTGCTCGCCTCAGGGCTGCTGGCGACAACAGGGGCTGCGGCTGCGGCTGGGGCTGCGGCGGCAGGAGCCGCTGCTGGGGTTGGCGTTGCTGCGGGGGCCGCCGCCTGAGGCGCGACCGGTGCCGCCGCGGCGGGCGCGTCGTCGCCACCCGGTATCGCCTCGCCTGCCGCCCCGATCCAGGCCACGACCTGCGCCACCGGGATCGTCGATCCCGCTGGTGAGACCTGCTTCAGCAGCACGCCAGCCGCACGGGCGACGAGTTCCATCACCGCCTTGTCGGTTTCGACTTCGGCCAGGACATCACCCACCGCGATCGCGTCGCCTTCGTTCTTCTTCCACTCGACGAGGCGGCCTTCTTCCATCGTCGGCGAGAGCGCTTCCATCACCACTTTGGTCGCCATGTCGTCAGTCCTTGTAGCAGACGCGGCGGACGGCTGCGGAAATCTTTCCCGCATCCGCCTTGGCGGCCTTTTCGAGGTGCTTGTTGTAGGGCATCGGCACGTCGGCCTGCGTGACGCGGAGTACCGGGGCATCGAGATCGTTGAACGCTTCGCGCTGGATCAGGTCGACGACCTGCGCGCCGACGCCGGCGAACGCCCACCCTTCCTCGGCGACGACACAGCGATGGGTCTTCGCGACCGACGCGAGAATCGCGGCCTCGTCTAGCGGGCGAATGGTGCGCAGGTCGATCACTTCGGCATCGATCCCTTCATCCGAGAGCATCTTGGCGGCGTTCAGCGCCGGGGCGACGGTCTTGGAGTGGCAGATGATCGTGACATCGTTGCCGGGGCGCTTGATGTCGGCCTGACCGAGCGGAATGATGTAGTCACCCTCGGGGACTTCGCCCTTGAGGTTGTAGAGCATCTCGCCTTCGATGAAGACGACCGGATTCGGATCGCGGATCGCTGCCTTGAGCAGACCCTTGGCATCGGCCGGTGTTGCCGGCATCACCACCTTGAGGCCGGGGATGTGCGCATACCAGCTCTCGAACGCCTGCGAATGCTGCGCGCCAAGCTGCAGGGCCGCGCCGCCCGGACCACGGATCACGATCGGACAGCCGATCTGGCCGCCGCTCATATAGCGGATTTTCGCGGCCGCGTTGACGATCTGGTCGATCGCGAGCAAGGCGAAGTTCCAGGTCATCATCTCGATGACGGGCCGGAGCCCGACCATCGCGGCGCCTACGCCGATTCCAGCAAAGCCCAGCTCGGCAATCGGTGTGTCGACGACGCGCATCGGCCCGAACTCCTCGAGGAGTCCGCGAGACACCTTATACGCGCCGTTGTATTCGGCGACTTCCTCGCCCATCAGGAAGACGTCACTGTCGCGCTGCATCTCTTCACGGAGCGCCTGGTTCAGCGCGTCTCTGTATGTGAGGATCGCCATTAGCCGATTCTCCCGGTTGTCATCCTGAGCGAAGCGGCCGCGCAGCGGGCGCGAAGTCGAAGGAACTGCTGCCCGTGATTCATGTGGACTCCGGCGCATACACGTCGGTCCACAGCTCCGACGGATCCGGATCAGGCGACTCTTCGGCGAACACCACCGACGCGGCCACTTCGGCGATCACCTCGGCGTCCATCGCCGCAAGGCTGGCATCGTCGAGCAGGTCGAGTTCACGCATCCGCGCCTGCAGCAGCTGGATCGGATCGCGCATCCGGCTGGCATCGAGTTCTTCCTTGCTGCGATAGGTGCCGCTCGCCGCATCCGACATCGAGTGGCCGACATAGCGGAAGCAGCGGATGTCGAGCAGGGTCGGTCCTTCGCCGGCACGAGCGCGCGCTACGGCCGCATCCATCGCCTGCCGCACGGCCACCACATCCTGTCCGTCGACTTCGACACCCGGCATGCCATACGAGGCGGCGCGAAGATAGAGATCGGTGATCGCCGCCGCGCGCTTGACCGCGGTGCCCATGCCGTAGCCGTTGTTCTCGATCACGAAGATCGACGGCAGCTTCCAGAGCCCCGCCATGTTGAGCGCTTCGTGGAAGGAACCGATGTTGGCGGCGGCCTCACCGAAATAGGTGAGCGAGACCTGATCCGTCTTGCGGTACTTGGCGGCCCAGGCGAAGCCGGCGCCGAGCGGAATCTGCCCGCCGACAATGCCGTGCCCGCCCATGAACCCCTTGGAGAAGTCGAACAGGTGCATCGACCCGCCCTTCCCCTTGGAGCACCCGGTCGCTTTGCCGAACAGCTCGGCCATGATCGAGTTGGGCGTCAGCCCGCGCGCCAGTGCCTGCCCATGCTCGCGATACGCGCTCACGATGTAGTCATCGGGGCGCAACGCCGAGATGGTACCGACGGCCACTGCTTCCTGGCCGGTGTAGAGGTGGCAGAAGCCGCCGATCTGGCCGATGGAGTAGGCCTCCCCGGCGCGTTCCTCGAAGTGCCGGATCAGCAACATCGTCCGCAGCCAGTCACGGTACTGGTCGGCAAACGGGGCTTCGGTGCCGCGACGCTTCGATCGCGGATTGTTGTCGGTCGACACGGCCATCAAGTCGTCCCCTTGGCGGAGCGGGCCTGGTCCCAGGCATGGTAGGACGAGCGAGTGAGCGGGGAACTCTCGACATGCGAGAAGCCCAGCTTCATCCCGATCTCCTTGAGTTCGGCGAATTCATCCGGCGTGTAATAGCGCACCACCGGCAAATGACCGTCCGACGGCCGAAGGTACTGGCCGAGGGTCACGATGTTCACGTCGCTGCGACGCAAGTCGCGCAGGCAGGTGATGACCTCATCCCACTCTTCGCCCATGCCGAGGATGATCCCCGACTTGGTGAGCGCGGTGGCATCCATCGCGCGCGCGTTCGCAAGCACACGCAGGGCGCGATCATAACGGCCACCCGGACGCGCGAGGCGATAGAGTCGCTCGGCGGTCTCGAGGTTGTGATTGAGGATGTCGGGCTTGGCATCCATCACCAGCTGCAGCGCGCGCTCCGATCCCTTGAAATCGGGAATCAACACTTCGACCGAGGTCTCCGGCAGCCGCTTCTTGATTTCGGTGATGCAGCCGGCGAACGCCTCGGCGCCGCCATTCGGCAGGTCGTCACGATCGACGGATGTGATCACCACGTGCTCGAGCCCCATCCGGGCCACCGCTTCGGCGAGCTTGGCGGGCTCCGCCGGATCGAAGGCCTTGGGGGTTCCGTGCGAGACGGCGCAGTAGGCACAGTTCCGGGTGCAGACGTCGCCAAGGATCATGAAGGTGGCGGCCTTGTGCTCCCAGCATTCACCGATGTTGGGGCAGCGGGCTTCCTCACACACGGTGTGGAGGCCCAGGTCGCGCATCATTTTCTGGATATGGAGATAGGTCGGCCCACCCGGCGCCTTCACCTTGAGCCACGAGGGCTTCCGTGCCGGGGTCAGCGGCAGGACGGCGGTCGGGAGGACGGGCTCCGGCGGCGGAGCTCCGATGGGCTGACGGGTCAGCTGAACGAGTGGTACGGCCACGCGGACTCTCGGTACCTCCCCCTGGGGACAGCGCCGGACTGAACCGGCGCTAGCCCAACAAGATAGCCAGCCCCCCATTGGGGGGGCTAGCCGAGAGCGGTGTTACTGGAGCCGGAAGCGCAGCAAATGCTGCAGCTCGTCGCTATCGGTGCGGGTCCCGTAGGCCCAGCTCCCGTCGACGGCTATCAGCCGGACGCCAGCCGGAAACTCGACCCGATCGACGACTGCACCGGTCCGGTCGAAAATGTCCCAGGTACTGGTGGCAATCTCGGCCGCCCGGCTTCGCTCGACCCAGATCCGCCCTCGCTCATCGCGGACGGCCCGGCCGGTCGTGGGCGGCTTCATTGCGGCAAACTGCGGCTCCAGCCTGGGGAGGGAACGGGTCTGGCCATTGATCGTCATCTGCTGGGCGGGGGCGGCGTTGGCCTTGTCCCTGATGACCTTCTTGTCGGCCTCGGTCACCGGGAGGGGGGTGAACGGGATCGACGGTCCGCGCACCACGGCACCGGTGGGTGGATACCAGTCCACCCTATAGGGAAGGTTGCGGACGACGGCGACCCAGCCGTCGGGTGACGGTGACCAGAAATCCCGGGGAGAGAAGCTCACCACCCGGCTCGCGGTCATCCCGCTCGACTGATCCCCTACGGTGCGACGCTCTGGTGACTTGAGCCGAGTGACGACCGTTTCCTTCCCCGCAATGTTCCGCATCAGCGGAAAGGAATCCTGCCCCGGCGCTGGTGCGGTGGTGAAGACTCCGCCCACGGTATCGGCGACGAACTGATCGGGTCCGTCGTCGAGCATCAGCAGGAAACCGCCGCTCGAACCCGCGACGCCACGGACATCGCCGACCTCGCCCTTGGGATCGATCGGGAGGTAGCGCTGCTGCTGCGGGTCGTAGACTACCAGGCCGCCGCCCTTGTCGTGATAGACGCCGCCCACGGCGCGATACTCGCGCGGCCCGGCGCCCAGGCGCCCGAGGTCGACCAGCTTCCCGGTGGGCCAGTTGAGCAACTGGACCTTGTTCTCCTTCAAGTCGGTGACGACCACCCGCCCATCGGGGAGCGCGCCCACGCTTCGCACGATGGTGAAGTCGTGCGGGAATTCTTCCGGGCGCGCGAGCTGTCGGGGGTTTTGAGCGAGAAGGTTGCTGACGGGCAGGAGCAATGCGATCGCGAAGATCCTGAGCTGCATCGTGCGGCCTCATCGGAAGGGAGCGATGTCCGTCGGGATTTCGACGGTCACCGCTCCCTCAGATGTGCACCACGCGGCAAGGGTCGCTCAACTACGGGCCGCTTTACCGATTTCGAACTGCGTCAGCGGCTGGCGCGCTGGCCCGCAAGGATTGGTGCGGAGGTTGGCGCCGCCGAACCGCCTGTCGGCTCCACCGTGATGGCTGCAACCGACCAGGGCCCCGTGGGCAGCGGCACATCGGTGAGAATCCGGTGACCGCTGGCATCGGTTTCGAACGTCACGGAAGGCATCGGCGGCTTGCCGGTCTCGATGAACCAGAGCTGATAGGTCTTGCCCGTGGGTACCGCCTCAAGGGAGGTCACCGCGAGCACCATCCTGCCGCGCTTGGTGTCGACATATGCCTTGATCGAAGGCTTGACGGCGCCGGTGCTGACCAGCGTGACGAGTTCGACCTCGGGCGAGGTGAGCCGAGCGATGGTCGAGTCGCGCTGCTGCATCTGGATGCTGGACTGCGCCAGCGTGGCGCGCGCCTCCGCCGACGCTGCGCGCTCGTTCGCCAGATCAGAGGAGAGCTTCACGATCGCCACCAACGAGGCAGCGAGTGCGGCTCCGAGCCAGAGCGGCGCCATGGATCGACGCGCCACCGGCAGCTTGAGCACCCGGGCCTCTTCTGGCACGACCTCGACGGCATGCGGTACCGCCTTCGCCATGACACGCGCCTTGAGATCGGGCGGTGGCAGCACCGGCGTGCTCAACGCGGAAGCAGCAAGCGCCTCGCGGGCCGCGGCGACGCTCTGCGCCAGCGCAGCATCGGTGGCCAGCCGGGTCTCGAATTCCGCCTTTTCGCCGTCGTCGAGCAGGTCGAGGACGTACTCCTCGACGAGTTCGTGGAGAGGGTGACGCGATGAGTCGCTCAAGCGTATCCCTCCGGTCCGAGCGCGGTGAGGAGTTCGCGCAGTTTGCGCAGGCCCAAACGTACCCGGGTCTTGATCGTCCCGAGTGGTTCGCCCAGTCGCTCGGCAATTTCGCTCTGCGAGAGTCCCTCGAAGTATGCCAGATCGAGCGTGGCCCGCTGGGCATCGGGGAGTTCCATCATCGCGTCCCGGATCCGGCGCGCACGTTCATCGGCGAGCAAGTTTGCGACCGGCGACGCGAAGCCGCTTCCCATCGCCGGTGTTGCACCGCCCTCGGCTTCGGCAGCGTCGGCGAGTCGACCCCGTCGGGACCGCGAGCGCATGGTATCGAGGGCGCGGCTGCGGGCGATCGTCGCCAGCCAGGCGGCGACCGAACCGCGCCCCACCTCGAAGCGCGCAGCGTCACGCCACGCCTGGGCGAAGGTATCGATCACCACTTCCTCGGCGTCGGCCTGCTCGCGGGTGATCCGCAGGGCGAGGCCGAGCAGGTTTGGTGCATAGCGATCATAGAGGGCGGACATCGCCGTGGATTCCCCTCTTGTCATGGCAAGCACGAGAGTGGTGTCATCAGGCGCGAATGTAGTGGCGGCTTGTGGCATGTCGCTGGAGACGCTTCTCCGCCTTCGAGGACTACACCCTCAAGAAGGAGAAGAATACTCCATCCATCTTTCGAGCGACAGGCGATCATCCTCATGGCAGCGCCTGTGGGGGATCCCCCTTGAGGAAGACCAGCTGAGCCCGGCGACCATCAATCTGGACCGCGGCGACATTCACTTGATCGGCAAAACGCTCTTGCAGCACGGTCACCGCGAGCCGCCCCTTGCCCAGGGGTGCCAGCGCCTTGCCTGTGAGTTCGACGCGGAGGCGATCACCCTCGGGCACGACGCGCTGCGCCACCAGGGTGACGGTACCGCCACGAGCATCAGTGATGCGCAGCGTTTGGGCGAGATATATGCCTGCCTGGGATGCGGTGATCCCGGCGGACAAGTCCGTCAGATACACGCGGACTGTCGCCTTGACCTCAGAACCAGTGACGGTGAGTTCCACCCGCGCGGCATGCACCGGATGCCAACGCCACGCTGCAACTCCTGAAACGCATGCGAGGAGTGCGAGGAGTCGCAGGGTTCTCACCACGGCAGCCGCCGAGCGACAAGCACCAGGGCGACACAAGCCACCGCGGCCGATGTGAGTCGCATCCGCCACCGGGTCGCCGTGAGAGGCTCGCGCGTTGCCAGCGCTTCGAACGTCCGATCTACGAGTGCCAGCGCAAAGATGAGCGTCGTCAGGACCAGTGCCTGTCCGAGCTCGATTCCCAAATTGAAGCCGAGGAGCGGCAGCGCCACTCCGCCATCGAAGAGATCGCGCAGCGTGGTCGCGAAACCGGCGCCGTGCACGAGGCCAAAGAGCCCGGCGAGTATCGGACGGAGGGAACCGGCGGGCCGGGGACCACGGTCAAACAGATTCTCCGCAGCCGCGATGACGATGGTGCACGGGATCAGGAACTCCACCACTGGAATCGGGAAGCGCACCACGTTGAGCGCGACCAGCGCGAGGGTGATGCTGTGGCCCACGGTGAAGGCGCTCACCACCATCAGCCCGTGACGCCAGTCGCGCGGACGGTAGCTCGCAGCAAGGGCGGCTAGAAAGAGCAGGTGGTCGAGCGCCTCGATCGAGACGATGTGCCGGAAACCCACAGCGATGAAGGTGCCGATCATGGCGTCATGCCGAGGGCCGCGGCGTGGTCGGAGAGGAGCCGATCCTCGGTGTGCCAGCGGAGTGCTTCGCGCATCGCGGCCACGGCTTCCTGATCCCGACCGCTGTGATGCAGCGCCCAGGCGTAGAGGTCCCAGCCGTAGACATCTTTCCGGGTCTTCAATTCCTCGGTCGCCTGCGCGAGCACCGCCGTGACCTGTCGGTTGCGGTCGAGCAACGCCAAGCGCCATTGGCGATGCCAGGCGCTCGGCGGTGCCGCGGCAATGGCGGTCTCGAAGGCGCGAAACATCCGCTCCGAATCGCGATCGTGACCAAGCTGCCGATGCGCCTCGCTCGCAAGCGCGAAGGCGAGCGGGTCTTCGCCTGCATTCATTGCGGATTCGGCCTTGTGCAGGGCCTCTGCAGGATGTGCCGTCGCGAGGGCGAGCCGCGCCTCGGCGAGCAGGATCCGCGGATCGTCGCGGACGACGCGCGTCGCCTCGGCCAGTGAGCTCCGCGCCGCAGCGTACTCGCCCACTTGCAAGGCAAGCTCTCCCAGGCGCAGATCATACCACGCGATCTGTTCCGCAGGAGTGCCAGCACGTGCGCGTGCCTCGGTTCGGGCCCGGATAAGCAGGCTACGAGCGTGCGCAGAACGTCCGCGCAGTGAAGCCCAGCGCGCCACGCGCGCCGTTACCGCCCCGTCAGTTCCGGGGCGATCGAGCGCAGCGAAAATGGTGTCGGCCTGCGGGTAGGCACCCAACTCGAGGGCAATCTCGCCGCGAAGCGACAGGGCCCCGGGGGCGGTTGGGTCGCTCGCAAGGAGTGAATCGGTTGCCGCCGCGGCCTCGCCGAACCGGTGCTGCCCCACCAGGGCGATCGCGAGGGCATGAAACGCTTCGGTGTTGTGTTCACGCCGATTGTGCAATGACGTGCGCGCTTCGGCCTCGGCCAGCGAGAGATCCGCCGGCGTGCCTCGCTCGCGCGCCCGTTGGAGGTAGAGCGCGGCGAGTTTGAGGTGATCCATCGCGCCGGTCGGGTCCCGCCGGGCGCGTGCTTGATACCACAGAATGTCCGCGTCGTGCATGGTGCGTTCTGCGGCGACATCCCACGTTGGTGCTGCCGCGGGACGCGTGTGACCGCGCAGGGCAACGACCGCAGTCGTGCTGAGCACCACTACTGCCGCCACCAGGGCGGTCACACGCATCTGGGTCACGGGTTGGCCGGGGCCAGGTACGGGAAGGTTGAAAGGAACGGCGAATCACTGGCGACGTTGTCGGTCGTCAGGCCGGCGGAAACGTTGCTTGGATCAAGCAGCGGGCCGAAAATTGCCATCAGGCCGGCATCGACCACATCGTCGGAGAGCTTGCGCCCACCATAGCCGTTGGCCAACGCCCAGCTGAGCCAGCCTGCCGTCGCGGGATCCTTGTCGGTCTGCACAATCAGCATGTCCGGCAGCAGGACCGAGGCGAGGGTGTTCTGCACCGTCGCATTCCGGCCCGCCACAGTGGCGACGAAATTCACCAGTTCGGCGCGAATGTTCGCGACGTCGGTCGCCGGGCCGGTGCTGCCGTGCAGGGCGTGGCTGCGCTTGGCGAGGAAGACTTCACTCACCAGCGGGTTGCCCAATCGCTGGACCTGGTTGAACATCCGCGGATTGGTGTCCACGGGAGTCGTCATCGTGTCGGAGTTGCTGCACCCGACGGCAAGCGCCATCAGCAGCAACGGGGCGGCGCGGAATTTCGCCATTGGCGTGAGCCTCGAAAGCGGTGAGTGAGTATTCATCGGGAAATGGTGCCCCAGAGGCCGATCTTCGCGTTGCCGCCCGACGTGAGCATCGAGGTCGGCAGTTCGATCACGATCGAGGCGAGGTTGGCGCCGAGGACGGCATCGACGGCCTGACCGACGGGC
Source organism: Gemmatimonadales bacterium (assembly GCA_039915645.1). Classification (GTDB taxonomy): domain Bacteria; phylum Gemmatimonadota; class Gemmatimonadetes; order Gemmatimonadales; family GWC2-71-9; genus Palsa-1233. Next base: position 5,443 of record JBDSMX010000004.1, on the reverse strand, counting down.
CGGAACGCGGATGCGGTGGCGGTCGACGGCGTCGACAGCGGACCGGTGCCGGGGCGACGGTCGGGAAGAATCCGGAAGAACTGCTCGAGGTCGATGAAGAAGGGATCGTCCCGTACCCCGGCATAGACCTGCACGCCGCTCGACGTGCCGAGCACCGTGTTGATGTTGCCCTTCACGACCGGTTCGTCGGTCGAGAGGACGTTCTGCATCGCGCCCTTCACGCTCGGCACGAACGGGCCGCGCACTTCGACCTGCTGGGTCGCGCCGGTGCCGGTGAAGGTGATCTGGAACACCTTGTCTTCAACCGCGTCGCCGCTGTTGTCGACCTTGATCTGGTAGAGGAGGTTCTTGTCGAACGACGCCGTCGCCACTGCCGATGGGGCAATGAACGGTTGCGAGTTCAGGACCAATGCGATGCGACCGGCCGTGGTCGGAAAGGCATAGAAGTCCGTCATGTCCTGCTTGGGATTCAGTTCGACATCGGCGGTATCCTGGTGATCGGATGCGACGGCATATTGCCGTGCTCCGGCCAGCGCTCCGATGCCAAGCGCGACGGCAAGGCCGATGCGCGTGGGTCGAGACAGGGTGATCATCGTGGAGAAGCTCCGGGCTGAGGTGGTCGGGTCGTGCTGTGTGCGAGGGGTACGCCACCAGCCCGCCATCGGATGTCTGGGTCGCAATTGCGCCGGATGCATCCAACGTCAATCGGGTGGCGTACCCCTCGCGACCCCAACCTCGAGCCTTCGAAGTGCCGCTCCCCCCCGTACTACTCCGGATCCGGCTCGGTGTCCTACTGACGGGCGTCGGCAGCTCCCTGTCTGCTCAGCAGCTCGTGACCGTAGTCGGGAGTGCCCACAATTCTGTCGGTGGCGCGCCGATCGCCGATGCCCGCGTCGGAATACGTGGACGTGACGCCTGGACTCGAACCACCAACGAGGGACGCTTCCGGATCACTGGTGCGGTGGGTGAATGGCTCGTGGTCGCCCGCATCGGTTTCCGCCCCGACTCGGTCCGCGTCACCAATGCCTTCGTGGAACTCCGACTGACACCCTCGGCCTACTCGCTGCAGGCGATCACCGTCAGCGAGCCACCGATCGGCAACGCCGCATCGAACCGAGAGATCAGGGAGCTTGACCTCGCCATTCGCCCGCGGGAAAGCTCCCAGGAGCTGTTGCGGCTGGCACCCGGCTTGGTGATCGCGCAGCACGCCGGCGGCGGGAAGGCGGAGCAGATCTTCTTGCGCGGCTTCGATGCTGACCACGGGACAGATGTGGCAGTCAGTGTCGATGGCACGCCCGTCAATCTGGTGAGTCATGCACACGGGCAAGGGTATGCCGACCTCCACTTCCTCCTTCCCGACGTTGTCGCGGCCATCGATGTCCGGAAGGGGCCGTATGATGTGCGCGATGGCAATCTTGCCACGGCGGGCGCCGTGGCATTTACCACCAGGGACCGGATCGATCGCGGATCGGTCGAGGGGCGTGGTGGCTCGTTCGGGTCGGGGAGCGGCAGGATGTTGCTGCCCTTCGGCGGAGATGTCGGGCACGCCGGTGGATACATCGCCGCGGGCATCGCGCGCACTGACGGACCCTTCCTCGCGGCCCAGGACTACCGTCGCAGCAACCTGTTCGCCAAGGGGAGTGTGCCGCTCTCACCTGGGGCCGAGGCGGTCGCGACGCTTTCGGGCTTCGACTCACGCTGGAATGCATCCGGTCAACTGCCGTCGAGGGCGGTCGCTGATGGCAGCGTGAGTCGGTTCGGCTCGCTCGACCCGTCCGAAGGTGGCAGCACGTCGCGTCTCGATGCCTCACTGGCGCTCCGCTCACGCGATCCGCAGCAGCGTTGGCAGATTCGCGCCTACGCGACGGGCTACCGCTTCCAGCTCTTCTCCAACTTCACCTTTTTCCTCAATGATTCGATCAATGGCGACGGCATCGCCCAGCGCGACCGTCGCACCCTGGTCGGCGGCGAGGTGTCGATTGAGCGTCCGCAATCCCTGCTGGGCCGGCAGGGAAGCTTGGTGGCGATTGCCGGCATTCGTCACGATGATGCCGAGGTAGCACTCGCTGATCAAACGGGGCGGACGCTTCGTCATGTCAGGATTGCATCCGGGATCGACGAAGCAAATCTCTTCGTTGGAGGCCAGCAGACGATCGCACTCGGCAATCGGGTTCGATTGGGCTTCGGATTGCGCGGCGATCTCTTCCGCGCCATGGTGCGCGATCGCACCCCCGGTGGGCTCGGGGTGGCGGGAGCACGCAGCGTCGGGATCCTCTCGCCCAAGCTCAATCTGAGTGTCGCGGCCGGTCGCGGATTGACACTCTTCGCCAATGCCGGGAGCGGCTTCCATTCCAACGATGCCCGTGATGTTGTGGTGGCTCCGCGCAATGCCGTGGTCCTGCCGCGTGCCCTCGCCGGCGAGTTCGGAGCCCGTGAGACCTGGGGGCGCGGCACGTTGGCGTTTTCTGCCTGGGCGATCGACCTGCAGAGTGAACTGGTCTTCGTCGGTGATGAAGGCGTGACCGAGGCCAGCGGGCGTACTCGCCGTGTTGGTCTCGATCTGGAAGGACGGGTTCAAGTGGCGAGCTGGCTCTGGGCAGATGCGGACGTCAACCTCTCGCACGGGCGATTCCGCGATGCTCCGCTCGACGGGAACCTGATTCCTCTCGCCCCGACCGTTACCGCCACTGCCGGGCTCACCGTGCGCGACCTTGGCCCTGTTGGTGGCGCGCTCCGCTTGCGTCACGTCGGTTCACGGGCCGCGGACGAATCCGGGGCAATCACGGCATTGGGATACACTGTCACCGATGTCAGCGGACTCGTGCGGCTCGGTCGCCTCAACCTGATCGCGGCGGTGGACAACCTCCTCAACGTGACATGGAACGAGGCGCAGTTCGCGACCACTTCGCGTTTGCGCGGCGAAGCGACCCCCGTGACCGAGCTCAATTTCACTCCCGGTGCACGCCGTTCCTTCCAGCTCGGTATTCGAGTGATGCGCTAACCCCTTCCCCCGGCGGTTTGGCGGCGTCACCTTCCGGCGTCTCCCACCGGACCCCCGATGAGTCAGGGCGAACCGATCCTGTTGGTGCAGGACCTCACCGTGCGCTATCCGGCCTTCACCCTCGGCCCGCTCTCCTTTGCGATCCAGGGCGGGGAAACCGTGGCGCTCCTTGGCGCCAATGCCGCCGGAAAGACCACGCTGCTGCGCGCGATTACCGGACGCTTGCGCGATCGTGAGGGGCGGGTGGCACTCTCCGGACGTGATCCGCTCTCGGCGCCCCCGATCTGGCGCGCGCGGGTCGGCTTCGCCGCGGAAAAGCCGCAAGTCGATGGGGCGCTGCGGGTGCGCGAATGGTTCGCCTTTCTCGCCGATTGCTACCCGAGCTGGGATGTGGCGTATCAGCAGGATCTCACCGCCCGACTCGCTCTCGACGACAGCGAGCGGATCGGCACTCTCTCTCGTGGTACCGCCGTGAAGGCCGCGTACATCGGCGCCGAGGCGTATCGGCCGCAATTGCTGGTGCTCGATGAGCCCACCAACGGACTTGATCCGGTGGTGCGCCTCGAAATTCTCGAGCTGCTTCGCAACTGTTTCGCCGCGTCACCTGATCGCGCGCTGATCTTCTCGTCGCATCTGCTCGATGATGTCGAGGCGCTCTGCGACCGCGCGCTGCTCCTGCGCGACGGCCAGCTGGTCCAGGAGATCGCGGGCACCGTGCTTACCGAGGCACGTGCCTCGGGTCAGCTCACGACGATGATCGCCGGCGTGCTGCGCAGTCCGATCGCGTGATCGATCTCCACGGCTTGCTGCCCTCGTTGCGCCGCGAGGTGCGGCGCGGCACCGTGCTGAGTCTCGCAGCAGGCGTGGTGGCGCTCCTCGCGGCGGGGATCGCGACTCGCCTCGATGGCAGCGCGGCGATGGTGCCGGGAGGAATCGCCCTGCTCGGGGCGGTGCTGGCGTGGTTCGGCCCGTTGGTGCATCTCGGCGCCGATCGCCTGCTCGGGTACCTCGAGTTCGACCGTACTCTCCCGATCGCACTCCGGGTGATGGCGGCCGGTCGGCTCCTCGGTGCCTCGATCAGGATCCTGCCACTCTTCCCCGCGCTCGTCGCACTGCTCATCGGCTTCCGGCAATCGAGCGGTCCCGCCGATGTGGGTGACCCGATTGCGTTGGTGGTGATTCCGCTGGTGGGGCAGGTGATCGCGACCGTCGTGCTCTGGTGGCTGATGGCGCTCAATGCACGCTGGTCGTTCCGACGACTCTGGTGGCTTCCGACAACGATCGGCTTCCTCCCCCAGGTCGCCCTGATGGTGCTCCCGGCCTCGTTGCGCGTCACCGTGGAGAACCGGTTCATCGCGGCCATTCATGCGCTGACCGGGATCGCGACCGGGTCCCAGTTGGTGATCCTGCTGCTGCTCGTCGTGGTCCCGCTGCTCGTCGCCTGCTTTGCTGGCGCCGCGATTCTCTTTGCCGCCGGCCTCGCGCGCTACCAGTTCGATCCCACCCAGCTCGGCGTGTCGATGACCAAGGGTGCGCGGGTCGAGTTGCGCGCGATCGGCCGCGGGCCGCTCCTCGCAGTCGCGCGCCTGCGACTCCGACTCGCGACGGAGCAGTTTCGCCGGGAGCTCGTGGTGCTGGTGGTGCTTTTCATGGTTGCGGCGTTCGGTCCGGCTGGCGCCCGCGACTTCGCGAGGCACTACATCCCGGTGCTCGCCGCCCTGCTGCCCTCCGGCATTGCGCTGCAACTCTTCGCGGGGCGGCTGACTGGCGAGCTTGAGGGATTGCAGCACTTGCCACATTCGGCAAGCACGGTGGGATTGGGCTACCTGGTCGCGATTGCCGTGATGGCGCTGCCAGGCGCTGTCGCGCTCCAGCTGTTGCACGCGATGTCCGGGACGCCGCCCACGGTGTTGGCCGTCTTGAGCAGCTGGGCGTGGTTCGTCGCGATTGCATGGGGTGGTGCGGCGGTAGGCCTCTGGTTCCGACGTCGTTACATCATTGCGGTGGTGCTCTTCCTCGTGGCCCTCATGCTCACGTCGTCGCTGCTCGATTCCGAGGATCGCATCATCGGTGGGGCGATCGCGCTGGTCGATCGCTACCGCGCACTGCAGATCGCCTTCGGCCCGCTGCTGCCGTTCGGGATCACGCTGATTGTGGTCGTGGTGGGGGTGCCGCTCTTTGCTCGTGGCCTCGCGCGCTACACGCCGCAGCGCGCCTGAGGGTGCCCTACCAGTTCCAGAAGCGCGTGGGCCGCACGGCCCTGAGTTCGTCGGGCATCTCCTCACCGCCGATCCCCTGCGCGATGATCTCGCCGGTGATCCCGGCGAGCAGGATGCCGTTGCGCCCGTGGCCAGTTGCGTACCAGAGGCCGGGAAGGCGCGGCTCGGGGCCGATGATCGGGAGTCCGTCGGGAGTGCCGGGGCGGAGTCCGGCCCAGGTGCG
>JBDSMX010000281.1:0-3288 GCA_039915645.1 Gemmatimonadales bacterium | reverse complement strand
TCGAGGCGGCAACGTGGATGTCGCCGGCGACGAAGGCCAAGGCGCTCGCCAAGGTTCGCGGCCTCTACGTAGGGATCGGCTATCCCGATCGCTGGCCTGCCATGACAGATCTCCGCATTGATTCTGCCGACGCGGTGGGGAACCTGCGGCGTGTCGCCGACCGGAACCTGCGCCAGAATCTCGCGCGACTGGGGCAGCCGGCGCAAAAATCCGAATGGCTGATTCCGCCACAGACCCCCGGTGCGCTGCTCAATTTTCAGCAGAACGCGTACGACTTCTCCGCTGCCCTGTTGCAACCGCCCAAGTACGATCCGAGCGCCTCGGATGCCGCGATCTATGGCTCAATTGGCGCCATCATCGGGCACGACATTGTGCATTTCGTCGATCGGCTTGGCGCGGACTACGAGATTGATGGGGCGATGCACACTTGGTGGAGCAGCGAGGACAAGGCCCGCTTCGAGGCCATGGGCGTACCACTGGTGCGCCAATTCTCCGAGTACGAGCCTGTTCCGGGCGTTCGGATCGATGGAGAAATCGGCAAGTCGGAGAATATGGCCGACATCGCCGGCCTCACTGCCGCCTTTGATGCCTACCGCCAGGCGATGGGGCCACGCGCTCGTGACAAGGCATATGTCCGACGCAATGATCGAGAGTTCTTCCTGGCGTTTGCTCAAGGATACCGGGTGCGTTTCAGCGATGCGGGTCTGCGCGCGCAGTCCGCCACCGATCACGCACCCGAGAGCTATCGCGTCCTGACGGTGCGAAATCTCGATGCGTGGTACGATGCCTTCGGCGTGGTGCCGGGCGACCGATTCTATCTCGCGCCTGATGCGCGGGTGCGGATCTGGTAGTCGCGGATGCGCGTCACTGTCTGTGAGTTGCCGCATGACCCGGCCGCGCTCGAATCGGCGTGGGCCGGGCTCTGCGCGCATACCTGGCGCGAGCAGTCGGAACTCGTCCTGCTCCCCGAACTCGGCATGGTCGAACCGCTCTGGGAACACGAACAATTTGACCCGGTGCGCTGGGCCCGGGCCGAACTCGTCGGCGAGAGCTGGATGGCACTGCTTGGCGAACTGCACGCGCAGGACGTGGTGGGTACCCGACCGTGGAGCGTCGGGGGCGCGCGATACAATGAGGGGTTTCTCTGGTCTCCAGCCGGCGGCGTGCGGCCGTTGCGTCGCAAATACTTCATGCCCGACGAGCCGGGGGGATGGGAGCGACGCTGGTTTGATCGCGGCGATCCGGTCTTCCCGGCCTTTCGCGCGGGGCCACTCTCCTTCGGCCTGAACATCTGCACCGAACTCTGGGCGCTCGAGACCTATGCCGGATATGCGGAGCAGGGTGTGGAGTTGATTCTCTCGCCACGCGCTACCGGAGCCGGGACCCGGGCGAAGTGGCTCGCCGCCGGGACGGTGGCAGCGGTACGTTCCGGGGCATTCTCGATCTCATCAAACCGGGTCGAGCCGAGCGGCGCATGTGGCGGGTGCGGCTGGATCATCGCACCATCGGGAGAAGTGCTCGCGACCACTTCGGCCCACTCTCCATTCGTCACTGTGGATCTCGATCTTACCGAGGCGGCCACGGCGGGCGATCGTTACCCCGGTTACGTTTTCCGCGGTGCCGGAGCGTAGCGGCACCGTCACTTGCCAACCCAGGAGCCGCCATTCGCGCGCGCTCGATTCCCCAGTATGCCGCGTTCGCCGTTGCCACGATAGGCGCCGGCCTCGCCTCGCGCCGCTATCCGGCGTTCTTTCCAGAATTCTTCGCACGCTTCGGCGGCGACACACTTTGGGCGATGCTCGTGTTCTGGCTGCTGGCGCTGGGATGGCGGCGCGCGAGTACGGTGCGGCTTGCGGCCGGGGCGCTGGCAGTGAGCGTGGCGGTCGAGTGCAGCCAGCTCTATCACGCGCCCTGGATCGATGCGATCCGCGATACCCGGTTTGGTGCACTGGTGCTGGGGAGCGGCTTCCTCTGGACTGATCTGCTCTGCTACGCCGTGGGCGTTGTCATTGCGGCTACCATCGACCGACTGATCCGGAACGAGGGGGCCACCGCACCATAGCGGCGCACCACGCTCGCCACTACGGTGTTGGCGGGCCTGCCGGATGCTTGCTGCATGCGGGTGGCTGTTCAAGGGTATAGATCAGCGACGCGACACGCCAACCGGTTGGGCCCTTTGTCAGCGTGAAGGCGTCGACGCCGCAGTGCGACCAGGCCTTGCCGACATAGAGATCATATGGCATCCAGACCTGAGCGAGGCGATCCTGCACCATCGCGGTGGCGCCGAAGCCTCGCTCGGTGAAGTCGGCCGTCTTGCGATTGATGTAGAGTGCCCAGGTTCGCAGCGAGGTGCCGCGGACCCCGGCTCCGCCCACCACGGCAGAATCGAGAGTGAGGCGGTGGAGTGTGGCGTTGTCTGCGCGGGACACGGCGACCAGGACGGAATCGGCGACGGCGATCACCGCCCGCTGATCGGCGGTGACCTCCTGCGCCCCCGCCGCGCGTGCTGATGCCGTGAGCAGGAGCGCGACGATGCTCGACCACACCATCATTCGCGATGCCGGGAGACGGGGGCGAGGCAACGATTGACTAGTGACGTTGGATTGCATGGCTGAAGCTAGTGCAATCGGTGCGGGACCGGGAAGGCCGCTGGCGCCCGCTGTCCGATCGTGCTGTCGCCCTGCGCATCTCGGGGTCCCAACACTTGCGCCGAGGACCACCGTGGTACCACGCAAAGAAGTCATTGCGAGTGATCGCATACCGAGCATCGGCCCCTACTCGCAGGCAGTGCGCGTTGGCGAATTGATTTTCACTGCCGGGCAACCGGGAATCGATCCGGCGACGGGTCAGGTCGCGGGCTCCACCTTCGAGGCCCAGGCACGTCAGGCAATTCTCAATCTCGGCGCCTTGCTCGACGATGCCGGAAGCGGCCTCGACTGCGTCGTGAAGGTGACCTGTTTCGTTGCCGATCCGGTGGCGTTCGGGAAGCTTAACGAACTCTTCCTGGAATTCTTTCCGGTAGCGCCGCCGGCGCGGTCTGTCCCAGTGGTGGCCCTCCCGAAGGGGCTGCTCTTTTCGATCGAGGCCATCGCGGTTGCGAAGCCGCTGGAGTAAACTTCTCGAGTGTACCTGCCGCGGAACGCCATTGCCAACGCACTCGATACGGAGAGCTCGATGGACCTGTCACCTGAAGATGTGGACGCGCTCAAGTCGCTTGGTCGCCACCGCCTCAATCGCGGGACCGCCGAGTTTTTTGCCGTCAAGAAGGCCGGTGAGTACGACTTCAAG